>JBNKHC010000413.1:0-16894 GCA_050290145.1 Kiloniellaceae bacterium | reverse complement strand
TTCTACAAGGGCAAGGTCGTCAAGCTGGTGGTCGGCTACAGCGCCGGCGGCGGCTACGACGCCTTTGCGCGCATGCTGGCGCCGCACCTGGAGCAGCGCCTCGGGGCCCAGGTGGTAGTGGAGAACCGGCCCGGCGGCGGAGGGAATCTGGCCCTCAACCAGGTGGCGGCCGCCAAGCCCGACGGTCTGACCATCATGCTCATCGGCGGCGCCCCGGCCTCGTTCAGCCAGATACTGCAGGCGCCGGGTGTTCGCTACCGGATGGGGAGTCTCGGCTTCCTGGGCCGTGTCGCGGACGAAAAGCGTATCCTGGTGCTGCGCGTTGCGGCCGGCATCGAATCGCTCGACGATATGCGGAATGCGGCAGTTCCGATCCGCTTCGGCGGCACGGCGCGCACTGCGCCCATTGCCGCGGGCACCGCCTTCATGGCCGAGGCGCTGGGAATGGAGGCGCAGATCATCGTCGGCTACAAGGGCTCCAAGGAGATCGCCCTGGCGGCGATCCGCGGTGAGATCGACGGCTTCATTCCCTCAGACAGCTCCGCCCGCCGCTACGGCAGGGAAGAGGGGCTGATGCCCTTCGCGGTCCTTTCCCGCGAACGCTCGTCATTGATGCCCGACCTCCCGACCTTGTTCGAGCTTGCCGAGCTGACGCCGGAGCAGGCTTGGTGGATCGACTATTCCGATGCGCTGTTCGGCCTCGGGCGGGCCCTGGTGACCACCCCGGATATCCCGGCCGACCGCCTGACCTTTCTGCAGCAGGCGGCGCGCGAGGTGTTGACCGACCCGGCGGTGATCGCCGAGGCGGAGGCCGCCAAACGGCCGATCAGCTACATGTCGCCCGAGGCGGTGAAGCAGTCGATCAACCGCGTCATGGACGGGCTGAGCGACGAAGAACTGGCCCGGGTGCGTCACGTGGCGCTGGAAATGTACAACTAGCCGCGCGCCTGGCAGCACCTATTCCTGGCCCGCTGCGGAAAGCCATCGTCTTGCCGATCGAGATTGCGACCGAGCGGAGGCACCTGTGCTCGCCTCTATAGCCGACGGCTTCGCGCTCTTCCTGAACGCGGAAGTGCTGCTGCTCTGCGTCCTGGGGGTCCTGGTCGGGCTGCTGCTCGGCGTGCTGCCCGGCCTGGGCGGCCTGACGGCCCTGGCGCTGCTGCTGCCCTTCATCTACGGCATGGAGCCGATGGCGGGGCTGGGCTTTCTCCTGGCCGCTCACGCCGTGGTCTATACCGGCGGCGCCCTGACCTCCATCGCGCTCGGCATTCCGGGTTCGGGCCCCAACGCGGCCACCGTGATCGATGGCTATCCCATGACCCGCGCCGGCAAGGGCGGCATCGCCCTGGGGGCTGCCTTCATGTCCTCCGGTCTGGGCGGTGTGGTCGGAGTCATTGCCCTGGTCGGCCTCTTGCCCTTCCTGCAGCCCATCGTCTTCCACATCGGCTCGCCCGAGACCTTCCTTTTCGCGCTGATGGGCATCATCTATGTCGGCGCGCTGGGGGAACGCTCCATGGCGCGCGGCCTCATCGCCGGCGGCCTGGGCGTCTTTCTGGCGCTCTTCGGCTATGACCGTCTGGCGGGGGTGCCGCGTTTCTGGCTGGACATCGACTACCTGCTCGACGGGATCCGCCTGGTGCCCCTGGTTCTCGGTCTCTTTGCCGTGCCGGAGATCCTCGACCTTGCGCTGGGCCGGCGCGCCGAAGCGGCGGCCACGGGCCGGCGTGAGCGCTTCGCCCAGATCGGCCAGGGGATCAAGGCCACGATCCAGCGGCCCTATCTGCTGATAAAGTCGTCGCTGCTGGGTGTCTTCATCGGCATTGTGCCCGGTGTCGGCGGCGATACCGCGCCCTTTGTCGCCTATGCTTCGGCCAAGCAGACGTCGCCGACGCCGGAAGACTTCGGCAACGGCTGCGTTGAAGGGGTGATCGCGCCGGAGGCCAGCAACAACGCCAAGGAGGGCGGGGCGCTGGTCACCACCCTGGCGCTGGGCATTCCCGGCAGCGCCGGCATGTCGTTGCTGCTCGGCGGCTTCCTGCTGCTGGGCCTGGAGCCGGGCCCCGACTTCCTTGCAGACCACATGGATCTCGCCGTCGGCCTCGCCATCGTGCTGGCCTTCGCCAACCTCATCGCCGTGGTCATGATGATCGCGGCCGCGCCGCTGTTGCTGAAGATCGCCGATCTGCGCCCCCAGGTCCTGGCGCCGATCCTCGCGGTGCTGGTCGTCCTCGGCGCCTATGCCTATCAGAACGAGCCGCTGGACGTGGTTGCCACCTGTGTCATCGGCCTTCTGGGCTGCGCCATGAAGGCGATGGGCTACAGCCGGCCGGCGCTGGTGCTGGGCTTCGTCATGGCGCCGCTGATCGAGACCTATCTGCACATCACGCTGCAGGCCTACGGCATGAGTTTCCTGCTGCGCCCGGGTTCCCTGGCGCTGCTGGCACTGATCGTCATGGGGTTGTCCTGGGGGCGCCTGCGGCGCTATTTCCTGGCGGCGGCGGCGCGCTACGGAGGGAATGGCAATGCGAAGCGCTGAAACGGCCTTTCTTCTCGTTCTGACGGCATTCCTGACCGGCTTCTGCGCGCTGGGCCTGTTCTACTATGACTATTCGGCCGCGCTGATGCGCTTTCCGCTGCTCACCGCCGGCGGGACGCTGCTGGTCGTGATCGTGCAACTGGTGGCGCTGCAGCGCGGGACGGCCCCGGCACCGCGCGCCGCGACCTCGGCCGCCGCTCCCGCGCGTGGCGGGCACCCGCTGCGCGAAGGGCTCTATCTGCTCTCCGTGCTGCCGCTGGTCTTCCTGCTGGGCTTCCCGGCAGGTCTGGCGGTCTATCTCCTGGGGCTGCTCCGCCGCGCCGGGGAAAGCTGGGGCCTCTCCCTTGCAGTCGCGGCGGGCTCCTTGGTGCTTTCTTACGGGGTCTTCGTGGAGGGCATTGGGATTCCCTTGCCCCTGTTACCCTTCTGGTGGCCTTACTAGCCTGGACAAGCCAAGTGATTAACATTCCGAGATCGACCGCCAATTCCTCCATCTGGCCCGCCATGCCCCGGCCGAATGCGGGGTTGCGTCTCGCCATCCTGCAGCAGCTCGAGGCGAACCAGTGGCGCAGCCCGGCGGAAATCCAGAACCTGCAGTTCCGCCAGCTGAACCGCCTGTTGCATCACGTGTCGACGACCGTCCCCTATTATCGGCGCCGGCTGCATGACTGCGGGCTGACCGGCGAGCGCGCGGTGACGCCGGAGGACTGGCTTCGGATGCCGCTCCTGACCCGCGCCGACATCCAGAAAGCGGGCAAGAGCCTGATCAGCAGCAAGTTGCCGCCGGAGCACGGCAAGACGGCCGCGTCCTCCACCTCCGGGTCGACCGGCATGCCGGTCACCGTCGTCAGCTCGAATCTCAACCAGCTGTATTGGGAGGTGGTCACGCTGCGCGAGCACCTCTGGCACGACCGCGATCTGAACGCCACCATGGCGGTGATCCGCCGTATCCCGAAAGGCGCGTCCTACCCGGACGGCTTCAGGCAGCAGACCTGGGGCAAGTCCGTCGATGCCGTATTCCCGAGCGGTCCGCTCCATGCCCTGGAAATCGACACCAGTGTCGCCCAGCAGGCGGAGTGGCTGACGCGCGTCAACCCCTCCTACCTGCGCGGCTATCCGACCAACCTCCTGTCGCTGGCCCGCTATTTCCAGGACCACGGCCTCAAGCTGCCGAAGCTGAAGCAGTGCCTGACCTTCGGCGAGCTGCTGCATCCCCACGTGCGCGAAGCCTGTCGCGAAGTCTGGGGCGTGGAGATCGCCGATACCTACAGCTCGCAGGAGCTCGGCTACATCTCGCTGCAGGCGCCGGGCCATGAGCATCAATTGGTGCAGGCGGACTTCGTGCTGGTGGAGGTGCTCGACCGCGACGGGCGGCCCTGCAAACCGGGCGAGGTGGGGCGCGTCGTGGTGTCCTCCCTGCACAACCTCGCCATGCCCTTGCTGCGCTACGAGATCGGCGACTTCGCGGAGGTCGGTGGCCCCTGTCCCACCGGCCGCGGCCTGCCGGTGCTGACCCGCATCCTGGGCCGAGAGCGCAACATGCTGGTCGACCGCGACGGCAACGAGTACTGGCCGGCCTTCGGCGTCAAGTCGATGACCAAGATCGCGCCGATCAGCCAGTTCCAGCTTGCCCAGGTCACGATCGACAAGGTGGAGGCGCGGCTGGTGCCGGAGCGCCCCTTGAGCGAGGAAGAGCAGGGACAGCTCGTCGCACATCTCTCCGAGCGGCTGCCCGGCACGGTGTCCGTGGAACTGAAGCTGCTGGACGAAATTCCGCGCAGCGCCGGCGGCAAGTACGAGGACTTCGTCAACGAGACGACGCTGCGCAAGCAGGGCAGCTGAGTCTTCGGTTGAAGGCGCTCGTTTCTTTCGCGCCTAGAGGCGCCTGTTCTTTTCGCGCCTAAAGGCGCTTGTTCTTTTCGCGCCTAAAGGCGCCGGGCAACGATCCAGGCGTATTCCCGCTTGCCCGACGTCGGCGCGCCGGAGCGCTGGTGGTTCCGGTCCTTCACCAGATTGCCGAAGCGTGCTTCCTCCAGGGCGAAGCCGTGGTCCTCCAGAAGATCGGTCAACTGTTCGCGCGAGGAGATGATCGAGCCCGACATGTGCTGTGCATAGGTGGCGGCCATGCTCTGAAGCTCGTCGGCCGGCGGCAGCGCCTCAGGATGCGGGCAGGTCGCCGCGGCCTTGGCGACACGTTCCAGATAGGCGGAAATCTGCTCCGGCGTGAACCGCGATTCCCTGGCGGTGTTCCCGATGTAGAGGTTGTTGGCCATCATCAGGACGCCGCCCGGGCGCAGCAGGCTGTGCCAGGTGGAGACGATGTCGGCGTGGTGCTCCACCGGCACGCAGGACAGCAGGGAGTGCACGCAGATCAGGTCGTAGGGCGCCGGCGCGCGGAAGGACTGAAGTTCGGACTGCGCAGTCTCGATGGTGTAGCCGTAGCGCTCGGCGTACCAGCGGCAGAGTTCCAGCGGGGTCTGGCAGCGGTCCACCACCGTGATCTCCGGCGTGGCGGCTTCCTTGCTGAAAGCTTCCAGCACCACCGACAGCAGCCCGTAATCCGCCGAGCCGGAAAGAAACACCCGCTTGCAGCCGCCCTCGGCGATCAGCGGACGCAGCGCCGCGATGTAGAGTTCCGACTGCTGGGTCAGGGTGGTGACGATCCCCAGCAGGCGCAGGGTCTGCCAGGCGCCGTGGTACCAGGCGCAGCTCTCGCCGTCTTCCGGGTTGCGCCAGCACAGCTCTGCGGCCCACTGGCGGGCCAGCGGCAGGCTTTCGGCCAGCACCCGGCTCATCTCTTCAGCGCCGTCCGGCCCTGAAGCAGGGACTCGTTTGATCGTATCCATGAAGCCTAGTCTTGCGCCTGCACTTTGACGTAGCTGCCGGGCGCTTCCTCGATGACCTTCAGGTCACCGTCGCCGGGGTGGCGGGCCGGCACCTTGCCTTCAGTGAAGTCGGTGACCCACGCCTGCCATTCCGGCCACCAGGAGCCTTTGTGCTCCTCGGCGCTGTTGCTCCAGGCGTCGGGATCCTTCGGGTTCTTGGCGCAGGTCCAGTAGCCGTACTTCTCGGCCTCAGGCGGGTTGACCACGCCGGCGATGTGGCCTGAGCCGGCGAGGATGAACTTCACCGGGCCGCCCAGCAGCTGCGTGGCCGAATAGGTCGCCTTCCAGGGGGCGATGTGGTCCTCGCGGGTGGAGACCAGGCAGGCGGGCTGCTTCACCTTCGAGAGGTCGATCTTCACGCCCTTCAGGGTCACGGCGCCCGGTTCCACCAGCTTGTTCTCCTGGTACATGTTGCGCAGGTAGAAGCTGTGCATGGCCGCGGGCATGCGCGTCGAGTCGGAGTTCCAGTACAGCAGGTCGAAGGGGAAGGGGTCCTTGCCCATGAGGTAGTTGTTGACCACGAAGGACCAGATGAGGTCGTTGGCGCGCAGCATGTTGAAGGTCGTCGCCATGTCGGCGCCTTCCAGGTAGCCCTTGTCCTTCATCTTCTCTTCCAGGGCCGCGAGCTGCACCTCGTCGATGAAGACGCCCAGCTCGCCGGCGTCCTTGAAGTCCATCATGGTGGTGAAGAAGGTGGCCGACTTGACCCGGTTGTCCTTCTTGGCGGCCATGTAGGCCAGGGTGCAGGCCAGCAGCGTGCCGCCCAGGCAGTAGCCGATGACGTTGGCGTCCTTCTCGCCCGTCGCCTTTTCTACGGCGTCCAGCGCGGCCAGCGGGCCGTCGGTCATGTAGTCCTCGAAGCTCTTGGACTTCAGCTTCTCGCTGGGATTGACCCAGGAGATGACGAAGACCGTATGGCCTTGCTCGACGGCCCAGCGGATGAAGGAGTTCTTCGGCCTCAGATCCAGGATGTAGAACTTGTTGATCCAGGGCGGGACGATCAGCAGCGGGCGCTTGAAAGACTCTTCGGTCGTCGGCTCGTACTGGATGAGCTGCATCAGGTCGTTCTGGTAGACGACCTTGCCGGGGGTCAGCGCGATGTTCTTGCCCAGCTCGAAGGCCTCGATGTCGGTCATCTTGATCTTGAGGCGGCCCTTGCCGCGCTCCAGGTCGTCGAGCAGGTTGTGCAGGCCCTTCACCAGGTTCTCGCCGCCGGACTCCAGGGTCTCGCGCAGCACTTCCGGGTTGGTCATGACGAAGTTGGACGGCGCCATGGCGTCGACGAACTGGCGGGTGTAGAAGTCGACCTTCTGCGCGGTCTTGTCGTCCAGTCCCTCGACGTCCTTCACCGTCGACTGCATCCAGCGGGCGGTCAGCAGGTAGGACTGCTTCACGAAGTCGAAGAGCTCGTTCTCGTCCCATTCCGGATGCTTGAAGCGCCGGTCGCCGTGCTCCGGCGTCGCCACCGGCTCCGGCTCATGGCCCATCATGCGCTGGGCCGTGGTCTGCCACAGGCGCATGTAGTCCTGCCACAGGGTCATCTGGGCCTGCACCAGCTTGGCCGGGTCGGCCATCATCCGGTGGGTCATCTCCATGAAGGCGCCGCCGATGTTGAGCGGGTCCATGGCGGCCGGGCCGCCGCCCTGGGGCTCCTGACGGGCCAGGAACTCGGCCACCAGCTTCTGGCTCCGCTCGGCGATGCGGGCCATCGACTTCGAGATTTCGACAGGATCGGGCAGTTTGATGTCGGGGGGCGGTTGCTCCGGCATGTAGGCTTCCTTATCCTGCTGATGCGGTTGCTGTCCCGTATCGGCGCTGCGGAATCGGCATGGCAGAAAAAATGCCGAATTGTTCGCAAGGTAATAGGGGGGTGCGGCCGTTTCAATAGCGGTGACGGCGGCGGAGCAAGCACCGAAAAACAACTTTTTGGCGGAAACGCAGGGCTTTGCGAGGCGCCCGGCGCGACAGGCCGGTGCAAGGAAGAGATAAACGATGATGGATAAGCAGGAGGCTTACGGGCGGGGCCCCCGCCGGCTGCCGGCCGCGGCGGCCGTGCTGGCGGTCTTGGTCCTGTCGGGCTGCGCGGCGGTGAGGGAGGCCACGCAGACCCCCGAGGAGGCCGCGGCGGAGCAACCGCAGCGGGTGACGACCCAGGGCGCCAAGGATGAATTTCCCACGCTTTCCGAGGTTCCCGAGGCGCCGCAGCCCTATCTGGCGCCCGAGGAGCGCGAGAAGGTCCTGGCCCAGATGATGGAGGATCGCCGGCAGGCCACCTTCACCGAGCCGGCGCCGCTGGTCACCGCGGCCCCCTCGGATCCCTACGGGACCAGCGTCATCATCAGCGGCAACGAGATCATCAGCCACGAGCAGATCGCGGGTGTGCCGCTGCAGACCGCGGCCGGCGGGCAGCTGGCGGCCATCATCTTCTTCGGCCACGGCTCTTCCGACCTGGATGCCCGGGACCGCAGCGTCCTCAAGGATCTGGCCGCCCTGCAGCAGCAGCGTGGCGGCCGCCTGCGGGTGGTGGGTCATGCCAGCAGCCGCACCCAGAACACCACCCCGGACGAGCACCAGATCGCCAATTTCGACATGTCGATGGCGCGGGCGGAATCGGTCACCGCGGAACTGCTCGCTCTGGGTGTGCCGTCCGATGCGGTGGATACCGAGGCCCTGGGCGACGCCGAGCCCGTCTATCACGAGTTCATGCCCTCCGGCGAGGCGGGCAACCGGCGGGTCGAAATCTTCCTGGAAAACTAGACCCGCGCTCGCTACAAGAAACCGCACGGCAGGCCGGGCTTCCCGTGCCTCTCAGCCTGCCTCAGCCGCCGCCGCGCCGGCCCGCCCCGGCGCCGGCCTTGCAGCAACGGATTTCGCGGGCCTCGAAGGGTTGCGCCAGAGACGACCATGACTCAGGAATTCCACCGCATAAAGCGCCTGCCGCCTTATGTCTTCGCCGAAGTGAACGCCTTGAAATCCAAGGCCCGCGCTGCCGGCGAGGACATCATCGACTTCGGCATGGGCAATCCTGACCAGCCGCCGCCGCAGCATGTCATCGACAAGCTGGCCGAGACCCTGGCCGACCCGCGGGCCCACCGCTATTCCACCTCCCGCGGCATTCCCGGCCTGCGCAAGGCGCTCTGCGCCTATTATCAGCGCCGCTTCGACGTGGACCTCGACCCGGAGCGGGAGGTCATCGTCACCCTGGGCTCCAAGGAGGGCCTGGCGAACCTGGCCCAGGCCATCACCAGCCCCGGCGACATCATCCTGGCGCCCAACCCCAGCTACCCGATCCACGCCTTCGGCTTCATCATCGCCGGTGCGGCGATCCGCAGCATCCCGGTCGGCCCCGAGTTCGACTTCATGGAGCAGCTCGAGCGGGCGATGCGCCACTCGGTGCCCAAGCCCTCGGCCCTTGTCCTCAACTATCCCTCGAACCCGACCGCTGAAGTTGTTGATTTGAATTTCTATTCCACGGTTGTGGATTTCTGTCGGGAAAACGGGATCTACGTGATTTCCGACCTGGCCTACGCCGAGGTCTACTTCGAGGGGGAGCCGCCGCCCTCGATCCTGCAGGTGCCCGGCGCCAAGGACATCGCCGTCGAGTTCACCTCGCTCAGCAAGACCTATTCCATGCCCGGCTGGCGCATCGGTTTCTGCGCCGGCAACCCGGACCTCATCGCCGCCCTGTCGCGGGTGAAGTCCTACCTGGACTACGGCGCCTTCACGCCGATCCAGGTGGCGGCCACCGCGGCCCTCAACGGCCCGCAGGAGTGCATCGACGAGATGCGGGCGCGCTACCGCTCGCGCCGCGACGTGCTGGTCTCCGGCCTGGAGGCGGCCGGCTGGCCGATCCCCAGCCCGCCGGCGACCATGTTCTGCTGGGCGCCCCTGCCGACGGCCCTGCGCGAGATGGGCTCGCTGGAGTTCTCCAAGCTGCTGCTGGAGGAGGCCCAGGTGGCCGTGGCCCCCGGCATCGGCTTCGGGGAATATGGCGAGGGCTTCGTGCGGCTGGGCTTGGTGGAGAACGAGCACCGCACCCGCCAGGCGGTCCGCAACATTAAGGCGTTTCTAAGGTCCCTGGGCATTAACGACCAGGGCGCAAAGGTCCGGAACATCGCTTCTTGAGTAAACCTCTTCGCATAGCTGTGGCCGGGCTTGGGACGGTCGGGGCGGGCACCTTGCGCCTGCTTCAGCAGAACGGCGCCGCCATCGCCGCGCGCGCCGGTCGCTCCTTGCAGGTGACGGCGGTTTCCGCGCGCGACCGCAGCCGCGACCGCGGCGTCGACCTCTCGGGTCTGCAGTGGTTCGACGATCCCGTCGCCCTGGCCCGCGATGCCGAGGCCGACGTTGTGGTGGAGCTGATCGGCGGCTCCGAGGACCCGGCCAAGCTGATGGTCGAGACGGCGCTGCAGGCCGGCCGCCACGTGGTCACCGCCAACAAGGCGCTGCTCGCCCACCACGGCACTCCCTTGGCGGAACTGGCCGAGACCGTCGGGCGCACCATCGGCTACGAGGCCGCGGTGGCCGGCGGCATCCCCATCATCAAGGGGCTGCGTGAGGGCCTGGCGGGCAACTGCATCAGCCGCGTCTACGGCATCCTCAACGGCACCTGCAACTACATCCTGACCCAGATGCAGGGCGACGGCGTCGCCGCCGGCAACCCCCAGGCCGGGCAGGACTTCGAGACCGTGCTGGCCGAGGCCCAGCGCCTGGGCTACGCCGAGGCCGATCCCAGCTTCGACGTCGACGGCATCGACACCGCCCACAAGCTGGCCATCCTCACGGCGCTGGCCTTCGGCTGCGAGGTCGACTTCGAGGCCGTGCACGTGGAAGGCATCCGCAACGTCTCGGCCCTGGACGTGGCCTACGCGGACGAGCTGGGCTACCGCATCAAGCTGCTGGGCGTGGCGCAGCAGGTCAACGGCGCCATCGAGCAGCGCGTGCACCCCTGCATGGTCGCCAAGGAACTGCCCATCGCCAGCGTCTCGGGCGTGTTCAACGCCGTGGTGGCCGACGGCGACTTCGTCGACACCACCATGTACGAAGGACGCGGCGCCGGTGCCGGGCCGACCGCCTCGGCGGTGGTCGCCGACCTGATGGACATCGCCCGCGGCACGACCCTGCCGGTCTTTGGTATTCCGGCCGCCGAGCTGACGCGCCGGCCCAACCTGCCTATGGCCGAGCACCGCTGCCCCTACTATCTGCGCCTGCTGGTCATCGATCAGCCGGGCGTCATCGCCGACGTGGCCGCCGCCCTGCGCGATGAGAACATCTCCATGGAGTCGATGATCCAGCGCGGCCGCGCCGAAGGGGAGGGCCAGGCGGTGCCGGTGATCATCATGACCCACGATACCGAAGAAGCTCAGATTCAGCGGGCGCTGGCCCGCATCGCCGATCTGGAGGCCGTGGTCGAACAGCCGCGGCTGATCCGGATCGTAGATCTCTAACGTCCTGTCAAACGAGGATCCGATGCCCAAAGCCACGCACACTCTTGGTTCGATGGACCGCAACCTTGCTCTGGAAACCGTGCGCGTGACGGAGGCCGCCGCCCTCGCGGCGTCCCGCCTCATGGGCCGCGGCGACGAGAAGGCGGCCGACCAGGCCGCGGTCAACGCGATGCGCCAGTCGCTGAACGCCCTGGACATCGACGGTACGGTGGTGATCGGCGAGGGCGAGCGCGACGAGGCGCCGATGCTCTACATCGGCGAGAAAGTCGGCCAGGGCGGCCCGGCCATCGACATCGCCCTCGATCCCCTGGAAGGCACCACCATCACCGCCAAGGGCGGGCAGAACGCGCTGGCGGTCATCGCCATGGCCGAGGCCGGCAACTTCCTAAACGCGCCGGACACCTACATGAACAAGATCGCCGTCGGCGGCGGCCTGCCGGACGACCTGGTCGACCTGGACGAGGAACCGGGGGAGAACCTGAAGAACTTGGCCAAGGCCAAGAAGGTCGACGTCTCCGACCTGGTCGCCTGCATCCTCGACCGCCCGCGCCACCAGGAGGTCATCGCCAAGGTGCGCGAGGCCGGAGCCCGCATCATGCTGATCGGCGACGGTGACGTTTCCGGCGTCATGGCGACCAGCAGCAAGGACAGCGGCGTCGACATCTACATGGGCATCGGTGGCGCGCCGGAGGGCGTGCTGGCGGCGGCGGCGCTGCGCTGCATCGGCGGCCAGTTCCAGGGCCGCCTGGTGTTCCGCAACGACGACGAGAAGCGCCGCGCCGACAAGTGGGGCATCACCGACTACGACCGCAAGTACAGCCTGCACGAGCTGGCGGCCGGCGACGTGATGTTCGCGGCCACGGGCGTGACCGACGGCTCCATGCTGCGCGGCGTGCGCCGCTTCCACGGCGGCGCCACCACGCACTCGGTGGTCATGCGCTCCAAGTCCGGCACCGTGCGCTACGTCGAGGCGCACCACAACTTCGAGCGCAAGACCTGGTACGATTCCCTCGGCGTCTGATGCGATGACGCCGCGCGGCTGCTTCCTCGGCGTCGAACGATCGCTCACCGGCAAGCGCTGGGAAGAACGTCTCGCCGACAGCCGCCTCGGCCTTGCCCTGTCGCAGCAGCTCGGCCTGCCGGAGATCATCGGTCGGGTCCTGGCCGCGCGCGGTGTGCAGCCGGAGGAGGCCGAGCGCTTCCTCAACCCGACCCTGCGCGACTACCTGCCCGACCCCTCCGCCTTCATGGACATGGACCGCGCCGCCACGCGCCTCCTGCAGGCGGTCGAGGCGGGTGAGAGGATCGCCGTCTTTGGCGACTACGACGTCGACGGGGCGACCGCCTCGGCGGTGCTGGCGCGCTTCTTTGCCGCGCTGGGCGTCGAATTGCAGATCTACATCCCCGACCGCCTGGCCGAAGGCTACGGCCCCAACGCGCCGGCGCTGAAGCGCCTGAAGGACCAGGGCGTCGCGCTGGTCATCACCGTCGACTGCGGCATCACCGCCTTCGAGGCGCTGGGTGAGGCGGCGCAGGCGGGGCTGGAGGTCATCGTCGTCGACCACCACGCCGCCGAGCCGCGCCTGCCGCCGGCTGCCGCCGTGGTCAATCCGAACCGGCTGGACGACACCTCCGGCCAGGGCCAGCTCGCCGCTGTCGGCGTCGCCTTCCTGCTGGTGGTGGCGATCAACCGCGCGCTGCGCGACGCCGGCTGGTACGCGCGCAACGATCGGCCCGAACCCGACCTGCGCCAGTGGCTCGACCTGGTAGCGCTGGGCACCGTCTGCGACGTGGTGCCGCTGACCGGCGTCAACCGCGCGCTGGTGGCCCAGGGCCTGAAGGTCATGGCCGCGCGCGGCAACGTCGGGCTCTCGGCCCTCAGCGACGTCTCGCGCATCGACGAGAAGCCGGGCACCTATCACGCAGGGTTCCTGCTCGGCCCGCGAGTCAACGCCGGCGGGCGCGTCGGCGAGTCGCCGCTGGGCGCCCGGCTCCTGACCTGCGACGATAAGGGCGAGGCGGCGGCCCTCGCGGCGCGGCTCGACGGCTACAATGCCGAGCGCAGGGAGATCGAGCTGCAGGTGCTCGACCAGGCGATCCGCCAGGTGGAGGAAACGGGGCCGGGTGAAGGGCTCGTCCTGGCCGCTTCCGAAGGCTGGCACGCCGGGGTCATCGGCATCGTCGCCAGCCGCCTGAAGGAGCGCTTCAACAAGCCGGCCCTGGTGGTGGCGCTGGAGAACGGCGTCGGCAAGGGTTCGGCGCGCTCCGTGCCCGGGGTCGACCTGGGCGCGGCGGTCATTGCCGCCCGCCAGGAGGGATTGCTGGTCAACGGCGGCGGGCATCCCATGGCTGCGGGGCTGACGGTGACGGCAGAGAACCTGCCGGAGTTGACGGCCTTCCTCGACGCGCGCCTGGCCCGCCGCCTGGCGGAGATCGACTACCAGCCGGCCCTCGGCATCGACGGCGCTCTCAAGCCCAAGGCCGCGACCCTGGAGCTGCTGGCGCAGCTCGAGCGCTGCGCGCCCTTCGGCGTGGGCAACGTGCAGCCGCGCTTCGCCCTGCCGGCGGTGAAGGTCGCCAAGGCCTCGGTGGTGGGCGAGAACCACGTGCGCTGCTTCCTCGGCGATGCGCAAGGTTCAGGAGGCGGCAGCCTGAAGGGCATCGCCTTCCGCGCGCTGGACAGCGACCTCGGCCCGGCGCTGCTGCAGACCGCGGGCCTGCCGCTGCACGTCGCCGGGCGGCTGCAGGTCGACCGCTGGGGCGGGCGCGAGAGCGTGCAGTTCATCATCGAGGACGCGGCGCCGGTTTCCGCCTGACTCCGGGGCGCGCCGCATCACATTCGGGTCAATCTTCCTATTCTGTGAGACAGGCGGCCGTCACAACGGTTAGGCTAGCGTCCATGGCTCTGCGCCGTTTCTCCTGCCGCTTCCTGGCCCGCCGCGCCGCGGGGAAGGCTTGTCGTGCGCCGGTCCTGGGCCTTGCGGCGCTCCTCTGCGCCGCCCTGCTGCCGGCCGGCGGCATCGCCCAGCTGGAGCCGCGCAACCAGGGGCCCGACAAGCCGGTGTCCCTGGAACTGGTGCTGGCTGTCGACACCTCCTCCTCGGTTTCCGTCGAGGAGTTCGACCTGCAGATGCGCGGCTTCGCCGGGGCCTTCCGCGATCCCACCGTGATCGCCGCCATTGCCGCCACCGGCGTGAACGGCATCGCCGTCTCCATGATCCAGTGGTCGGACAACCGCCGCCAGCAGGTCGCCGTCGACTGGGCGCTGCTGAGCGACGAGGCGAGCATCGAGGCCTTCGCCCAGGAGATCGACAACACCCCGCGCTTCCTCGACGGCGGCGGCACCGCCATTGGGGGCGCCATCGCCTTCGCCCTTTCCGAGATGGAGCGCAACGGCTATGCGGGCACGCGGCGGGTCGTCGACATCTCCGGCGACGGCCGCGCCAATCAGGGGGCCCAGCCGGAAACCCTGCGCGATGCGGCGGTGCTGCAGGGGGTGACCATCAATGGTCTGGCCATCCTCAACGAGGACACCTCGGTGGACGGCTACTACCGCAATTCGGTGATCGGCGGGCCGGGGGCCTTCGTGATGACCGCCAACGACTACGAATCCTTCGCCCAGGCCATCATCGAGAAGCTGGTGAAGGAGATCGGCGGGGTGCCGGTGGTTGAGGCGCCCGGGGCGGCCGGGGAAGGGCCCATGACCGCCCAGGCCCGCGCCATGCGGCAGGTTTCCTACGATTGAGCGTCCGGCAAGTCCCGCGAGGGGCCGGTTTTTTTGCCCCCGGATCCCTCGCGGAGGCTTGCATTCCCAGGGCGGAACGGCTAAATCCTCAGCGCTCTCGGGACCCCATCGTCTAGAGGCCTAGGACACCGGCCTTTCACGCCGGCAACACGGGTTCGAATCCCGTTGGGGTCGCCACTTCTCCGCTTGAAAATCAGATAGTTAGGTTTCCGATTGGGTCCAATTGGCACCCGATTGGCACCCGCGCCTCTACTGACCGAGGGCGGCGTCAATGGCTGCGGCGGCCTTGTCGTCGTCGGGGCGGAAGAGGTGACCGTAGACCGAGAGGGTGAGGGCGGGCGAGGCGTGCCCGAGTCGGCGGCTGACTGCCACAACGTCGAGGCCGGCAGCGATCAGGGCTGAGGCGTGACTGTGGCGCAGGGCGTGGAAGGTCACCTTCGGGAGCTTGCGGTTCTTCACCGCGTTCCGCCAGCGATCCGTGATGCTGTAGGGCGAGGGTAGGTTTCCCTCATGGTCGCCAAAGACGGGGGTCTCTGCGGGCAGGGCACCAGCGCCCAGGGCTAGGCGGGTCTCTAGGGCCTGGCGGCGGTGATCCCGCAGGGCGGTGACCGTGAAGGCCGGGAGGCTCACTGTGCGCCTTCCTGCGGCTGTCTTGGGGGTCTTCACCCGAAGGCCCGCCTTCGTCTGTTCCAGGGCGCGCTCTATGCGGACGGTGGCGGCGTCTAGGTCAATATCGGACCAGCGGAGGGCGGCAATCTCGCCACGCCTGGCACCTGTCCCCAGGGCCAGGGCCACGATGGGGAAGAGGGAGGGGTGATCCTCTAGTTTGTCCAGCACCTCGGCAATCTGGTCTTGTTTCAGGATTTCTACTTCCTGGCGCTCCGCCTTCGGCACCTTGACCAGCGAGGCGACGTTGCGCTCCACCAGTTCCACCCGGGCGGCATCGTTCAAGGCGGTGCGCAGGACGCCATGCGCGTGCCTGATTGAGCGGATCGACAAACTACCCTCGGCCACCATGCCCTTGACCCAGCGGTCTATATCAGCCGGGCGCAACTTCTGCAGTCCGATGGTCCCGAGGCCGGGCTTGATCTGATTGCGGACAATGCCGTGGTAGCGTTCCAGGGCCTTCGGGGCGACCGTGTGCGGCGCTGTGACCCTCAGCCAGTCGTCCAGGTACTCCGCGACGGTGACCTTGCTCGGGTCGATGACGATGCCCTTGTCGAGCTTCGCCAGGATGGCGGTCAATTCCTGCTCGGCTTGCTTCTTGGTGCCGCGCACCGTCTTGAAGGCCACACGGCGTTCGCCGGTCTGCGGGTCGCGGGGAAGGTCGTACTTGATACGCCAGGAGGATTTTCCCCGGCGGGTGATGTTGCCGCGTCTCATGATTTGTCCTCCAAGCGATGATCCAGGGCATTCTTTAAGGCATTCACAATCACATCGAGCTGTTGCTCTAGCCGTTTGGTTTCGGCCAGCAACTCCTCATCCCGTTGGTCGATGGCGTCCCACCTCTTCTCCAAGGCCTCCTGGCGCCCCCACGTCTCAAGCCGCCGGATGATCTCGGCATTCATTGAGTGCCCGGCCTCTTTGGCCGCCCTTTCGATCTCGTCGCGCATCGACTCCCGCATTCTGACTTTCAACTGCACGATGGCTGATGGATCTCTCTTCGGCATGGTGGCGTCCTCTTTTTTCCCGGTTTTCCCCCGCTTATAGCAGGGATTAAATGGCACCACAAGTGGTGCTTGCACCAGATATGGTTCCTATGCGATAACAGGGGGGATGGCACCATATCTGGTGCCGCGAGCGACGAAGGAGAAATCCGAGATGGACGAAACCCGCTTGACCCTCACCATTGCCGAGGCGGCCCAGCACCTGGGCGTTGGGCGCAATCAAGCCTACGAGGCGGCGCGGACTGGACAGATTCCCACGATCAAAATCGGGAAGCGCCTGCTGGTGCCCAAGGTGGCATTCCAGCGAATGCTGGAGGGGAAGGCTGCAGGATGAAGAAACCCCGCCGGCAAGGGCGGGGCTTCGGAAAACGTTCTGATACTTCGCTAGGCGGCGAATTTCAGAATACTACCGCGCCAGTACCCGCAAAGCAAGATGACTGGGTAGGCCGCGAGTTCGGCCTGGCCGCTCTCGGTGACGCCGACACGGCGTCACCGCCCCGCCCCTGGGGCCGGAGAGAAATCCGGTGGTTTGTCCGCGAAGAAACGCGCGGGCGGGAGTGGGGCGACGATGACTGACAAGCCCATCTACGCGCCCATCCCGGCCCGCGCCATGC
>JBNKHC010000412.1:0-2153 GCA_050290145.1 Kiloniellaceae bacterium | reverse complement strand
CGGGGCCGTGCAGTTGATGCAGGGATAGCCGCCGTCGATGCAGGAGCCCGAGCCGTTCCATGGCCGGATGTTGCAGTCGGCGCGCGCCTGGGTGCCCTTGCAGCCCAGGTTCTCCATCATGCAGCCCAGGTCGCAGAGCTTTTCGGCGCTGGCCTTGAACTCGTAGAACTCGTTGCGCGCGCAGCCGTGGTGAACCAGGTGCACGGTGTAGGCCAGCGGGCGCTCCCACTCGTCCAGGTGCT
This sequence comes from Kiloniellaceae bacterium, assembly GCA_050290145.1. Classification (GTDB taxonomy): domain Bacteria; phylum Pseudomonadota; class Alphaproteobacteria; order Kiloniellales; family Kiloniellaceae; genus Pelagibius. The sequence continues at coordinate 1,911 of JBNKHC010000412.1, read as the reverse complement.
CGGCGGTGAAATTGCCGGCGGCGATCTGGTGCAGCGCCTCGGTCAGCCAGTCGGGATGGATGGGGCAGCCGGCGATGTTGACGACGGGCAGGCCGGCGCGCGAGCGGAAGTCGGCGCCCAGCAGGCCGCCGGCTTCCGTGCCGTCGTAGGCCAGGCCGCAGGCCTCCACCTCGTTGAGCCCCGCCGCGGTGATGCCGCCGAAGGCGGCGCAGCTGCCGACCGCCACCACGTAGTCGGCCTGCTTGGCCAGGTCTTCCAGCCAGGCCATGACCGGGCGGTCACTGCCCGACATCATGTGAAAGCGTCCCGTGCCGTTGGGCCCGCGCATCACCGCGCCCTCCAGGCAGAGGATGTCCAGCGGCTCCTCCCCGGCGACAATGCGCTCCAGCAACTCGATGACGCCGCTTCCGCTGAGCTCACTCAGGGAAGGATGCCACAGCACCTCGATGTTGGCGGCCTCGAAGGCGGTCAGCAGGTCCGGTCCTTCGGCGCCCAGCAGCGACAGGGTGCAGCCGCCGCAGCCGCCGGACTGCAGCCACAGCATCTTGAGGCGGCGGCGCCCCCCGCCATTCATGCCGTCAGTTCTCGGCTGGGCCATGATCCGGAATCCTGAGGGTGAAGACCGCACCGCCGCCGGGCCGGTTGACCGCCGTCAGGTCGCCGCCGTGCTTCTGCGCCATGGAATAGCTGACGTAGAGGCCGAGGCCGGTGCCCTGGCCGATGGGCTTGGTGGTGAAGAAAGGTTCGAAGATCTTGTCCAGGTCGCCCTCGGCGATGCCGCTGCCGTTGTCGGCCACCTGAACCAGGATATCGGCGCCCTGCCGCCGCGCGGAGATTTCGACCGTGCCGTCGTCGCGCCCGGCCAGCACGTCGGCGGCGTTCTGCACCAGGTTGACGATGATCTGGTGCAGATGCCCCTTGCGCCCCACCATCTCCAGGCTCTCAGGCAGGTCGAAGCGCACTGCGGGCTTCACCCGCTCGGCCTTGATGACCCAGTCGGTCGCCGTGCGGATCAGCTTCACAAGGTCGAAGCCTTCCTGGGTTTCCTCCTGGTTGCTGGAGAAGCGCCGCAGGTCCTGCACGATGTCGCTGACCCGCTCGGCGCCCTCCAGGGTGCCTTCCACCAGGGGCGAAATGTCGCGCATCACCCGGTCGATCTTCAGCTCCGCGCGCAGGGCCCGCAGTTCCGGGTCGAGCTGGCGGCGTTCGCAGGCCTCGAGATACCTGGTGATGGCGATGCCGTAGCGTTTCAGCGCATGCATGTTGCCGAAGACGAAGCTGATGGGGTTGTTCAGCTCGTGCGCCACGCCGGCGACCAGGCGGCCCAGCGCGGCCATCTTCTCCGAAGCCACCAACTGCTGCTGGGTCTGGGTCAACTGCTGGTGCGCCAAGTCCAGCTCGCGGTAGGCGCGGCGCAGCTCGCCCACCGGGCGGCCGACCAGCACCATCCCGGCCAGACGCCCGCGGTGGTCGCGCCGGGCGGTGCAGTTCATGGCCAGCGGCGCGGCGTGGCCCTCGGCGTCCACCAGCGAGACCTCGCAGTCGGCGAGCTGCCCGTCCTTCTGCACGCGCTCTGGAAAGGCGGTGACGGTGGCATGGCTCGCCGCCTCGAAGATCTCGGTCAGCGGCAGCCCGGCCAGCTCCGACTCGCGGCGCCCCAGCAGCTTTTCCAGGGCCGGGTTCACCTGCTGGATGCGCCCCCGCAGGTCGCAGACGATGAGCACGTCGGTCATGGCCGCCAGCACCGAGCTGATGAAGGTCTGCGCCTCTTCCAGCCGGGCGTTCTGCTTTTCCAACAACGTCTGCGAGGCGACGAGGTCGGCGTAGACCTCGTCCATCTTCTGGACCACCTCGATCCAGGCCTCCTCGCCGGCCCCGATGGGCAGGTCGGGGTCGTGCGGCGCTGCCTTG
>JBNKHC010000411.1:0-2270 GCA_050290145.1 Kiloniellaceae bacterium | reverse complement strand
GGCCTTGGCCGGGCAGATGCGGCCGCGGTGCATGACGTTGTCGGCGGTGGCATAGGCCTCCACGGCCACGGCCTTGGGCGGCAGGACGGTCTTGATGTCGTCGACCGGCTCGCTGCACTGGGTCTCGAAGCTCGCCCAGTTGGAATAGAAGGGATGGCTCTGGCCGACCATGCGGATCTTGCCGCTCTTGTGCTGAGCGCTGATCGGGAACTTGTGCTGGAAAGTGGTGTTGGCCTCACCCGAGGTGGTCACCGTTTTCAGGTCGCTGACATTGCCCTTGTCGTCGACATAGACGAACTTCACTTCGGTGTTGGGGTCTCTGGTGATGACCGAGCCGTTGAGCTCCAGCTCGCAGGTGCCGCGGAGGTTCTTCGGCCCTGCCTTGGCCTGCATGTAGGCCCCTTCGACCTGTGGCGCCGCGACCGGGTCGAGGGCGTCATCGCGCTTGCAGGTGACGCTGAGGGTGTAGAGTTGGGAAACCTCCGTCGGCGGCGGGTTGATCCGGTCCGGACCGGTCAGCTCCGCATCGACCTGACCCTCGACGGCAAAGGCGACGGTGCGGTTCTTGGAGAAGATCTCGCTGTTCTTCTTGCCCTGGCTGCGCAGCTTGTCAGCGTGGATGTTGCAGACGGCAACCATGAAGTCGGCATAGTCCTGACGCGGAATCTCGAAATTGAAGTTTTCGGTGACCGACTTCGGCCGCGGCACCGAGTAGCTCTTCGAGTAGCCGGCGTCCTTGAAGTAGTCCCAGGACGCTGAATGGAAGTCGTAAAGCGAGCCGAGCATCGGATAGGCTTCGAAGCTCTCGACCCTGCCCGTCACCTCGGCGTCGATCTTGACCTGGATCTCGCCCGTGATGCTCTGGCTGGAATTGGTCACGTGAGTGTATTCGCTGCCGTTGTTCTCGACGATGATCGTCGGCACGTTGGTCGACACGATATCCGCCGACGCCTCATCGGCGAGCGCCGGCGCGGAGGGCAGGGCGCAGGTCAGCACGACCGCGGCCAGCAGGCCGCGCCGCGAGGCGCGATGCGTGAACTGCTGCTGATTCTCGTCGCGGCGCCCGGCGCCGCGCAGGTCTCGATAAAGCATGGCTTTCTTCCCGTAAGTCCTGAGTTCGTGACCCGGCAAAGGGCCGGGCGGTGTAACTCTGTCGTTAGGATCCCGGCTGGGGTTCACTGGCGCCCGACATCGCGGTCTTTCGCGGGAACAGGGAGCGCGGCTGCCCATCTGCGGTCAGCCTGAGATACCGCCGTTGGGCCCCGCCTTGAAGCCGCGAAACCGCACAAGGAAAATGCAGCTTTGCCGCATTACCCGCCTAAACCTTTGAAAGAGATATAGAAAATCAGAGACCGGCTGTGCGGCCCTACCCCTCAGGAGCGCCTATGCTACCCCCAAAGGATGACGGGCGGCCGCAGTCGCCGCCTGCAGCCGCCCGTCAGCGGAGCCGCACGGAGGAAACGCGTGCCGCTCCACGAGCGCCATCGGCGCCGCGCTGCGGCACGATGACGTCAATCTGTCGCGGTAACCCAACTGCGGGTTCAATGAGACCCGGGTTTTTGCCGGCCACTGTCCGGCACGGCGCTCCGCTGGATCTTCAGTTTTCCGGCAGGGGGATGAAGTCGTCGTCGCCGGGCACCGGCGCGAAGCGCCCTTCCCGCCAGTCCGCCTTGGCCTGCTCGATGAACGCCGGGTCGGAGGCGACGAAGTTCCACCAGATATGGCGCCTGCCCTCCAGCGGCGCGCCGCCGAGCAGCATGAGGCGGCTGGCCGGCCCGGCGGCCAGCGAGGCCGGCGCCCCGTCGCGCAGCACCGCCAGGGTGGCGGGACCGTAGTCGGCGCCGCCCAGCGACACGCCGCCGCTGACCACATAGACGGCGCGCTCGGCATGGTCCTCCGGCAGCTCCAGCCGCGCCCCGGCTTCCAGCTCGGCGTGCAGGTAAAACAGGTCGGAGAAGGCCGGCACCGGCGAGACCCGGCCGTAGGCGCGCCCGGCCAGCAGGCGCAGCCGGCTGCCGGCCCCCTCGATGAGCGGCAGGTCCTCCGGCGGATGATGGGAAAAGCCCGGCGCGCCCTGTTCCTCGGCCAGCGGCAGGGCGACCCAGGACTGCATCCCGTGCAGCCGCGCCTCCCGGGCCCGCTCGATCTCGCCGCTGCGCTCCGAATGGACGATGCCGCGCCCGGCGGTCATCAGGTTCACCGCGCCGGGGCGGATCGCCTGCAGGCTGCCCAGGCTGTCGCGGTGCAGGATCTCACCCTCGAAGAGGTAG
>JBNKHC010000410.1:0-2639 GCA_050290145.1 Kiloniellaceae bacterium | reverse complement strand
GCCGATGAAGCCCGGCTTGTCCTCGTTGGTGATGTAGAGCATGTGCGGCGTCAGCGCCGCCTCGATGGAGATGCCCTTGATGTCCACCACGCGCGGCTTGGTGCCGCCGAAGAGGGTGCCGGCCACGCTGCGCTCGCCGCGTTCCGTGGTCACGGTCATCCGGATCAGAGTCTGATAGTCGCAATCGCGCTCGTGCTTCACCTCGGCCACGTCGATGTCGCGTTCGCGCGCCACGTGCGGCGCGTTCACCATGTTGACCGTATCGAGCATGGGGGTGAGCAGACCGCAAAGCGCGACCTGCGTCAACGGCCGGGTGTTGTGCTCCGCCACGTCGCCTTCGTATTCGATGGTGATCGCCTTCAGGCCGGTGCGGGTCAGCTGCCCGGCGAAGCTGCCGAGCTGCTCGGCCAGCGTCATGTAAGGCTTCAGGCGCTTGGCCTCCTCGGCGGTGAGCGAGGGCATGTTGAGGGCGTTGGTGATGGCCCCGGTCACGAGGTAGTCGCTCATCTGCTCGGCGATCTGCAGGGCCACCTTCTCCTGCGCCTCGGAAGTCGAGGCGCCGAGGTGCGGCGTCGCCACCACCTCCTCCAGGCCGAAGAGCACGTTCTCCTTGGCCGGCTCCACGGTAAAGACGTCCAGCGCGGCGCCGGCGACGTGGCCGGACTCGATGGCTGCCTTCAAGTCCTCTTCCACCACCAGGCCGCCGCGCGCGCAGTTGATGATGCGCACGCCCGGCTTGGTCTTGGCCAGGGCCTTGGCGTCGATCATGGCGCGGGTCTGGTCGGTCATGGGCACATGCAGGGTGATGATGTCGGCGCGTTTCAGCAGCGCGTCCAGCTCCACCTTCTCCACGTCCAGGTCGGCGGCGCGGTCGGGCGAGAGGAAGGGATCGTAGGCGATGACCCGCATGCGCAGGCCCTGGGCGCGGTCGGCGACGATGGCGCCGATGTTGCCGCAGCCGATAACGCCCAGCACCTTGCCGGTCAGCTCGCTGCCCATGAAGCGCGACTTCTCCCACTTGCCGGCCTGGGTCGAGGCGTTGGCCGCCGGGATCTGCCGGGCCAGGGAGAGCATCATGGCGATGGTGTGCTCGGCCGTGGTGATGGAGTTGCCGTCGGGGGTGTTCATCACGACGATACCGCGACCGGTGGCCGCCGGGATGTCGACGTTGTCGACGCCGATGCCGGCGCGGCCGACGACCTTCAGGTTGTCGGCGGCGGCGATGATCTCCGCCGTCACCTTGGTGGCCGAACGGATGGCCAAGCCGTCATAGTCGCCGATGCAGGCCTTCAGCTCTTCCGGCGACATGCCGGTCTTCACGTCGACCTCGACCCCGCGCTCGCGGAAGATCTCCGCCGCCTTCTCGCTCAACTTGTCTGAAATCAATACCTTTGGCATTTCGGTTTAAACCTCTCTGTCGCGGTGCGCCAATTTCACGAGGGGGCGCACCGGCGTTGCATGGAACTCTCTATGATTTGAGGGGTGGCGCCCGCTCAGGCCGCCGCTTTCTCCGTCTTCACCGCGCCGTAGGCCCAGTCGAGCCAGGGCAGCAGGGCCGCCATGTCCGAAGGCTCCACCGTAGCGCCGCCCCACAGACGCAGGCCCACCGGGGCGTCACGGTAGCCGCCGATGTCGTAGGCCACGCCCTCTTCCTCCAGCAGCGACGCGATGCGCTTGGCCGCCGCGGCCTGGGAGTCTGCATCCAGGGAGAGGAACCAGGGGTCGACGATCTTCAGGCAGATGGAGGTGCAGGAGCGCGTCTCCGGCGCCTCGGCCAGGAAGTCGGCCCAGTCGGAGGCGGCGACCCAGTCGGCCACGGCCTGGAGGCTCTGCTCGGAGCGGGCGATGAGCGCCTTGAGCCCGCCGATGTCCTCGGCCCACTTCAGCGCGTCGAGGGCGTCCTCCACCGCCAGCATGGAGGGGGTGTTGATGGTCTCGCCCTTGAACACGCCCTCGATCAGCTTACCGCCCTTGGTGAGGCGGAAGATCTTGGGCAGCGGCCAGGCCGGAGTGTAGCTCTCCAGACGCTCGACGGCGCGCGGGCTGAGCGCCAGCATGCCGTGGGCCGCCTCGCCGCCCAGCACCTTCTGCCAGGACCAGGTGACGACATCCAGCTTGTCCCACGGCAGGTCCATGGCGAAGGCGGCCGAGGTGGCGTCACAGATCGTCAGGCCGCCCCGGTTGTCGGGGATCCACTCGCCGTCCGGCACCTTCACGCCGGAGGTGGTGCCGTTCCAGGTGAAGACCACGTCGCGCGAGAAATCCACCTGGCCGAGGTTCGGCAGCTCGCCGTAACCGGCCCTGAGCAGGCGCAGGTCGTCGAGCTTCAGCTGCTTGGCGGCGTCGGTCGCCCAGCCCTCGCCGAAGCTCTCCCAGGCCAGCACGTCGACGCCGCGCCGGCCCAGCAGTGACCACAGCGCCATCTCCACGGCGCCGGTGTCGGAGGCCGGGACGATGCCCAGGCGGTAGTCCGCCGGCATGCCCAGGATCTGCTTGGAGCGCTCGATCACCTCGGCCAGCTTGGCCTTGCCCAGCTTGGCCCTGTGAGATCGGCCCAACGCCGCCTCGCTCAGGCCACTCAGGGACCACCCCGGGCGCTTCGCGCAAGGTCCCGAGGAAAAGCAAGGGTTCCCAGGCCG
>JBNKHC010000409.1:0-11747 GCA_050290145.1 Kiloniellaceae bacterium | reverse complement strand
GCTGCCGAAGCGGAAGTGATGTGGTAATCATTCGCGGCAGGATCGACAAAAGCCGGGTTGCCATCCACAGGATCGGTTCCCCGGATGCCATCGCTGGTGTTAGCCCAATAAAGGTTGTGGTCGGCAAGAATATTGCCGCTGGGGTATGTGACTTCGAGGCCGACCGTGTGCGTCGCCACGATGTTGTTGGTGAGGCGCGTCTCGGTGACGGCCTCTTGCACGGCGATGACGTCGCGGATGTCGATCCGGAACGTGAATGCCTTGTTGATGTACAGCTCGATGGTGGTGCCGGCGTCGAAGGTGACGCCCTGCACCGTGTCGTGCACGAGCTTGCCCGCGCCGAGGTTGAGCATGATGTTGGCGTGGGCGATGCCGTCGCCCATCTTGAGCTTGGCGTACATGGGCGCCCACACGAGGTTGCCGAGGACGAGGTAGCCGTTGCCCGGGGTCTCGAACCGATCGTCTTCGAAGAACTCCGCGAGGGGCTCGTCGATGTCGAGGGCGATGGGCGTGACGTCGAAGCTCGCTTCGAACCCGAGGTCTTCGGTGAACCAATACGTTACGGCGCCGCCGACGATGTACGACGACGACAGCAGGTCCGCCGCGAACACGCCGCCGCGCGCGACGATCTGCACGCGCTCGTCCTTGAGGAACTTCTTTTTCTGGACGCCGCGGGGACGGATGGTCTCGCCGAGCTCGTCTTTGATCGAGCTGTCGAGACACGACGGGACCTCAGTCTCGGACGGCTTCTGCGCCCAAGCGGGCGACCCGATCACCCCCCCGATTCCCAGTGCCAAGCCAAGCAGTCTGAGCACCACCGCAAGGGTACGCCTGCCTGACGTGGGGGTCAACTGGCCGGAATTCGAGTGAAATGTACAGTGCTGTGGTCTGGCGACCACAAGCACAAACGGCTAGGATAGGCCTAGTGGCACGGGACCACCTGATCGGGACCAGCATCCATCGGGACGGGGGGCCGCCGACAGTCAATCTGCGGCGCTGTAAGCTCGTCGTGCTCAAGGGGCCGGAGCGCGGAGCGGAGCATGTGGTCTCCAGCGATGTGATTCGCGTCGGCAAGGCGGGGGACAACGACCTCACCATCACCGACGAGACGGTGTCTCGAGTCCACTTCGAGATCGTGCGCGACGCGAAGGGCTACTTGCTCCGCGATCTCAACTCGACCAACGGCACGTTTCTGGACGGCGCGGAGATCAAAGAGGCGTACATCCGCGCGGGCTCGGTGATTGCGGCGGGTGCCGCGGAGCTCAAATTCACGCCGTTCGAAGAGCGCATCGAGATCTTGCCGAGCGACAAGGAGCAGCTCGGCGAGATGGTCGCCAAGTCGATGCAGATGCGCGAGATCTTCGGGCTCATCGAGCGCATCGCGCACACGGACGCGACAGTGCTCATCGAGGGCGAGACCGGCACAGGCAAGGACATGATCGCCCGAGCGATACACGAGCTGTCCCCACGCAACAGCGGCTCGTTCATCGTCGTCGATTGCGGCGCGGTGGCCGGCACGCTGATCGAAAGCGAGCTGTTCGGCCACGAAAAGGGCGCGTTCACCGGGGCGACGGCCACGCGCCAGGGCGCGTTCGAGCTGGCCAGCGGCGGGACGGTGTTCCTCGACGAGCTCGGCGAGCTCGCCCTGGATCTGCAGCCGAAGCTACTTCGGGTGCTCGAGCAGCGCGAGTTGCGCCGGGTCGGCGGCGCCAAGACCATGAAGGTCGATTTGCGCGTGATCGCGGCGACGCGTCAGGACCTGCGCGCCGAGGTCGAAAAGGGCAAGTTCCGCGAGGACCTGTACTTTCGCCTGAACGTAGTGCCCATCGTGTCGCCGCCGCTGCGCGACCGCAAAGAGGACATCCCGATGTTGGTGGCGCACTTCATGGAGAAGCTGACGCCGCCGGGGCGAGACAAGCCGGCGATCACCGAGGCGACCATGGCCGCGCTCCAGGCCCACGACTGGCCGGGCAACGTGCGCGAGCTGCGCAACACGGTGGAGCGCTCGGTGGCGCGGGCCACGCCGGAGGCGGAGATCGAGGCGGTGGCGCTCGACCCCTTCGCCGGCCCCTGGTCGCCCGTGGCGCCTCCGCCGGCACCGGACGGCGCGGCGCCGGCTCCTGCAGCCGAGGGCAAGGCCAAGGCCGGGACGCGGCCTGCGGAAGGAGCCCCAGTGGGCGGCATCCTGTCAGACCCCCTGCGGGCCTTCGACCTGCGCGAGGCGATGAAGCGGGTGGAGCACGACCTGCTGAGCCAGGCCCTGGCGGCGCAGCGCTACAACCAGCGCGCCACCGCCCGCCAGCTCGGCCTCACCTACGACCAGCTGCGCAACCGCCTGCGCAAGCACGGCCTGCTGGGCGAGGCCGCCCGGCAGCAGCAGGCCCAACCGAAGCAGACCTGAGCGGAAGCCGGGCTAGGCGGGCAGCTCCAGGGTGGAGCGTTCGCCCAGGTCGGCGCGGTGCCGCTCGAGCCAGGCCCCGGCGGCGACGCGCCCGACCTCCTTCAATTCGCTGACGAAGCCCCAGTCGGCGCGGTGCTTGCTGGCGCTGTCCAGCCCGCGCATGGCCGCGCCGCCTTCCAGCAGGTGCAGCTTCAGGCCCTTCACCCGGGCGCTGAGACCGCAGCCCCGCCGCCCGGCCATCTGACCCATATAGCCCAGCGCCTCCAGCTCGCGCATCAGCGGCGCGTTGAACATGATCTGGTTGCGCCGGGTGTCGATCTGGCGCGCGCTCAGCGGCACCTCGTCGGCGGTGAGCGAGTCGATCTGCACGATCATCACGTCGCGGGCCGCGCAGTTGAAGACCAGTGGGAAGATGGTCGGGTTGGCCATGAAGCCGCCGTCCCAGTAGTGGGAGTCGCCGATGGCCACGGCCTTGTAGAGGTGCGGCAGGCAGGCCGAGGCGAGCAGCACCTCCACGCACATGTCCTCGTTCTCGAAGACCACGGCGCGGCCCTGCTTCAGTTCGGTGGCCGAGATGAAGAGCCGCGGGGCGCGATCGTCGCGCAGCGCCTCGAAGTCGATGACGTCCTCCAGCACGCCGCGCAGCGGGTTCACATTCAGGGGGTTGAGCTGATAGGGCGAGAACATGCGCGTCATCATCTGGAAGGCAGGGGCCACCGCCAGGGGCGGGCCGAAGTCGGCGAGGGTGCTGACCCGGCGCCACAGCTCTTCCAGGGTGCGGCGCGCGCCCTTGCGGCCGCCGGCCTGCCAGCCGGCCGCAAGGGCGGCCGCGTTCAGCGCCCCGGCGCTGGCGCCGCTCAGGCCCTCGATCTCGATCCAGGGCTCCTCGAGCAGGCGATCGAGGACACCCCAGGTGAAGGCGCCGTGTGCGCCGCCGCCCTGCAGGGCCAAGGTCAGGAACCGGGGGGTGAGGGGAAGCGGCGCGCGGCGACGGTCCGCCGCCCGGCGCGCAGGCCTGAGCGGCAGGCGGGCCCGCAGGGTACTTCGCACACCAACGTATTCGGCAACCATTGCGGCCTCCAGACGATGTCTGGGGCATTTCCCTACCAGCGCGGCTCTTCACGGCCGGCCCGCCGCAGTCGTATACGGCGCTGCGGATAGCTTCTAAATTGCATTGATGAACAAGCACTTAAACTATGAACACCGACAAACGCGCCGGCTGGCGAAGCGGCGGCGGGCCGGGCAGGGAAAAGTCGCGGGCGGCCGTCGCAAAGGGGAGACTCCGCTGCCGGAAAAAACACATAATCTGCATGGCCAAGCCTGGCGGAATTGACTATCTCTCTGCCAGCCACCCTCCTTGGGCAGCAGGGTAAGAGGCACACTTACGGGGGCCCGTCAAAAGGCCCCCGCAACGACCCCGAAAAAGGGGCGCGACCGTAGCGCCGGTCGAGAAAAAACGAAGGACCACAGAGAAAGCTCGGGAGGACAGAGCATTGGATAACGTCGGCAAGGCCGTCAGTCGGAACGGCCTGGGTCAGCACGGCCTTAAAGATCTTCGTACCGCATACTGGAACCTTGATACCGCCGCCCTCTATGAGGAAACCCTGAGGCGCGGCGAAGGCCAGCTGGCCGAGGGCGGCGCCCTGGTGGTGTTGACCGGCAAGCACACGGGGCGTTCGCCCAACGACAAGTTCATCGTCCGCGAGGCGGCGACCGAGGGCGACATCTGGTGGGGCAGCGTCAACGTCGCCATCGACGAGGCCGGTTTCGAGCGGCTGCACGGCAAGCTGGTCGACTACCTGAAGGACCGTGACGTCTTCGTGCAGGACGTCTACGCCGGCGCCGACCCCGACTACCGCCTGCCGGTGCGCGTGGTCAGCGAAAGCGCCTGGCATTCGCTCTTCACCCGCAACATGTTCATTCAGCCGCCGGAGAGCGATCTGGGCGACTTCCAGCCGCAGTTCACGGTGCTGCACGCGCCCTTCCTGCATGCCGACCCGGAGGTCGACGGCACGAACAGCGAGAGCTTCATCGTGGTCAGCTTCGCGCGGCGCACGGTGCTGGTGGGCGGCACCGTCTATGCCGGCGAGATCAAGAAGTCGATCTTCTCGATCCTCAACTACCTGCTGCCCGAGCGCGGCGTGCTGCCCATGCACTGCTCGGCCAACATCGGGCCCGAGGGCGACACGGCGATCTTCTTCGGCCTTTCGGGCACCGGCAAGACGACGCTCTCCGCCGACCCCCGCCGCCACCTGATCGGCGACGACGAGCACGGCTGGTCGGACAACGGCGTCTTCAACTTCGAGGGCGGCTGCTATGCAAAGGTGATCCGCCTTGACCCGCAGGAGGAGCCGGAGATCTACGCCACCACCGGGCGCTTCGGCACGGTGCTGGAGAACGTGGTCGTCGACCCGGTCACCCGGCAGATCGACTTGCACGACTACCGCTATACCGAGAACACCCGCGCCAGCTATCCGCTGGACTTCATCCCCAACGTGGTGAAGAGCGGGCAGGGCGGCCAGCCGAAGAACATCGTCATGCTGACCGCCGACGCCTTCGGCGTGCTGCCGCCGATCTCCAAGCTGACGCCCGAACAGGCCATGTACCATTTCCTCTCCGGCTACACAGCAAGGGTCGCCGGCACCGAGAAGGGCATGGGCGCCGAGCCCTCGGCCACCTTCTCGACCTGCTTCGGCGCGCCCTTCATGCCGCGGCACCCTTCGGTCTACGCCAAGATGCTGGGCGACAAGATGGCCGCCACCGGCGCCAACTGCTGGCTGGTCAACACCGGCTGGACCGGCGGCGCCTACGGCGTGGGCGAGCGCATGAAGATCGCCTACACCCGCGCCATGGTGCGCGCCGCCCTGGATGGGCGCCTGGGCGAGACCGGCGTGGCCAAGCATCCGCAGTTCGGCCTGCTGATGCCCGAAGCCTGCCCGGACGTGCCGGCCGAGGTGCTGAACCCGCGCAACACCTGGAACGACAAGCAGGCCTACGACACCACGGTGCGTGACCTGACCCAGCGTTTCGAGGCGAACTTCAAGCAGTTCGAAAGCTACGTCGACGACAACGTGGTGGCCGCCGGCATCCGTCCCGCGGCCTGACGGCCATCGATCGCCGGCCGGTGGCCCAGCCATCTGCGGCCCGCCTTCTGCGGCAAGCAGGGGCGGGCCGTTTGCTTTTTAACTCCCGGCGCAGTGCCTATACTCCGCCGCAGAGGATGATTCGGGGGAAAGGCCAAGGTGTCGGGACTCACTGCCGAGAGGGTGCTGGACGTCGCGCAGGAGCTGGTCCAGACGCGCGGCTACAACGGCTTCAGCTTTCGCGACATCGCCGAAGTCATCGGCATCAAGTCGGCGAGCATCCACTACCACTTTCCCAGCAAGGGCGACCTGGGCGTCGCCCTGGTGGCGCGCTACCGCAAGGCTTTCCAGGAGGAACTGGCCGGCGTGTCGCAGCGCCAAGCCGGCGCGCCGAAGCGCCTGAAGTGCTTCATCGCCCTGTTCCGCCGCACCCTGACCGAACAGCGGCTCTGCCTCTGCGGCGTGCTGGCCACCGAGCAGGGCAGCCTGCCCGAGGAGGTCAACGCCGAGGTGCGCGCCTTCTTCCAGCTTTGCGAGGACTGGCTGGTTGAGGTCCTGAAAGAGGGCCGCGCCGCCGGGGAGATCGAGTTCCGCGGGCCGGCCCAGGCCCTGGCCGACCACCTGATCGCCCTGCTGGAGGGCGCGATGATGATGGCCCTCAGCCTGGGCGACCTGGACCGCTTCGACAAGGCGGCCCAGGGCTTCCTGCGCATCCTCAAGCCGGCGGCCGACGGCTAGCCCCTCGAGTCTCAGGTGGAACCCTCGGTCTCGATCTTGATGGTGCGCCCGCAGTGCTTGCAGTGCACCGCGTCGGGATCGTGGCGCATGAGGCCGCAGTCCGGGCAAGTGTAGCGGATCTTGCGCGGCTGGAAGATGGTCTGGGCCAGGCGCAGGAAGAGCGCGACCCCCACCACCATGATGACCACCGCGAGCAGGCGCCCGAACTCGTCCTTCAGGGTAATGTCGCCGAAGCCGGTGGTGGTGAGCGTCGCCACGGTGAAGTAGAGCGCATCGAGGTAGGTGACGATGTCCGGATTCTGCCGGTGCTCCAGCGTGAAGACCAGGGCGGTGGTCACGAAGATGAAGACGCCGAGGTTCACGCAGGCGACGACCACGTCTTCGTTGCGCCGAAAGAAGGCGGTCTCTCGGCGGAGGTCGCGCAACACGTGGTAGGAGTGCAGCAGGCGCAGGGCGCGCAGCACCCGCAGGAAGGCGAAGTTGGTGCTGAGGAAAGGCGCGAGCAACAGCGTCAGGATCACCAGGATGTCGGCCAGGGTGTAGAGCTGGCGCAGCATGCGCAGCTTGTCCGGCGCGATCCAAAGGCGCGCCAGGAAGTCGAGCAGGATGACCGTGCCGATGATGAAGTCCGCGGTGAGGATGAAGACCGTCGGATGATCCGGCGCCGTGACGATGAAGAAGGCGATGGTCAGGATGTCAAAGGTGATGAGGCCGTAGCGGAAGCGCGTCGCGGCTGCGCTGCTGCCGGTGTAGAGCATCCGTAGTGTCTGCTTCAGCCGCGGCTCGGTCATGACGCCTCCTTTACCCCAAGCCTCACTGCAAATAGGCAGGCAGGCGTTCCAGGAACCGCTCCACGTCCTCCTGGGTGGTGAAGAGGTGGACCGAGACCCTGACACGCCCGTTGTCGCTCCACACCAGGATATCCTCTTCCGCCGCGCGGCGCATCACGGCCTCAGGGTCGGGGCAGACGAAGCAGACGTTGCCGGCATGGTTCTCGGGGCCTGCCGGGGTCATGACCTCCAGGCCCAGGTGGGTCAGGCCGGCGATGAGCGTTTCCGCCAGGGCGCGGTTGTGCGCGGCGATGGCCTCGATGCCGAAGCTCTCCAGGTAGGCGAGGGACTCGCGCAGCAGGTAGGCGCCCAGGTGCCCGGCGTTGCCGTATTCGAAGCGCCGGGCGTCGGGCTTCATCACGTAGTCGGCCGGCGCCTCTCCCGGCGTGGCCGAAGACCAGCCAGCGCCGCCCGGCGCGAAGTCCGGCTGGCGCCGACGGTTCCAGCCCAGGATACCTTCATGGATGCCGAGGGCGAACTTGTAGCAGGCGGTCACCAGGAAGTCCGAGAGGTCGCCGCGCAGCGGCACCGCGCCGAAGGCGTGGCTGGCGTCGACCAGCAGCGCCGCGGGCTTGCCGTCCAGGCCGGCCGAGAGTTTCTCCAGGTCGACATGCTGGCCGGTCAGCGCGTTCACCTGGCTGACATAGACCAGGCGCGTGGCCGCGTCGCAGGCGGCCAGCAGGTCGTCTTCGCTCAAGACCCAGCCCTGCGCCGGGACCATGGTCACCTCGACGCCCAGGCGCCTCAGGCTGGCGAAGGCGTAGCGGCCGGAGGCGTAGTCCAGCGCCGGCGCCACCACCTTGTCGCCGGGTTGCCAGTCGAAGCCGGAGACCACGGACATGATGGCGTCGGAGGCGTTGCCCAGCAGGGCGATGTCGCCGGGCTCCAGGCAGGTCAGGCGCGCCACCTGCGCGCGCACCTCGTCGTCGACCTTCCAGTGGCTCCAGTAGCCGTCGTAGCCACCGGCCTTGTCGCGGGCGAAAGCCTCGAAGGCCTCGCGGTGCTTCACAAGTAGCGGTGGCTCGCCGCCGGTCGCCAGATGCACCTTGCCTTCCAGGCCGATGAAGTCGCGCTTGGGCGCGGGCAGGATAAGGCTCATCGCGGAACCTCAGCCCGCAGCGCAGCAGTCGTCGCCCGACTGCTTGGGCGGGCAGGGGACCGTACCGTAGGAGCAGTAGACACAGCAGTCGCCCGGCTTCGGCTTCAGGACCGCACCGCAGCCCTTGCAGTCGTAGAACCACTGGCAGGCGTCGGTCGGCATGGTCTCCGTCTCGGCATGGCCGCAGAGCGGGCAGGTGAGGGTGGAGCGAAGTTCGACTGCTGGCCGCTGCGCCTGCATGTTCTCCTCCTAATGCGCCTCTGCCCAGTTGGCGCCGGTGCCGGCGTCGGCGACCAGCGGCACCGAGAGCTCCACCGCCGGCACACAGGCGTTCTCCATCACCTCGCGCACCAGGGCCGAGGTCTCCTCCACCTCGTCCTTCGGCACTTCCAGCAGCAGTTCGTCGTGCACCTGCAACAGCATGCGCGCGCCGAGCTTGGCATCCTCCAGCGCGGGCGCGACCCGGATCATCGCGCGCTTGATGATGTCGGCCGCGGTGCCCTGGATCGGCGCGTTGATCGCCGCGCGCTCGGAGAAGCTGCGCCGCGCCGGGTTCTTGTCCTTGATGCCCGGCACGTGGATCTTGCGCCCGAACAGCGTGGTGACGAAGCCCTGCTCGCGCGCTTCCTTCTTCATCGCCTCCATGTAGTCGCGGATGCCGGGATAGCGCTCGAAGTAGGCGTCGATGTAGGCCTTGGCCTCGCCCTGCGCGATGCCGAGGTTCTGCGCCAGGCCGAAGGCGGAGATGCCGTAGATGATGCCGAAGTTGATGGCCTTGGCCTTGCGCCGGGTCATGGGGTCCATGCCCTCGATGGGCACGCCGAAGACCTGGGAAGCGGTGATGGCGTGGATGTCCTGGCCCTCGTGGAAGGCCTGCTTCAGCGCGTCCACCTCGGCGATGTGGGCGGTGAGGCGCAGCTCGATCTGGCTGTAGTCGACGGAAAGCAGCACATGGTCGTTTTCGGCGACGAAGGCTGTGCGGATCTTGCGGCCTTCCTCGGTGCGCACAGGGATATTCTGCAGGTTGGGGTCGTTGGACGAGAGGCGCCCGGTGGAGGCCACGGCCTGCGAGTAAGACGTATGAACTCGCCCGGTCTCCTCATTGATCTGGGTCTGCAGGGCGTCGGTATAGGTGCTCTTCAGCTTGGAAACCTGACGCCAGTCCAGCACGCGGGCCGGCAGGTCGTGGCCCTGGGCGGCCAGGCCCTCCAGAATGTCGGCGCCGGTGGCGTAGGCGCCGGACTTGCCCTTCTTGCCGCCGGGCAGCGACATCTCGTCGAAGAGGATCTCGCCCAGCTGCTTGGGAGAGCCGATGGTGAACTCGCGGCCGGCCAGCCTGTAGATCTGCTTTTGCAGCTCGTCGATGCGCTTGGCGAAGTCGTTGGACATGCGGTGCAGGGTGGCGCGGTCGACCTTGATGCCGGTCAGCTCCATCTCCGCCAGCACCTGCACCAGCGGGCGCTCGATGGTCTCGTAGACGGTGGTGAGACGATCGCTGACCAGGCGCGGCTTCAGCACGTCGTAGAGGCGCAGGGTGATGTCCGCATCCTCGGCGGCGTAGTCCAGCGCCTTGTCGAGGGGCACCTTGTCGAAAGTCACCTGGTTCTTGCCGCTGCCGGCGACGTCCTTGAACTTGATGGTCTGGTAGTCGAGGTGAAGCTGCGCCAGCTCGTCCATACCGTGGCCGTGCAGGCCGCCTTCCACCACGTAGGACAGCAGCATGGTGTCGTCGATGGGCGCCACGGAGATGCCCTGGCGCGCAAAGACCAGCAGGTCGTACTTGATGTTCTGCCCGACCTTGAGGACCCCGGGATCCTCCAGCAGCGGTTTGAGCGCGGCGATGGCCTTCTTCAGCGGGATCTGCTTGGGCGCCTCGGAGGATCCTTCCAGGTCGAGGCCGCCGTCCGACGGCCCGGCGCCTGTGTGGCCGAGCGGGATGTAGCAGGCCTTGCCCGGCGCGGTCGACAGCGAGATGCCCACCAGCTCCGCCGCCAGGGGATCGAGCGAGGTGGTTTCGGTGTCCACCGCGACGACGCCGCGGACCTGCGCCGCCGCCACCCAGCGCTCCAGCGCGGCCATGTCCTGCACCAGCTCGTAGGACGCCTCTTCGGCGGATTCCGGTGCCGCTTCCACCGCCGTCGCGGTCTCCTCGGCGCCGCCCAGCTGGTCGGAGAGGCGGCGCAGCAGGGAGCGGAACTCGTAGCGTTCCAGGAAGGCGCGCAGGTCCTCGGGTTCCGGCTGCTTGAGGCCGAAGTCCTTCAGGTCGACCTCGACCGGGGCGTTCTGGTCCAGGGTGACGAGCTGCTTGGAAATGCGCGCCAGCTCGGCGTTCTCGATCAGCTTCTCGCGGCGCTTGGGCTGCTTGATCTCCCCGGCGCGTGCCAGCAGGGATTCCAGGTCGCCGTATTCCTCGATCAGTTGCGCCGCGGTCTTCACGCCGATGCCGGGCACCCCCGGCAC
Source organism: Kiloniellaceae bacterium (assembly GCA_050290145.1). Taxonomy (GTDB): domain Bacteria; phylum Pseudomonadota; class Alphaproteobacteria; order Kiloniellales; family Kiloniellaceae; genus Pelagibius. The sequence goes on along the minus strand of JBNKHC010000409.1, from coordinate 1,136 downwards.
GTTGTCGGTGGAATCCCCGGCCAGGGCCTGCACGTCGACCACCTTGTCCGGCGTCACGCCGAACTTTTCCTTCACCTCGTCGTAGCCGATCTTGCGGTCCTTCATGGGATCGAGCATGGCGATGCCACCGTCGACCAGCTGCATGAGGTCCTTGTCGGAGGAGACGATGGTGACATCGATGCCCGCCTCCTTGGCCTGGCGGGCGTAGGTGGCGATGAGGTCGTCGGCCTCGTAGTTCTGCAGTTCGATGCAGGGCAGGTTGAAGGCCCGGGTCGCCTCGCGGATCGCCGCGAACTGCGGGATCAGGTCCTCCGGCGGTTCCGGGCGGTGCGCCTTGTACTCGGGATAGATGTCGTTGCGGAAGGTCTTGCCCGACTTGTCGAAGATGACGGCGATGGCGTCGGCGTCGCTGTCGCGCAGCAGCTTCACCAGCATGTTGGTGAAACCGAAGGTGGCGTTGGTGGGCGTGCCGTCGGAGGTATTGCGCGGCGGGATGGCGAAATAGGCCCGGAAAATGTAGCCGGAGCCGTCGACCAGATAGAGGTGCTTGAAGGAGGCTTGCGTCATGCCCCGGAGAATGCCGGAGCCCCCCGGCGAAGTCGAGCGCCTAGGCGCCGCCGGCCGGCCGGCCAGCTGACAGCTGCTGACTATTCCGCCGCGGTGTCCTGCTTCAGGACGAAGCGGCGCCCGCAGTAGGGGCAGTCGATCTGGCCCTTGCCTTCCATGTTGAGGAAGACGCGCGGATGGCCGAGCGGGCCCTCGCCGCCGTCGCAGGCCACCTTGGGGGTCTCCACATAGATGATTTCAGGCGGCTCCATGGCCATGGGCGTCTTCTCCGATCAGGACTTGTCCGCTTGAGAACGGGGCTGGCCGCGATGATAGCGCCGCCGCGCCAGGGTTCAATCCTTCTGTTCGGCCTTCTGTTCGGCCCCCGAACCCGGGCCGCTTTCCGACGCGATGCGGCTGATGAAGGTCTCGAACTTGCCGCTGGGCCCGCGCGGGATCTCGGCCGCGTAGCTGAAGCGCACCTTAAAGGGGTAACCGCTGCGGAAGTGCAGCCATTCCCGCAGCCTGGCCTCCTCCTCGGGACCCAGGGGCGCCGCCGTGGCCAGCCTGATCTCGATGTCGTCCAGGCC
>JBNKHC010000408.1:0-5428 GCA_050290145.1 Kiloniellaceae bacterium | reverse complement strand
TCGGGGATGTTCACCTGCAGCGACTTCTCGCGGTGGACGCGCCCGGCGCCGTCGCAGGAACGGCAGGGCTTGTCGATCACCTGGCCCGCGCCCTGGCAGGAGGGGCAGGTGCGCTCGATGGTGAAGAAGCCCTGCTGGGCGCGCACGCGCCCGCGCCCGCCACAGGACTGGCAGGACACCGGCTGGGCGCCGCCCTCGGCGCCGCTGCCCGCGCAGTCGTCGCAGGTGACCGAAGTCGGCACGCGGATCTGCGCGGTCTTGCCGTGGAAGGCGTCTTCCAGGCTGATTTCCATGTTGTAGCGCAGGTCGGCGCCGCGCGCGGCCGCATTGCCGCGCCGCCCGCCCATGAGGTCGCCGAACATCTCGTCGAAGATGTCGGCGAAGCCGCCGGCGGAGAAACCGCCGAAGCCGGCAGCGCCCGGATGACCGCCGCCGCCGTTGGCGAAAGCGTCGTGGCCGAAGCGGTCGTAGGCCGCCCGCTTGTCGGAGTCCTTCAGGACCTCGTAGGCCTCGTTGATTTCCTTGAACTTCGCTTCGGCCTCGGCGTCGCCCGGATTGCGGTCCGGGTGATACTGCATAGCCAGCTTGCGGTAGGCGGATTTCAGCGCGCCGGCATCGGCATCACGCGCCACGCCCAGTGTCTCGTAGTAGTCTTTCACGGCTTCGTCTGCTGCCCCCACAGCTCGGGTCGCACCCTCGGCCTCTCACTCACGTCACGGACAAAGAAAAGGCCGGACAGGGACGGGCGCAATGCGCGCAGCTCTCGCCTCTGTCCGGCCTCGTTCGTCATGACCGGCGCTCTTTAGGCCTGACCCTTCTTGTCGTCGTCGACTTCTTCGAAGTCGGCGTCGACGACCGTGTCATCGCCCTGGGCGGTTTCGCTCTCGCCGCCCGCGTCGCCACCGGCACCGGCTGCCTCGCCGGTCGCCTCACCGGCGCCGCCCTGCTCGTAGAGGGCCTGGCCGATCTTCATGGAGACTTCCTGCAGGGCCTGCATCTTGGCGTTGATCGCCTCGATGTCGTCGCCTTCGGACGCGGTCTTCAGCTCGGCGATCGCCGCCTCGGCCGCGGTCTTGTCGGCGGCGGGAACCTTGTCCCCGGCCTCGGCGAGCGTCTTCTCGGTGGTGTGGATCAGCGATTCCGCGTGGTTCTTCGCTTCCACCAGGGCGCGCCGTTCCTTGTCCTTCTCGGCGTTGGCCTCGGCGTCCTTGACCATCTGGTCGATCTCGGCGTCGCTGAGACCGCCGGACGCCTGGATGCGGATCGTCTGCTCCTTGCCGGTCGCCTTGTCCTTGGCGCCGACATTGACGATGCCGTTGGCGTCGATGTCGAAGGTGACCTCGATCTGCGGCACGCCGCGCGGCGCGGAGGGAATGCCGACCAGGTCGAACTGACCCAGCAGCTTGTTGTCGGCCGCCATCTCACGCTCACCCTGGAAGACCCGGATGGTCACCGCCTGCTGGTTGTCCTCGGCGGTGGAGAAGACCTGGCTCTTCTTGGTGGGAATGGTGGTGTTGCGGTCGATCAGCTTGGTCATCACGCCGCCCAGGGTCTCGATGCCCAGCGACAGCGGCGTCACGTCCAGCAGCAGCACGTCCTTGACGTCGCCCTTCAGGACGCCGCCCTGGATCGCCGCGCCGATGGCCACGACCTCGTCGGGGTTCACGCCGCGGTGCGGATCCTTGCCGAAGAAGCTCTTCACCGTCTCATAGACCTTCGGCATGCGGGTCATGCCGCCGACCATGATGATGTCCTGGATCTCGCCCGGCGAGACGCCGGCGTCCTTCAGGGCGGCCTTCACCGGGCCCATGGTGCGGGCGACCAGGTCGTCGACCAGGGATTCCAGCTTGGCGCGGGAGAGCTTGATGTTCAGGTGCTTCGGCCCGGAGGCGTCGGCGGTGATGAAGGGCAGGTTGATCTCGGTCTGGTTGGCCGAGGACAGCTCGATCTTGGCCTTCTCCGCCTCTTCCTTCAGGCGCTGCAGGGCCAGCTTGTCCTGGCGCAGGTCGATGCCCTGCTCGTTTTTGAACTGGTCGGCCAGGTAGTCGATGATGCGCGCATCGAAGTCCTCACCACCCAGGAAGGTGTCGCCGTTGGTGGACTTCACCTCGAAGACGCCGTCGCCGATCTCCAGCACCGAGACGTCGAAGGTGCCGCCACCCAGGTCGTAGACCACGATGGTGCCGGAGCCCTTCTTGTCCAGGCCGTAGGCCAGCGCCGCGGCGGTCGGCTCGTTGATGATGCGCAGCACGTCGAGGCCGGCGATCTTGCCGGCGTCCTTGGTGGCCTGGCGCTGGGAGTCGTTGAAATACGCGGGAACGGTGATCACCGCCTCGGTGACCGCCTCGCCCAGGTAGCTCTCCGCCGTCTCCTTCATCTTCTGCAGGATGAAGGCGGAAACCTGGCTGGGGCTGTAGTCCTTGCCCTGCGCCTCGACCCAGGCGTCGCCGTCGTGGTTGATGATCTTGTAGGGGACGAGGCCCATGTCCTTCTTCGTCATGGGATCGTCGAAGCGCCGTCCGATCAGGCGCTTGATGGCGAACAGCGTGTTCTCCGGATTGGTCACCGCCTGGCGCTTGGCCGGCTGGCCGACGAGACGCTCGTCGGAATCCGTCAGGGCGACCATCGACGGCGTCGTGCGCGCGCCCTCGGCATTTTCGATGACCTTGGCGTCCTTGCCATCCATGACCGCGACACAGGAGTTCGTCGTGCCGAGGTCGATACCGATAACCTTACTCATTTTTGCTCCTCACTTCGATCAGCAGACCCCTTGGGCAGCCCGCTGTAACGGCACCGCCCGGCGGATCCCCGCCAATGAGAGTTCATGACCATGGGTTCTGGGCTTATATAAGCAGCGAGAGCCCCGCTGCAAGTCGCAAAGGGGGCAGATTCCCGGCCCTAAAGCCCTGTTTTTGAGGGGTAACGGGCCGACGAGCGCCGGGCAAAGGGCAACGAAAGCAGAACCTATGGCAGAACCCCCGGAAAACCACCGGTCTCCCCGGGACCCCCGGCAGGACCCCCTCTACCGCATGATCCTGGCGGTTCTGGCCGCCAGCGTGATCGTCGGAGCGCTCGTGACGCTGACCGGCGAGAGCCTGTTCGGCAGCCGCGCCCTGGCCAATGTCGGCCTGGGCATGGCGGTGCTCTGCCTGGTGCTCTACTGGGTTTTCCGCCTGCTGGGCCGCCGCGCCGCACGCCGGCAAGACGGGGAGCGGGACTGAACGCCCATGGCCGAAGCCAGGATGAGCGAGACCGAAATGACCGAGGGTTTCCGCTATCTGCCGGGCTTCCTGGGCGCGCAGGCCCAGGCCGCCCTGGCGGCCGAGCTGCGTGCCCTGGTGGCCGAGGCGCCGCTCTACCGCCCGACCATGCCCAGGAGCGGGCGGCCCTTTTCGGTGCGCATGACCAACGCCGGCAGCCACGGCTGGCTTTCCGACAGGCAAGGCTACCGCTACGCGGCGCGCCACCCGCAGACCGGGCGGCCCTGGCCGGCGATCCCGGCGGTGATGGAGAGGATCTGGGCCGAAGTGGCGGACTATCCGGCCGGGCCCGAGTGCTGCCTGATCAATTTCTACACCCCCGAGGCCCGCATGGGCCTGCACCGGGACCAGGACGAGGCGACCTTCGAAGCCCCGGTGGTCTCCCTCTCCCTGGGCGATTCCGCGGTTTTCCGCCTGGGCGGGGCCCAGGGAAGTCAGGGGCGCCGCGGGCCGACACGCTCCCTGAAGCTTCATTCCGGTGATGTAATGATCCTCGGCGGCCCGGCGCGCCTGGCCTACCACGGCATCGACCGGGTGCTGGGCGGCTCCAGCCGCCTGCTGCCCCAGAACGGCTGGGCCGAAGGCGGGCGGATCAACCTCACCCTGCGCCGGGTCACCCGCCCGGCGGGGGAGGAGGGATAGGCCTCAGATTTATGCCGAGGTGTCGACGGTGCCGCCGGGCTCGGCGCCCCCCTCCGGCGCGCCGTTCGACCCGCCGTTCGACTTGGCGCCGCCCTTGGAAATGCCGACGCGGGCCGGACGCAGCAGGCGGTCGTGCAGGCGGTAGCCGGCCTGGACCACCTGCACCACGGTGCCCGCGGGCTTGTCCGGGTCCTCGATCTCGAACATGGCCTCGTGCAGGTGCGGGTCGAGCTTCTGGCCCAGGGGATCGATCACCCGGATGTTGTGGCGCTCGAAGACGCTCTGCAGCTCCTTCTGGGTCATCTCCACGCCGAGGCGCAGGTTCTTCACCGGCTCGTTCTGCTCGGCCAGTTCGGCCGGCACACTCTCCAGCGCGCGCTGCAGGTTGTCGGCGACGCCCAGCAGGTCCTTCACCACCGCGGCGGCGGCGTACTTCACGCCGTCCTCGCGCTCGCGCTGGGCGCGGCGGCGCACGTTCTCCGTCTCCGCCATGGCGCGCAGCAGCTGATCCTTCAGCGAAGCCACCTCGCCTTCCAGCACCTTCACCGGGTCTTCGTCCGGTGACAGCTCCTTGGCGTGCTTGATGTTGGATAGATCGACCAGCGGCTCGTCGCTGGTGTCCACCGGGCTGTCGCTGGCCGGTGCGTCTCCTTCCGCCTGGGGGTCGAGTTCCGGGTCCTGCTTGTTGTCCTGAGCCATCACGGGACGGCTGCTCCTTTCCAAACTTACGCTGTTCGTTCCTTGGGATGTGATCGCGGCGGGCGGCGCGGGGTCACCCGACCAGCCGGCCGATCACCTTGGCTGTGTAGTCGACCATGGGGATGATACGGGCATAGTCGATGCGCGTCGGGCCGATGACGCCGATGGCGCCGACGACCTTCTGCTGCGAATTGCTGTAGGGCGCGATGATCATCGAGCAGCCGGCCAGGCCGAAGAGCTCGTTTTCCGCGCCGATGAAGATCTGCACGCCTTCCGCCCCGCCGGTGAGGTCCAGCAGGCGGATCAGGGCGTCCTTGGTTTCCAGCATGGCGAAGAGCTGGCGGATGCGCTCCAGGTCCTCCAGCGCGTTCACGTCCTCCAGCAGCTGCGACTGGCCGCGCAGGATGAGGGCGCCGCTCTTGCCGCCCTGGCTGCCGGCCCAGCTCGCCAGACCGCGCTCGATGACCCGCGAGGTGAGCTGGTCCAGCTCGGCGCGCTGCTGCTCCAGTTCCTTCAGGATGTCGGTATGCGCCTCTTCCAGGGTGCGTCCGGTCAGGCGCGCGGAGAGGTAGTTGCTGGCCTCCACCAGGGAGGAGGCGGGCAGGCCCGCCGGCACGTCGATGATGCGGTTCTCGACCACGCCGGACACGGAAATCAGCACCACCAGGGCGCGCCCGGGCCCCAGGGAGACGAACTCGATGTGCTTCAGCGGCTCGCCCAGCTTGGGCGCCACCACCAGGCCGGCGCAGCGCGACAGGCCGGAGATGGTCTCGGAGGCCTCTTCCAGCACCTCCGAGAGCGAGCGGCCTTCGGCGGCGACCTGGCCT
>JBNKHC010000407.1:0-4285 GCA_050290145.1 Kiloniellaceae bacterium | reverse complement strand
TTCCTCGATGGTCATGCCGGTGTAGTCGAAGCCGTGCGCAGCGACGATCTCCGTGCCGACCAGGCGGTAGCGGATGTCGCGGCCGCCGTCGCCGACATCCGAAAGGATCAGGTTCTTCAGCAGCCGCGGCATGGCGGCCGGGTCGAAGGAGTCGCGCGGCATGCCGATGCCGTCACGGCTGCGCGGCAGCCAGTAGTCGTAGAGTTCCCGCAGGCCCGGATGGGCGATGTGGCGGCGGAATGAGGGCGCCTGCGCCATCGGCTTTCCTTCGGCTCGCGCTTGGACACTCTCTTCTCGGCCTGGCGGACTGCGCGACCTGCCGGATGCCCTTCCGAGGAGAAGGATTCTACACACAGCGAACGGCGACTGTCAGGCTTCTTGTCGATTGCGGGATCCGGCACGGCTTCGCCCCGCGTTGGACCTGCGGTTCGGTCTTCCTGTAGGCTGACCGCCGGCTGCCGTGCGCGAAAGGAAGATCCATGAGTAAAATCCGTTGGGGCGTTCTCAGCACCGCCAAAATCGGTATCGACCTGGTCATCCCGGCGATTCAGCGCTCGCGCCATGGCGTGGTGGCGGCCATCGCCTCGCGAGACCGCAACCGCGCCGAAGCGGCGGCGCGCGACCTGGGCGTCGACAAGGCCTACGGGTCCTATGCCGAACTGCTGGCCGACCCGGACATCGATGCGATCTACAATCCGCTGCCCAACAACCTGCATGTCGACCTGACCCTCGAAGCCGCGGCGGCCGGCAAGCCGGTGCTCTGCGAGAAGCCGATCGCCATGAACGCCGCGGACGCCGAGCGGCTGCGCGCCATCGACGGCAAAGTGCCGGTGATGGAGGCCTTCATGGTGCGCTTCCATCCGCAGTGGCTGTGGCTGCGCGAGCAGGTACGCGCCGGCGCGCTGGGGGAACTGCGCGCCATCCAGTGCTTCTTCTCCTACAACAACCGCGATCCCGAGAACATCCGCAACAGGCCGGAAACCGGCGGCGGCGCGCTGCTCGACATCGGCTGCTATCCGACGGTGATCAGCCGCTTCCTCTTCGAGAGGGAGCCCGAGCGGGTCCTTGCCCTGATCGAGCGCGATCCCGACTTCGGCACCGACCGCCTGGCCAGTGCCATCCTCGACTTCGGCGACGGACGGCGCAGCGATTTCACGGTTTCAACGCAGGTAACCGCTTACCAGCGCCTGCACGCCGTCGGCACCGAAGCGCGCCTGGAGGTCGAAATCCCCTTCAACGCGCCGCCAGGCGGAGAGACCAGGATCTTCATCGACGAGGGCAAGCAGCCCGGCGACGCCCTGCGCCGGACCCACACCATCGACGCCTGCGACCAGTACAGCGAACAGTGCGACGCCTTCGCCCGCGTGGTGATGGGCGAGGCCGAACTGCCCTACGGCGTGGAGGATGCCATCCAGATGATGCGCATCCTCGATGCCCTCTTCCGCTCCGGCGACAGCGGCCAGTGGGAGAAGCCGGGTCGATAGCCGCAGGAATAGCTGCAGGATTGGCCCGAGCGTCTCTTGCTTGACGCTGTAAGGCACGGGTCACACATTGTTTCCCAAAAGGCAAGGCTTCCCTCTTTAACGACGAAAGTCGAACTATGCTCGAGATCTGGTTCTCGCTCGGATACATCCTCCTGCTCGTCGTGCTGCTTTTCGCTTTCATCCTGTGGCGTTCCGGCGGCATCGCCGTTTCGATCTTCGCACTCGTCGTCGGGATCGGCTTGTGGTCGTGGTGGGAGTATGCGCGGCCGACCTGGACCACCGGAATCGTCAGCGGCACAGAGGTGCGCCGCACCGACCCCGACGCCCAGGGCAGGACGCGCGACGTGCAGTACGTCTACATGCGGAACAAGGCCGACGCCGGCGTCGAGCTGGAGAACGACGATTCCTGGTGGTGGTTCAAGCGCAACAGCGAGCGGGTGTTCAACGACGCCAAGACCGCGGCGGACCGCAAGACCGAGGTGACCGTCATGTGGAACCGCTGGCGCTCGCAGCTCTTCTCCTGGCACCCGAACATCATCGCCATGGGACCCGCCGGCTCCTGGCCGATCTGGTCCTGGCGCACGCTGACGTTCTACGGCCTCTCCGTCGTGCTGTGGTTCTGCTACTTCTACGCCTTCGTCTGGCTCTACAGGCGGATCGACAGAATCTAACCCGGGCTAAGCCCGCGCATCGTAGGGGCCGCCCGGCGTCAGCGACAGGCCGGTGAGGGTGCGGTCGAGGTGGCGGCTGCGCCAGGCCAGCAGCTTCTCGGCCATGGTCACGCGCACCGCCTGGTAGTTGACGTCCTCGACCACGTTGTGCAGCTCGTCGGGATCCTGCTGCAGGTCGAAGAGCAGCGGCGGCAGACCGGCGAAGTGGACGTACTTGTAGCGCTCGTCGCGGATCACGGCGAGGGAGCAGTCGTCCAGATCCAGGCCCAGGGCCGCCTGGGACCTGCCGCTCGCCACCTCCCGGAAATCGAATTCCCAATGCGCCTCCCGGCGCCAGGCCGCCGGCGTCGCGCCGCGCAGGAAGGGCTGCAGGGAGACGCCGTCGGCGGGCCCCTCGCGCTCCGCGCCGGCAGCTTCCAGCACCGTCGGCAAGACGTCGACCGCCTCGGTGAAGGCCGTCACGCGCCCGCCGCAGCCCTCCGGGTGGCGCGGATCGCGGATGATCAGCGGGATGTGGTAGGCCTGATCGAAGTAGCCGAACTTCCCCAGGGTCCAGTGGTCGCCCATCATCTCGCCGTGGTCGGAGGTCAGCACGATGAGGGTATCGTCCCAGGCGCCCGCGGCCTTGAGGCCCTCGACCAGGCGGCCGATCTGGCGGTCGACCTCCGAGATCATGCCCCAGTAGGTGGCGCGCACCTGGCGGAAGGCCTCTTCCGGCCAGTCGGCCACCAGGCGCTGGTTGTCACCGATGAAACAGAAGTTGCCGCCCGCCGTGCGCTCCAGCCAGTAGGCCAGGTAGGGGTGCTGGGCCGCCTCCGCCCCCGGCGAGGCGGCGCGCCGGAAGGCCGGCCCGGCCGCCGGATCGTAGAGGGTGCTGAAGGGCTCCGGCACCACGAAGGGCGGATGCGGGCGCAGGAAGGAGATATGGGCGCACCAGGGACCGTCCTTGGGCTGGCCCGAAAGCCAGTCGAGGAAGGCGCCGGTCAGGAAGGCGGTCTCCGTCTCGTCCTGGCTGAAGCGCGGCGCCGCGCCGGACGGCATTTCCGGGCGGCCTTCCGGCGGCAGGAAGAGATCCCAGGGATCGGCCGGCAGCCTGTGGCCCCGCCCCTCCATCCATTGGAACCAGGCGGCGTTGTCTTCCGGCAGCTTCACCTCCGCCGTGAAGCCGGGCAGCACCTCCTCATAGGTGGTCAGGCGCGGGTCGTCGGGCGCGGTCGTGCGCGGGTCGACTGCCTGGTCGGTGTAGCCGAAGAGCGCCGGCTCATAGCCCAGCCGCACCAGCGCCTTGGCGATATTGTCGTGGCGGGCGTCCAGCGGCGTGCCGTTGCGCAGCACCCGGTGGTTCATCTGGTAGAGCCCAGTATAGAGCGAGGCCCGGGCCGGCGAGCAGGGGGCGGCCTGGGCGTAGTGGCGCAGGAAACAGACGCCCTCCACCGCCAGGGCGTCGATGGCCGGGGTGCGGACGACCGGATGGCCGGCCGCGCCCAGGCAGTCGCCGCGCCACTGGTCGGCCGTGATCAGCAGGATATTCGGTGTCATCGCCGGATTTGCCCCTTGCGGTCTCGCCTCTGCCCGAAAGGCCGCCGCCTTTCACCACGCTTTGCTCCGGCTGGCAACCTTCCACCGCTGAGCAGGAACTACCCCCGGTCTAGCAGGGGGCCTGTCACTCCCCCGGCAGTAAACGTCCGATGAAAAACATTTAGCCAAATCAATCAGGATTTAACCGGAAATCAAGCCCTTCCTGGCTGAATGGCCGGCCGGAAGGAAAGGTTGCGCATGGCATCCCACAAATCCCTCAAGCGGCCGGGAAGACAGCCGGCCCGGGGCCCGTTCCGCATCGGCAGCGCCGCTCTGGCCCTTGGCCTGCTGCTGGCGGCCAGCACTCTGCCGGTCTTCGCCGCGGCCGACCTGCCGGGCGAGGCCAGCGGCACGCTGGCCGCGGTCTTCGCGCCGGGAACCGACCGGGCGGCGGCCCTGGCCGCGGTCGCCGAGGCGGACGGCCTGGTGGTGCGCGCCGGGGGCTGGGGATCGGTTCTGGTCGCCCGCAGCGACCAGGCCGGCTTCGCCGCACGGCTGCGCCGTGCCGGCGCCTGGCTGGTGGTCGATCCCCGCAGCGCCGCAGGCTGCCTG
>JBNKHC010000406.1:0-2727 GCA_050290145.1 Kiloniellaceae bacterium | reverse complement strand
CGACATCCGCGCCATCGGCCAGTGGCTGAAGGACAAGCGCTCGGACCGCGAGATCGCCTACCGCCCGGCCCGCGTGCTGCTGCAGGACTTCACCGGCGTGCCCGCCGTGGTCGACCTGGCCGCCATGCGCGAGGCGCTGGACAAGCTGGGCGGCGACCCGAAGAAGATCAACCCGCTGTCGCCGGTCGACCTGGTCATCGACCACTCGGTCATGGTCGACAACTACGGCAGCGACGACGCCTTCAAGAAGAACGTGGAGATGGAGTTCGAGCGCAACGGCGAGCGCTACTCCTTCCTGCGCTGGGGGCAGACCGCCTTCGACAACTTCCGCGTCGTGCCGCCGGGCACCGGCATCTGCCACCAGGTCAATCTTGAATACCTCTCCCAGGTCGTCTGGACCAAGGACGAGGGCGGCAAGACCGTCGCCTATCCGGACACCCTGGTCGGCACCGACAGCCACACCACCATGGTCAACGGCCTTTCCGTGCTGGGCTGGGGCGTCGGCGGCATCGAGGCCGAGGCGGCCATGCTGGGCCAGCCGGTCTCCATGCTGATTCCCGAGGTCATCGGCTTCAAGCTGACCGGCCAGATGAAGGAAGGCACCACCGCCACCGACCTGGTGCTGACCGTGGTGCAGATGCTGCGGGCCAAGGGCGTGGTCGGCAAGTTCGTCGAGTTCTACGGCGACGGCCTGGACCACCTGTCCCTGGCCGACCAGGCGACCATCGGCAACATGGCCCCGGAATACGGCGCCACCTGCGGCATCTTCCCGATCGACGAGGAGACCATCCGCTACCTGACCTTCACGAGCCGCGATCCCGAGCGCGTCGCCCTGGTGGAAGCCTATGCCAAGGCCCAGGGCATGTGGCGCGACGCCAACACCCCCGACCCGGTCTTCACCGACACCCTGGAGCTGGACCTCGGCTCCGTCGAGCCGAGCCTGGCCGGCCCGAAGCGCCCGCAGGACCGCGTGCCGCTGTCCGGCGTGAAGGCCTCCGCCGAGGCCGCACTGAACGACATGGGCAGCGGCACCGCCCAGCCCCTGGAAGGCCTCTCGGGTGGTAATGGGGACGAGACGCTGGATCCGGGCGACGTGGTCATCGCCGCCATCACGTCCTGCACCAACACCTCCAACCCGGCCGTGCTGGTGGCCGCCGGCCTCCTGGCCAAGAAGGCCCATGAGAAGGGCCTGACCCGCAAGCCCTGGGTGAAGACCTCGCTGGCGCCGGGCAGCCAGGTGGTCACCGACTACCTGGAGGCCGCCGGCCTGCAGGAGCACCTGGACGCCATGGGCTTCGAGCTGGTCGGCTACGGCTGCACCACCTGCATCGGCAACTCCGGCCCGCTCGACGCCCCGGTGCAGAAGGCCATCGACGAGGGCAACCTCTCGGTCTCCGCGGTGATCTCCGGCAACCGCAACTTCGAGGGCCGCGTCCATCCGCTGGTGAAGCTGAACTACCTGGCCTCGCCGCCGCTGGTGGTCGCCTACGCCATCGCCGGCTCGCTCAAGGTCGACATGCTGAAGGACCCGCTGGGCAACGACAAGGACGGCAACCCGGTCTACCTGAAGGACATCTGGCCCTCCAACAAGGAGATCGCCGAGACGATCGGCGCCAAGCTGACGCCGGCCATGTTCAAGGCACGCTACGCCAACGTCTTCGAGGGCCCGGAGGAATGGCGCCAGATCGACGCCGGCTCCGGCATGACCTACCTGTGGAGCGACGCCAGCACCTATGTGCAGTACCCGCCCTTCTTCGAGGACATGGAGGCCGAGCCGGCCCCGGTCGGCGACGTCACCGGCGCGCGGCCGCTGGCCATGCTGGGCGATTCCATCACCACCGACCACATCTCCCCGGCCGGCTCCATCAAGAAGGAGAGCCCGGCCGGCGACTACCTGCTGGAACACCAGGTGCGCCCCATGGAGTTCAACTCCTACGGCTCGCGCCGCGGCAACCACCAGGTCATGATGCGCGGCACCTTCGCCAACATCCGCATCAAGAACGAGATCGTGCCGGGCACCGAGGGCGGCTTCACCAAGCACCTGCCCGACGGCGAGGTCATGCCGATCTACGACGCCGCCATGAAGTATGCCGACGAGGGCGTGCCGCTGGTGGTGATCGGCGGCAAGGAGTACGGCTCCGGCTCGTCGCGCGACTGGGCGGCCAAGGGCACGCGCCTGCTGGGCATCAAGGCGGTGATCGTCGAGAGCTTCGAGCGCATCCACCGCTCCAACCTGGTGGGCATGGGGGTGCTGCCGCTGCAGTTCAAGCAAGGCGTGAATGCGCAAAGCCTCGAGCTGGACGGCAGTGAGTGTTTTGACATCACCGGGATCGCGGACGGGATTGAGCCGCGCATGGATGTTTCCTGTACCATCACCAGGGAGGATGGCACGGTTGAAACCATCCCCCTGCTCTGCCGCATCGACACCCTCGATGAGGTGGAATATTACCGCCATGGCGGCATCCTGCATTATGTGCTGCGCAATCTGATGCGGGGGGGCGGCTGAGGGGAAAGCCGCGGGCATGTGTCAAAAAATCGTTGCATCTGGTTGAAAGAGTGCGAAAATCAACCGATTCGGGGGTGAATTGGCATAAATGCAGGGGGATGATGTGGATAATCCTGTACCGGTTTCAGACAAGAGTTATGGCGTGGCTGTCTGCCTGTCGGGCATTTTCGGCGTGATCGGCATTCATCATTTTTATCTGGGCCGCTATCTGCACGGCCTGG
>JBNKHC010000405.1:0-6317 GCA_050290145.1 Kiloniellaceae bacterium | reverse complement strand
GCGCCGCATCGAAGGTAGTGTGACAAGACATTGCTCAACCTCGTTCATGCTCTCGCACGGGCTATAGCCTGCACGCCTTCCTTTAACGTTCGGTTACTAAACTGCCTGCCAAAATTTCCCCGAATACGCCCGGAATCAGGGGCAATTCTGCCCCCTCTCGCGCGCCGCGGTCTGTGCGCTATGTCACGTCGCCGGGGCCGTCAATCCCGGCCGATTTTCCTGGGGATTTGGCGCTGCGAATCGGTGCCGATGACATCGCCGCACAACTGCGTGAGCTTTGCTTCCGAATTTAACGGATAGTCCCATATGATCCCTGTCCGAGTGGGGATTGACCGCAAGAGACTTTCGCCAGGCGAAGCTCCCGCTGAGGGATCAAGGAGCCGAAGAGGAGAGCCATGCGACTCGCTGACTTTGTACCGTGGAACGACCGCGCCGGCCGCTTCTCGCCGCTCCACGGCCTTGCCTTCACCGTGGCGGTCCTGCCCGCGCTGTGGCTTGCCCAGGCTTTCCTGACCGGCGCCTTGGGGGCCGAGCCCCTGAAGACGGCGACCCACCTGACAGGCACCTGGACGCTCTATTTCGTGCTCGCCTCCCTGGCGGTGACGCCGCTGAAGGCGCTGCTGTCGTGGCCGCGCCTGGTCGGCATCCGCCGCCTCCTCGGCGTCACTGCCTTCGGCTACATCGCCGCCCACTTCGCCCTCTACGTTCTGGACCAGGACGGCAACCTGGCCAAGGTCGCCAGCGAGATCGTCAGCCGCGTCTACCTGCTGATCGGTTTCGTCGCGCTCACCGGACTGACGCTCCTGGCGGCGACCTCCTTCGACGCGGCCATGCGGCGGCTGCGCAAGAACTGGAAGCGGCTGCACCGCACCATCTATGTGCTGACCGCGCTGGGGCTGCTGCATTTCTTCATGCAGTCCAAGTCAGACGTTTCCCAGGCCGTGCTGCTCAGTGGCCTCTTCGCCGCCCTGATGCTGCACCGTCTGCGCGCCGTCCCCGCGACGCCGCTCGGCGTCCTTGCCGTGGCTGTGCTCGCGGGCCTCGCCGCCGCCGGAATCGAGTTCGCCTGGTACGCCGCCGCCAGCGGTGTCCCGGCCGAGCGGGTGCTGCTGTCCAACCTGGACTTCAGCTACCAGATCCGGCCCATGTGGATCGTCATGGCACTGGCCGCCCTGCCGCTGCCGGCGCAGCTGCTGCGGTGGCTGAGGAAACGCCTGCAGGCGGCCCGGCGCTGCGACAATCTGCCCGGCAACATTTCCCTTGCCGCGGCCGAGCAGCGTGCCAATTCTTGAAGTCAGGAGTTCCCAGCCGAAGAGGAAATTGAGGCCGTGCTGAGCACCAATGAGAGAGCCGCCCTGAGGTTCGTGGTGCGCCACCTGACCATGGGGCTGGGTGCCGGCGCGCTCTTCGGCCTGGCCATCCTGGCCAGCGACCTGGCCGGGCTGCGCAGCCTGGCCTTCAACAGCGAGGCGCCCTGGCTGGTCATCTTCCTGCTGTTCTTCGGCCTCTTCATCACCTTCGGCTCGGTCTCGCTGGCCGCCAACCTGATGCTCATGGACCGCGACACGCCCGAGCAGTAGGACGCGCTCGACGCGCCGGCGCCTGAAACCTCCCCTTCGCCGCCCGGCGGCTGTATCATGGGTCCCCTCATGCCGCACTGCGCAGAGGGCTCAGGACGTCATGCCGCTCGATGATTTCGCTGTTCGACCGGGCAGGCCGGAAGACGCCGACATCCTGCTGCCCTTGATCAACCGTGCCGGCGAAGACATTCCGGAGTGCATCTGGGCGCAGATGGCCGCGCCCGGGCAAACGGCCTGGGACGTCGGACGCGAGAGGATCGAGAGCGAGGACTCCGGCATTTCCTATCGGCACATCTGGGTCGCCGAGGCCGGGGAGCGCCCCGCCGGCTGCCTCATCGTGCGTCCCCTGCCCGATCCGCCGCTCCCGCTGGATCCCGACCTTCCGCCGCTCTTCGTGCCCCTGCAGGAACTGGAGAACGAGGCGCCGGGCACCGGCTACGTCTACGTGCTCTCGACGCTGCGGGAGATGCGCGGGCGCGGCATCGGCACCCGGCTGCTCGGCTTTGCGGAGCGCTATCGTGGGCCCAATGGCATGAGCCTGATCGTCGCCGACAACAACACCGGCGCCAAATCCCTCTACGAGCGCTGCGGCTATCACGAGGCCACCCGCCGGCCCATGGTCAAGGACGGCTGGGACAGCCCCGGCAACGAGTGGATCCTGATGGTGAAGCCCTGAAGCGGCCGGCGGCGCGGCGCGGCCCGGCCTTCAACGGCGCGCCCGCTTGCCGGCAGTCTACCTGCTGTTCTCCGGCCTCTTCATCACCTTCGCCATGCTCTCATTCGCCTCCAACCTCATGGTGATGAAACGCGAGGATGCCAACCGCCAGGCGCGCAGTCAGCGCAGCGCGAAGACCAGCAGCACGACCAGCAAGGCGGCGTTCAGCAGCCAGAAGAGCACCATCACCCGGTGACGGGCGGGCAACCCAAAGAACCATTTAGTCATAGGCGAACCTCTCGGAGAGGATCTGCCGCGCCGGCACGCCGAGTTCAATCAGCGCATCTTCAACGGCTTCCATCATGGCCGGCGGGCCGCAGAGAACGTAGAGCCAGCGCTTCCTTTCCGGCGCGGCGAAAAGCTCGCGGACCAGTTCCTCGCTGATCCTGCCGCTGCGGCCCGGCCAAGCCTCGGGCGGCTGCGACAGCGCGAGAACGAGCTCAGTGCCATGGTCGCGTGCCAGTGCTTCCAGCTCCTCGCGGTAGAGGATGTCATCGACGAAGCGGCTGCCGTAGACCAGAGCGGTCGGGCGCGGATCCTTCTCGAAGTGGAGCTGGCGGAGGATGCCGCGCAGCGGCGCGATGCCGACGCCGGCGCCGATCAGGGCGATTCCCGGTTCTTCCCGCCCTGCCACCACGAGGTTGCCATGAGGGCCTTCGAGGTAGGCGCGGGTTCCCGGCGCCACCTTCCCGAGCGTGCAGGTGAAATCGCCGAGCTCCTTGATGACGAACTGCAACTCGGGTCCCGGGCCGGGCGCCGAAGCGATCGAGAAAGGATTCTCGCGCAGGGAAAAGGCGCTGTTGCCGACGTTGAGCCAGACGAATTCACCGGCGTCATAGGTCAGGCCCGGGTGGTTCTGCGGCTTCAGCGTCAGTTCCCAGATTCCGGCCACCAGGCGGCGCACCGAGGCCACCGTCCAGGCGCGCCGCAGCTGCAGGGCCGGCTTCACCAGATAGACGTTGACCAGCGACAGGACGGCAATGGCCAGCAGCAGGCTCCACAGGCCGGCGAGAACCGGGTCGGCGCTGTAGCGTCCGGCGGCCAGGGCGTGGTGCTGCAGCAGCGCGGCGATCGCCAGCGCGCCAAGGCCGTGCATCAAGCGCCAGGTCTCGTACCTGACGCCGATGCGGTCGCGTCCGATCGCCAGCAGCACGAAGCCCGGCAGCAGGACCCAGGCGATGATGCCCGTGGCCAGCGCGCCCAGGTCCCAGGTCAGCGTCTCCTGACCCGTCGCGTCCCAGGGCAGCGGCGGACCGAAGGACCCGCGATAGAGAAAGGGGTGGATCAGGGCCAGCACCAGCGCCGTACGGGCGAAGAGCTGGTGGATTCGCATGGTGACGTCCATGCCGATGTGCGCGGAGATGCTCTGGAAGCGCCCGGAAAGCAGAAACTCCACCAGGATGACCGCATAGGCGAGCATCCCCGCACCGGAGGCGAGCTCGTCCCACAGCGCGCGTGGCGGCCGCGCCCCCGCCCAGGCCAGCGCCAAGGGCAGCAGCGTCACGCAGAGGTAGAGGATGACCAGTACCAGCGCCCTGATTGACCTGCCTCCCAAGGTTGCCTGCTCGAGCCTAACGGAAGTCGGGATTCATGTCAGGGGCCAGAGGGAACGGCGGGCGCGGCGTCTCCCCGTCCGGGTGGAGCGCTGAAAGGGCCGGGAGCGCAGCTGCGAGGACCTGCCGGACACCGAAATGCTCCGCACAGCAGCGCAGGCACAAGCCTTTATCGAGCCCTGGCAATCAATACAACGCAGTAGAACAGGGCCCGTTGCCAGGCTCCAGCGGAACTGCGTATTCTCCCTGACGCGGGCACTAACACAGTTTTCGTATTTGTTTATATTTGAATGTTTCTTATGCCATCTTTCGGCGAGCGGACATTACTCGAAAAGCAATACCGGCTGATTGATGCTCAGGAGGTTCCGCCTCAGCATCCTGTGCGAGTTTTCTACGATTATTTCCTGTCGAAGCGCGGCTCCGACGGATACCTGGATCGGGCGAGTTTCGATCACGCGGACAATCTGAAGCTCCTGCCTTGGGTGCAGATCCTGGAGGAGATCGACCCGGACGTTCTCCGCCATCGTGTCGTGGGGACCGCCGTCGTGCGCCTTCTCGGCAGAGACAACACCGGAAAACTGTTCGGCGACGGGATCACGGCCGAGTCAAAGGAAGCGCGCACCGAGGAGTTCCGCGTGGCCTTCGCCACCGGCGGGCCGGTCCTGTCCTCCTCGTCCTTGATGCAGGAAGAGCGCAACTTCATTTCGGTCTTTCGGGGCGCCTTCCCCGGCCGGACAAAACAGACCCGGCTGATCTTCCTGCCGGTGGCTTTCACCGACGAGCGTCTGAGCGGCTGAGCCCGGCAAGGAACCGGACCTGCGTCGACCTGACCGGACGCTCGAGCCGCCGCTATGCGATGGTCACCGCGAAAGCGATGAAGAAGAACGACACGGCACTCAGAATGGCAAGGACCAGCTTGACCGGGAACAGACAGAAGCTGGCCCTGTACAGGTAGAACCCGAAGGTGCCGAGGTTGTCCTGGTCATAGGCGAAGTCGACCTCCTCGCCCTCCTGTTCCGCCGCCTCCCAGCGGTCCACCCCCATGCTGGTCATGTAGTAGGAACAGACGTACTGCAGGATGTCCGTCAGAATTGCGCCCCCGGCGAGAATGAACGCCAGCTTGACCAGCAGGTCCGTCGGGACATCGAAAAGACCGCTGTTTTGCAGTGAAATTCCATCTGCCGTGAAGATCGCCCAGATGGCCGCGATGACGCCGAAAGCCGTGGTTCGCACCGCCCCGCTCACGGCGCCCGAAAAGAAGTTCAGTTCCTTCTTCAGGTCATCGAAGCTGGTCTTGGCCATCAGCGTCGTCTCGGTGGCGGCTTGTGACTCCGGACCTTCTTCTTGGCGGCTTTTTTCGCGGCCTTCTTGATCGCTTTTTTCAGCGATCGCTCCGCTGCCGGTTTTTTCGCCGCCGCCTTCTTGACCGCGACCTTCTTCTTGGCGGCTTTCTTCGCGGCCGCCTTCTTGCCGGTCTTCTTCGCGGCCGTCTTGCGTGTCGCCTTCTTTGCTACGCCAGCTTTTGCCATTCAAACGCCCCCGCTCTTCCAGATTGTCTGCGCTTGCAGGTCAACAGAATCTCTTGAGGCAACGCCGGGCAAGGAGCCCGAGCACACAACCCGGTGCAGTTCCTCCCCTTCGCAGGCACAGGCCCTGCGCCGCTCTGCACCCCCCGCTTCCAGCAATAGTCGCACAGAATGCATCGCGCGGGCAAAGGCCGCTCCCTCCTTGGAGGGTCACCCGGATGAGCGATGCTTCCAAGGAGATCCGCCACCCGGAAGAATTGAAGGGGCAGCCTATAACGCACTGATTTTGGGAAGAAATCTGGTGAGTCCGGCAGGGATCGGACCTGCGACAACCTGATAGTCAATCAGACTGGGCTGATTCAGCCAAGCGACGGCGGCAACCCACGCACGCCCACCTTTGGGTGAAGGGGTGGCCTTCGCTGCAGCGGCTTGTGTGCATTTCCACGCGCCCGCCTATGGTTGCCGAAGGTACCCACCACCGAAATAAAAAAATCCACCCGCAAGGTTACCGTGACTGTCTGTTGAGGCGTCTCCCATAAGCTAGCCGCCTCCTCCCTTTGCCACTGCAAACCAATTTCGGAAAATGGTTGGAAAGAGGACTTAACCGCCAGCCGACGAAGACAGCCGCTTTGTGCCATGAGCGGACGTAGGGGCTTCATGGGACGTTAGGGAGGCTTTAGAAACAACCGCTTCGCCCGTCGGACGGTTGGCCTACCTCCCTTGCAGATAAGGCGGCGTGTTCTGCCAGTTGCCGCTTCGGGCTTTCTCGTACCCATAGCCGAACAGGGCGTTCATATACGCCGGACAAAAGCCAGGAGGCATGGGCCGGATACCGGGATGCACAATGCCGTTTCGTCGGCGCCACATTCGGTGGCGGCTTCGGAACCGGCATAGCCATCCAGAATTGCCGTTTCACCCTTACAAGGGATCGAATCGCTCAGCT
>JBNKHC010000404.1:0-4768 GCA_050290145.1 Kiloniellaceae bacterium | reverse complement strand
GTCCTCGAGCCACAGCCGCAGGCGGAAGTCTGGCCGGCCGCTCCGGAAGCGCCACGTTACATCTACGTGCGGACTTTGATCGGGGAGCGCGACTTCCTCGCCAAGGATGGCGAGGCGGGAGAAGAAATCGGGTCGACCCTGCGATGGATCGCAGGCCTTGTCGTTGGCGAGCCGGACTACCTTGAGCTGCAGCGCCCGGTCAGCGGCATGACGGGGCCGGACGGGCGGGTCTATGTAATCGACGCCAGCCTTAGGGCGGTGGTGGTTTTCGACCTCCAGGGCGCCAGCCTTCAAGAGTGGGAGCTGGCGGCCGAGGCCACCCGCTTCGTCGCGCCGGTGGCCATAGCCCCCGACGGTAGCGGCGGCTTTCTGGTCAGCGATGCCGAACTGGGCGAAGTCTTCCGCCTGGATGCCGAGGGCCGGCCCATCGGGCGCTTCGGCGCCGGCATTCTCGCCCGTCCGACCGGGCTCGCGCGTGATCCCCTTGCCGGTCAGATCTACGTTGCCGACACCGCACAACATGACATCAAGGTGTTCGACGACACGGGCAACCTGGTCGAGCTGATCGGCAGCCGCGGCAACGGCGATGGCCTGTTCAACACGCCGACCCACCTCTCTTTCCGCGACGGGAGGCTCTACGTCGCCGATACCCTGAATTTCCGTGTCCAGGTCTTCGACCGCAGCGGCGAAGAGCGTCTGTCGTTCGGCCGGCTCGGGCTCTTCGTCGGCGACATGACGCGCCCGAAGGGCGTGGCTGTGGGCAGCGGCCGACGGATCTACGTAGTCGAATCGTACTTCGACCACCTTCTGGTTTACGACCAGGGCGGGCAGCTTCTGCTGCCGATCGGTGGAACCGGGCGTGGCATCGGCCAATTCTACCTGCCCGCCGGGGTATGGACCGACCCGCAGGGCCGCGTCTATGTCGCCGATATGTTCAACGGCCGCGTGGCGATCTTCAAGGAGCTGGACGGGGGGAATGTGCAATGACCCCACCTGTCCGCAACGACCTGGCGCGCCGTGGGCGCATTCTGGCGCTGGCCCTTCTTTGCGCCGGCATTGCCGGCCTCACCGCCTCCTCCAGCCTCTGGGCCGAGCGTATTTCCGATGTCCGCAACACGGTGCACAACTTCTCGGTCACCGGACCTGGTGCGGTGCGCGCCGTCTCCGAAGACGAGGTCTGCGTCTTCTGTCACACCCCGCATGGCGCAGAGCCCGGCGTCGCCCCCCTGTGGAACCGCAAACTCTCGGGAGCGACCTACACGCCCTACACCTCCAGCTCGATGGATGCTCTCGGCCTTGGGCAGCCAGGCGGTAGCAGCAAGCTCTGCCTGTCATGCCACGACGGCACCATCGCGATCGGCGCCGTCAACGTCTTGAATGGCGCCGAGACCGACGGTAATCCCAGCACTGAGGACATTCCCCTCGTCGGCACCGGTCCCGGCGGCACGATCCCCGCCGGCGCAGGCGAGGACACGGGCTTCACCCGTCGCCTCGGCACCGACCTGACCAATGACCACCCGATCTCGTTTACCTACGATGACGCGCTGGCCCTGACTGATGGCGAGCTGCGGCTGCCGAGCTCCAGCCTGTCGATCGAGAACCGCGTGCCCGGCGTGCGCCCTGACGTGCCGCTGGAGGACAACCAGCTGCAATGCACCACCTGCCACGACCCGCACATCCGCGACACCGTGGAGCAAAGCATAAAGTTCCTGCGGCTGAACCGCTTCCAGCAGGCCGACCCGATCGGCGGCACCTTCGACAAGAGCCTCGATATCATTTGTCTGGCCTGTCACGAGAAGGAAGGCTGGGTCGGCTCGGCCCATGCCAGCAGCTTTGCCGCCGACGAAACCTATGCGCCGGCAGCCGCCGCGCTGCGCGAATTTCCCGTCAACATGCCGGTCTGGCAAGCCTCCTGCCTCAACTGCCATGACACGCACACCGTGCAGGGGGCGCAGCGGCTGCTGCGCGAGGGAACCGACAGCTTCGCGATCCCCAAGGGCGGCGGCAGCTCGGCGCAGGAGGAAACCTGCTACCAGTGCCATTCGTCGGACACAGCGGTGCTCAACAACCAGGGCAACGTGAACTTCCCGGTGCCCGACATCTGGCTCGACTTCCAAAGTGCGCGCCACATGCCCATCGACATCCAGCCGGAACAGCACGACGTCGGCACCGCCCCGGTAAGCCAGCCCGGCAAGGACCTGCTGGAGTCGCAGACGCTGCTCGGCAAGAGTGCCCCGCAGAACCGTCATGTCGAGTGCAGCGACTGTCACAACCCCCACCGCGTGATCAAGAAGCGGCTCTTTAACGACGTTCCCGCAGTACCCGACGCCGCCGGCACCCATCCGCACCAGTCCGGGCAGCTGCACACCAACATCGCCTCTGGCGTGCTTAAGGGCACCTGGGGCGTCGAGCCGGTCTATGGCTCCTCCACCTTCCTGGCGGGCCCGATCGACTACGACCTCAAGCGCGGCAACGCCCCGCTCGGCGGCAGCACCAGCGCCAGCAGCACCTATGTGACCCGGGAGTACCAGGTCTGCCTGAAGTGCCATTCCAGCTTTGCTTACGACGTGCCGCCGGACCTTGGCGACAGCCCCGGCGGCACGCCCCCAAACACCAATGCTCTGACCCGCTACACCGACCAGGCAATGGAGTTCCAGGCGCCACTGTCGGACCAGGGGGAGCCAGGCGGCGAGCACCGCTCCTGGCATCCGGTCATTGATTCGACCGGCCGCTCGACCGCGGTGCGACAGGCCGATGCAAACAACTGGCTCGCCCCGTGGAACTCTTCCGGCTTCATCGGTACGCAGACGATGTACTGCTCCGACTGCCACGGCTCGGAAACTGCCACCGGCACGGTGGTTCCCGACGGCGGCGAGAACGGACGCTCCTGGGGGCCGCACGGCTCTAATCACGACTTCATCCTGAAGGGCCGCTGGGATGCGACGACCGGTGCACCTGGCACCGAGGACCACCTCTGTTTCAAGTGCCACTCCTTCAGCCGCTATGCCACCCGTGACGGCTTAGGCATCCCGAGCGGCTTCGGCGGCGAAAGAGACGAGAACCTGCACGCCTATCATGCCGACAAGATCGAGCAGCTGCGCTGCAGCTGGTGCCACGTTGCCGTCCCGCATGGCTGGAAGAACAAGGCCTTCCTGGTAAACCTCAACGACGTCGGCCAGGAAGCGAGCCTGCCGCCCGGGACCCAGGTCCGCAACAATACCACCGCGGCCTTCACCCAAGCGCCCTACTACCTGAATTCCCTGCTGAAGGTGCGCACCTTCGCGACCAGCGGGAACTGGCAGGCGAGCGACTGCGGCTCGGCGGGACCGCCGGGCAACGGTCAGTCGGGGCGCGACTGGATGCGCGACAGCAGCGAGAACTGCGAGAACCCGCCATGACCGCAAAACTGCATGGCATCGCCACCGGCCTGGCTTCTCTGAAGCTCACCCTGTTCGCCATTCTGGCGGCCGGCGCCATCGCGCTGTCCGGGCAGCTATTCGACTACCCTTTCGGCACCGCGATCGCCCTTCCCTTCGGCCTGCTCTGCGTCAACCTGCTCGCCGCCCTTTCGACCAGCGCGAGGCTGCGGGGCCAGGGCGGCCTTCTCGGCTTCCACCTCGCGCTCGCCGCCCTTGCCTGCGAGGTTGCGGTGGATCGTCTGACTTTTCTCAGCGGCCATGTCGAAGTGAGCGAGGGCACGGCTTTCGACGCGCGCCTGGTGGAAGCGGAAAGCGGGCTGCTGCATCCCCGCTCGCTTGACCAGGTTCGTTTCATTCAGAAAGGCTTCGAGATCGCCTACGGCCCCAGCGTCAAACGCCGGGACACGGTGAGCACGGTCATGGTGCCGGACCTCGGCGGCGGCTGGCTGCCGCGCACCGTTGGCGACGACCGCCCGCTGGTGGTCGGCAACTACCGCTTCTACACCTCCTTCAACAAAGGCTTTGCGCCGCTGCTCACCTACCTTGACAGCGCGGGAACCGCACAGAGTGGCAGCGTGCATTTGCCTTCCTATCCACTGAACCATTTCCGCCAAGGCACCGAGTGGCAATTGCCCGACGGCTCCGCAAGCGTGAAGCTGTGGCTGCATATACCTGAACCGGTCTACGAAGAGGAACGCTCCTGGCAGTTCCGCAAGCCCGACAACGCTTTCCTGGTGGTCATCGGAGACCATGGCCGCAGCGAACTCCGCCCCGGTGAGAGCCTGCGCATTGGCGGCGGCCGGCTGCACTATGACGAGCTGCGCAGCTGGATGGGCTATACCATTGCCTACAACCCGCTGACCCCCTGGATGCTGGCGACTGTGGTGGTCGGTGTTGCCTGCTTCGTCTGGCACATCGGCCGGAAGACCTTCGGTGTGTCCTGGAACCGGACGGACCGGAAAGGAGCTGCGGCCCATGCGCGCTGAGGACCTCTTTCTCTATGCCGGCATGGCGCTCTACCTCGTGGCGAGCCTCGCAGCGCTGGGAAACAGCCTGCGCGGAAGAAATGACTACCGCTGGCCGCTGGCCCTGGTTGCCGCCGCACTCGCCGTGCACAGTCTGGGTATCTCGCTGCGCTGGCTGCGTCTCGACCACGGCCCCTACGTCAACCTCTTCGAGATCCTCTCCAGCAATATCTGGAGCCTGCATCTCGCGGTTCTGCTCGCCTGCCTCGCCTTCCGCGAGATCCGCCCCTCCCTCGGTCTGGTGCTACCGCTGCTGCAGGTTCTCGTACTCTGGCTGCTGACGCTGACGCCGACGGACGGCGAAGCGCCGGTAACCTATGCCAC
>JBNKHC010000403.1:0-9025 GCA_050290145.1 Kiloniellaceae bacterium | reverse complement strand
CAGTTCCAGGTAGACCTCCGCCAGCAGCTCGCAGTCCAGCAGCGCGCCGTGAAAGGTGCGTGCCGAGTTGTCGATCTCGAAGCGCCGGCAGAGCGCGTCGAGGTTCACCTGGGCGCCGGGGAAACGCTCGCGGGCCAGGGCTACGGTGTCGATGGCGCGCGCCATGGAAAGCCGCTCGTGGCCGGCGCTCTTCAGCTCGGCATTGAGGAATTTCATGTCGAAGCTGGCGTTGTGGATCACCAGCTTGGCGTCGCCGATGAAGTCCAGGAAGTTCTGGGCGACCTCCGAGAAGACCGGCTTGTCCTTCAGGAACTCCTCGCTGAGGCCGTGAATGCGCTCGGCCTCCGCCGGCATGTCGCGTTCCGGGTTGATGTACTCGCGGAAGGTGCGCCCGGTCGGGATGTGGTGCAGCAGCTCCAGCCCCGCGATCTCGACAATGCGGTGGCCGGCCGCCGGATCCAGGCCGGTGGTTTCGGTGTCGAGAACGATCTCACGCATGACGCTTTCCCGGACGGTTGGCAATGGAGCGGTTTCCTAGGGGGCGGCGGCGGCGCCGGGCCTCTTCCTTCAGCAGTGTGACGATGGCCGAGAGCTGGCGCAAGCTGTGGCCCTTGGTGAGGCCGGTCTGCACCACGAAGTCGGCGCGCCGGCGCTTTTCCGCATCGGGCAGCTGGCGGGCGAGCACGGCCTGCATCTTCGCCTCCGTCATGCCCGGGCGGGCGAGCACCCTGGCGCGCTGGACCGTCGGCGGGGCGGAGACCACGATGACCGCGTCGCAGAGCGCGTCGCCGCCGGTCTCGAACAGCAGCGGGATGTCGAGCACCGCCAGCGGCCGGTGCTGGCGCGCCTGCTTGGCGAGAAAGGCGCGCGCCTCGGCACGGACCAGGGGATGGAGAATGGCTTCCAGCCGTTTCAGCGCGGCGGGATCGCCCAGCACCTTGGCGCCCAGCAGGCCGCGGTCGATGGCGCCGTCCTTCTCGACGCCGGGAAAGGCCGCCGCCACTTCGCCCACCGCCGCACCGCCGCGCGCCATCAGACGGTGCACCGCCGCGTCGGCGTCATGGACCGGCAGGCCGAGGCGGCGCAGCTGGGTCGCGGCCGTCGTCTTGCCCATGCCGATGGACCCGGTGAGGCCGACGACCAGCATGGCGGCTCAGTCTCCCCCCAGCACGTAGGCGCGGAGTTCCGGCGTCACCTGCGGGTCGGAGCCGAACCAGGCGGCAAAGCAGGGCCGGCCCTGGTGCAGCAGCATGCCGAGGCCGTCGACGGCGGCGCAGCCCTTGGCGCGGGCCCCAGCCAGCAGCGCCGTTTCCAGGGGGCTGTAGACCAGGTCGGCGACCACCGCGCCGGGGTCCAGGTCATCGAGCGAGATCTCGAGCGCCGGCTGGCCGCTCATTCCCAGGCTGGTGGAATTGACCAGCAGGCCGGCGCCGTCCAGGGCGGCGCAGCGGTTCTCCCAGGCTAAGACCGAGACCGCGCCGCCGATCTCAGCGGCCAGCCGCTCGGCGCGCTCGCGGTTGCGGTTGACGAGGCGAAGCTCCGGCACGCCGGCATCCAGCAGCCCCACCGCCACGGCGCGCGCGCCGCCGCCGGCGCCCAGCAGGACAGCGGGCGCCCGGGTCGCGTCATAGCCGGGCGCGCCCGCCTTCAGGTTTTCCATGAAGCCGAAGGAGTCCGTATTGCTGCCGCTGATCTTCTCGCCGTCGAAGCTCAGCACGTTGACCGCGCCGATGCGCCGGGCGACGTCGTCCACCGCGTCACAGAGCGCCAGCACTGTCTGCTTGTGCGGGATGGTGACGTTGACGCCGCGCAGACCGGCGGCGGCGAGGCCGCGCACCGCCACTTCCACCCTGTCGGGCTGCACCGGCAGGGGCACGTAGGCGCCGTCGATGCCGTGCTCGGCCAGCCAGTAGCCGTGCAGCCGCGGCGAGCGTGAATGGGAGACCGGCCAGCCGATGAGGCCCGCGACCTTCGCTTTTCCGGAAAGGGGAGGAAGTGAGACGGTCATGACGGCAGGGCCTTGTTCAATCTGAGAAAGTCGAGCAGCGGCAGCAGCGGCAGGCCCAGCACGGTGAAGAAGTCACCCTCGACCTTGTTGAAGAGCTGCGCGCCCAGGCCCTCGAGCTGATAAGCGCCGACGCAGCCGCTGACCGCCGGCCCCGCGGCCTGCAGATAGGCTTCGATGAAGGCGTCGCTGAGCGTACGCATGGTCAGATGTGCGGCGGCGTTGTGGTGCCACATGCGGTTGCCGTTGCGCACCACGCAGACGGCGGTCCAGAGGGTGTGGCTCTTGCCGCTGAGCGCGCGCAGCTGGGCGGCGGCATGGTCGCGGTCGGGCGGCTTGTCGAACCAGACGTCGTTGCAGGAGAGCATCTGGTCGGCGCCGATGACCAGCGCGCCGGGATGCTTCACCGCCACGCGCTGCGCCTTCAGCTCGGCCAGGGTCTCGGCCACCTGGGCCGGCGTCGCGCCCTCGGCCTTCAGGGAGGCCTTCACCCCTTCCTCGTCCACCGCCGCGGCCTGGCAGTGCAGCTCCAGGCCGGCGGCCCGCAGCATCTGCGCGCGCGCCGGGCTGGCCGAGGCCAGCACCAGCGGCGGCGGTGTGGCGGTCATGAGGACGCCCGGAAGTTCGGCGGCCTCGGCCATCACGCCTCCGCGCCGACGTGCTTGGCGTAGTAATTCATGATGGTGGCCGCGGTCTCCTCGATGGAGCGACGGGTGACGTCGATCAGCGGCCAGCCGTGCTCGACGCAGAAGCGCCTTGCCTGGGCGATTTCCTGGCGCACTGCTTCCAGGTTCACGTAGTCGGTTTCCTGCTTGTCGTCGGTCAGCATGCGCAAGCGGTTCTGACGCACCTGGACCAGGCTGGCCGCGTCCTTGGTGAGGCCGACGACGAGCGGCCCCTTGGCGTGCAGCAATTCCTCGGGCATGGGACAGCCGGGCACCACCGGCACGTTGGCCGCCTTGATGCCGCGGTTGGCCAGGTACATGCAGGTCGGAGTCTTGGAGGTGCGCGACACGCCGACCAGGATGATGTCGGCCTTGTCGATGTCGCTGCAGTGCTGGCCGTCGTCATGGGCCAGAGCGAAGGTCATGGCGTCCATGCGGCTGAAGTATTCCGCATCGAGAACGTGCTGCAGGCCCGGCGTGCCGCGGATCTCGACCCCGAAATAGTTGGCCAGGGCGTGGATCACCGGATCCAGCACGGGGATGCAGGGCAGGCCGAGCGACGCGCAGCAGGAGGTGAGCTGGTCGCGCAGTTCGCGGTTCACCATGGTGTAGAGCACCGGGCCGGGGCTGGCCTCGATGCCCTGCAGCACCTTGGTCATCATCCCGCGGGTGCGCACCAGGCTCCAGACATGCTCGATGGGCTCGACGCCGCCGAACTGCACGAGACAGGCGCGCGCGACGGAATTGATGGTTTCGCCCGTCGCATCGGAGACCAGGTGGAGATGATGAGTGGTCATGCGGGCGACTCCGTCCGACTGCGATACCCGCCGCGGCCCGGCAAAAGCTGTGTATGAAGCGCCATGGTTATGCGAATTGCGGGGACAAGCCGCCCTTCAGCCTGCATCGAAAAAATTTCCCTCACCTCTGCCTCGCAATGCTCCAGGACCTTCTTGCGCTCCGGACAGTTTCGCCCCACAGGGTGAACTGCTTTGGGATAGAACGCCGGCCCCTTGACCTTTTCCCCGTTATCCCCTGCCTGTGGATTTGGCGCAAGGCGTGGGTTCACCCTGGTTTTTGCCGTCCTCTGCCCACAGATAAAAGGGGCTCAGGCAAGCTTGCGGAAGACTCGCGGGATAAGCCGTGAGACAGCGTCAATCCCCGGGATTCACAGGGATCAACAGCAATCACCTTAAGCTTTTAAATAATTCTTTTAGGAAGAAGGGGGGTTTGCTCGGCCCGCGGAAAAGTCCATCTTGTCGGGCCTTGAGACCTTCAGAAGCACAGGGCAGAAACGTCCAGGCAGAGACCAAGAGAACCGACTTTCTTCGATGACCCAGGCTCCCAAGACCCTTCCGCTTTCCGAAAAGACCATGCTGCGCGCCCTCAGAGGCGAGGTTCTGGCGCGGCCGCCGGTGTGGCTGATGCGCCAGGCCGGGCGCTACCTGCCGGAATACCGGGAACTGCGGGCCAAGGCCGAGGGCTTTCTCGATCTCTGCTACACACCGGACTACGCGGTGGAAGTGACTCTGCAGCCGATCCGGCGCTTTGGCTTCGACGCGGCGATCCTGTTCTCCGACATCCTGGTGGTGCCCCATGCCCTGGGCCAGAAGGTCTGGTTCGAGGAAGGCCTTGGTCCGCGCCTGGAAGCCCTGGAACAGGCGGGCGACATCGACCGCCTGGATCGCACGGCCCTGCATGACCGCCTGGCCCCGGTCTACGAAACGGTCGGGCGGCTGAGCCGCGAACTGCCGGCGGAGACCACGCTGATCGGCTTTGCCGGCGCGCCCTGGACGGTCGCCAGCTACATGCTGGAAGGCGGCTCCAGCAAGGATTTCGCTGCCGGCAAGCGCTGGGCCTACAGCGCGCCGGAGGCCATGCAGCGCCTCATCGACCTGCTGGTGGCGGCCACCGGAGACTACCTCATCGCCCAGATCGACGCCGGCGCCGAGGTGGTGCAGATTTTCGATTCCTGGGCCGGGGTCTGGCCGGAAGCGCATCTGCGGCGCTGGTGCCTGGAGCCGGCCAAGGCGCTGGTCGCGCGCCTCAAGGCGGAGCGGCCGGGCGTGCCGGTGATCCTCTTTCCGCGCGGGGCCGGGGTGCTCTACGAGACCTATGCCGTCGAGAGCGGCGCCGATGCCCTGGGCCTGGATACCACCGTGCCGCTGGCCTGGGCGCGCCAGGCGCTGCAGTCCAAAGTCTGTGTGCAGGGCAATCTCGACCCGCTGCTGCTGGTCGCCGGCGGCGACAGCCTGCGCCAAGGTGTCGAGACCATCCTGCGTGAGTTGAGCGGCGGGCCCTTCGTCTTCAACCTGGGCCATGGCATCGTGCCGCAGACCCCGCCGGAGCATGTCGCCCAGCTGATGGAGCAGCTTCGTGCCTGGCCCGGCGCGGGGGGTGGCGCATCATGAGCAAGACGGCGGTGGTGCTGTTCAACCTTGGCGGGCCCGACAGCCGCGCGGCGGTGCAGCCCTTCCTCTTCAACCTCTTCTTCGACCCGGCGATCATCCGCCTGCCGCTGCCGCTGCGCTGGCTCCTGGCCAAGGTTATTTCCAAAAAACGCGCGCCGCTGGCCGAGGAGATCTATCAGGAGATGGGCGGCGGCTCGCCCCTGCTGCCCAATACCGAGGCGCAGGCGGCAGCCCTGGCCAGGGTGTTGCAGGAACGCGGCCTCGGCGAGGTGAAGGTCTTCATCGCCATGCGCTACTGGCACCCGCGGGCGCGCGAGACGGCGAAGCAGGTGGCCGCCTTCGCACCGGACCAGGTGGTCCTGCTGCCGCTCTATCCGCAGTATTCGACCACGACCTCGGCCTCTTCCCTGAAGGAATGGGAAAGCGAGGCCAAGGCGGCGGGACTGACGGCGCGCAGCCGCACTTTGTGCTGCTATCCGCAGGAAACCGGTTTCGTGGAGGCGACGGTGGTGCGCCTGCGCGAGGCCCTGCGCGAGGCCGGGCAGGATAAGCCGCCGCGCGTGCTGTTCTCAGCCCACGGCCTGCCCAAGAAGATCGTCGACCAGGGCGACCCCTACCAGTGGCAGGTGGAACAGAGCGTCGCCGCGGTGGTGCGCCGCCTGGGCGAGGTGAACCTGGACTACCAGATCTGCTACCAGAGCCGTGTTGGACCGTTGGAGTGGATCGGTCCGCCCACCGACGACGAGATCGAGAAGGCGGCGCGGGAGGGACGCAGCATCATCGTGGTGCCCATCGCCTTCGTCTCCGAGCACTCGGAAACCCTGGTGGAGTTGGACATCGAGTACCGGGAGCTGGCGGAGAAGGCCGGGGCGGCCGGCTATCTGCGGGTGCCCACGGTCATGGCCGATGCGCCCTTCATAGAGGGTCTGGGCGAGCTGGTGGTCGCCGCCGCGGGGTCGGAGCGGGCGGTCTGCTCCCAGGCCGGCGGGCGTATCTGCCCGGCGAAGTGGCGCGGCTGTCCTCAGGCGGCGGACGCCTGAAAAGATCAAAATACGAGGGGTTTCAGGGCGTTATGGCGGGGTTTCTGGGCGAGGCCTATCTCTGGGTCAAGGCGGTGCACATTCTGGCGGTGATCTCCTGGATGGCCGGCTTCCTCTACCTGCCGCGGCTTTTCGTCTACCACTGCCAGGCGGAGCCGGGCTCCGTGCAGTCCGAGACCTTCAAGGTGATGGAGCGCCGCCTGCTGCGCGGCATCATGAACCCCTCGATGATCGTCGCCTGGGCCCTGGGCTTGGCGCTGATGGTGAACATCGAGGCCTGGCAAGGCGGCTGGTTCCACGCCAAGGCGACCATGCTGGTCATCCTGACCGTCCTGCACATGATGGCGGCGCGCTGGCGCAAGGACTTCGAAGCCGACGCCAACCGGCATTCCGAGCGCTTCTACCGCATCATGAACGAGGTCCCGGCGGTCCTGATGGTGGGGATCGTGATCATGGCGGTGGTGAAGCCGTTTTAATGCAGCGGGAGCCGGCCCTCCGCCCGGCGGCGCCCAGGCCGCTTGACTTCTGCGGCGCCTTGCATTAACGGTCAGAAATCTTCTGAACCTTGCCGTCCGGCAAAGTCCGTCCCATATATGGTTAACGAATAGGTAACCAGCCAAGCGTAGGCTGCAGTTTACAAATCTCCCCCGCGTTGCGGTTTTATCCCGCATTCCTGGCACCTTCTCTTGCAGCAAGCGCTCCGGTGCAGGTCCGACCCGAAATCTTCCCCCATTACGTTTTACAGCGAGCACAGGCGTAAGCGCCCATGAACCTTCAAGAACTGAAAGCCAAGAGTCCGGCCGATCTCTTGGCCTTTGCCGAAGAACTGGAAATCGAGAACGCGAGCACCCTGCGCAAGCAGGACATGATGTTCGCGATCCTGAAGCACCTGGCAGACAACGACCAGCCGATCTACGGCGGCGGGGTGCTGGAAATCCTGCAGGACGGTTTCGGTTTCCTGCGCTCGCCGGAATCGAACTACCTGGCCGGGCCGGACGACATCTACGTGAGCCCCAGCCAGGTGCGCCGCTTCGGCCTGCGCACCGGCGACACGGTGGAAGGGCAGATCCGCTCGCCCAAGGACGGCGAGCGCTACTTCGCCCTGCTGAAGGTCAGCCAGATCAACTTCGATCCGCCGGAGAACTCGCGCCACCGCATCAACTTCGACAACCTGACCCCGCTCTATCCGGACGAGCGCGTGAAGCTGGAAGTCGAAGACCCGACCATCAAGGACCTGACGCCGCGGGTCATCGATCTGACCGCGCCGATCGGCAAGGGCCAGCGCGCCCTGATCGTCGCGCCGCCGCGCACCGGCAAGACGATGATCCTGCAGAACATCGCCCAGTCCATCGCCAAGAACCATCCGGAGATCTTCCTCATCGTGCTGCTCATCGACGAGCGCCCGGAGGAAGTGACCGACATGGACCGCTCGGTGCAGGGCGAGGTGGTGAGCTCCACCTTCGACGAGCCGGCCCAGCGCCACGTGCAGGTCGCCGAGATGGTGATCGAGAAGGCCAAGCGCCTGGTCGAACACAAGAAGGACGTCGTGATCCTGCTGGACTCCATCACCCGCCTGGCGCGCGCCTACAACACCGTGGTGCCGAGCTCGGGCAAGGTGCTGACCGGTGGTGTCGACGCCAACGCGCTGCAGCGTCCCAAGCGCTTTTTCGGCGCCGCCCGCAACATCGAGGAAGGCGGCTCGCTGACCATTATCGCCACTGCGCTGATCGACACCGGCAGCCGCATGGACGAGGTCATCTTCGAAGAGTTCAAGGGCACCGGCAACTGCGAGATCCACCTGGATCGCAAGCTGATGGAGAAGCGCATCTACCCGTGCCTCGACATCAACAAGTCGGGAACGCGCAAAGAGGAGCTCCTCGTCTCCGACGATCACCTGCAGCGCATGCGTGCTCTCCGGGCGATCCTGCACCCGCTGAACACGGTCGACTCCATGTCCCTGCTCATCGACAAGCTCGGCAAGACCGAGACCAACGCCGAGTTCATCGCCGTGATGGCGAAGGGCTAGCTCGAGTCGCGAGCCCCTGGTCGGGCCGGGCTACTTGCACTTCATTCTGACGGTGGCGGCGGAAGTTTCCTTGCAGCCGCCGTCGTCACGGCACACGTGGAACACGCCCGGCTCGCCGCAAGCCGGCACACCGCCGACCCAACCAGTGCCCACACAGTCCCACCAGTCCCAGTGGCAATCACCCCCCTCGGAGGTGTCCTGCGGCGTCTCCGCGCCATCGCAGTCGTAGTCGTAGCCACCCTGGACCCGCGGTACGTCGAAGAACTCGGGCTGGCCGGGATATGCGTTGCCGTCGAGGTCGTCGCAGTCGAGCGTTTCACCGCAGGCAGAGCCAGGAATCCCTACGACCTGGTACTGGTCGCCGTCCGTGTCCTTGCACGGAGTGGGTGTCGCGTCGGGAGCATTCGCATCCGCCCCGCTACCACCCCGCTTGGCATCGCCGAGACCCGCGGCATCGCGCGCAACGTCGCTCGGCACCCCCGATGGATCGAAACTACATCCGAGCATCAGGATGCAGGTCGCCAAGGGGAGACCGAATCTCATGGACCCGACTATACCGGTAGGCAGGCGGAGCACCATACAGAACTCTGGTCACCAGACATGGCACCGCCGCGTCACCACCTGTCGCCAGACTTTGCTACCCTTGTCGGCAGATGGCACAAGTGCTGCGGTTGCCGGGCCGCGGTCGGCTCATCGTGTGCACCGACCTGCAGGGCTGTATGCGTGACTACGAGGCGATCGTGGCCGTGTTCGAGCGCTGCATGGCGGACACGGGCGACGCGCACCTGCTGTTCACCGGCGACCTGGTGCACGGCCCGCACATCGAGCCCGAAGAGTGGCCCGAGTTTCTCGGAGAGTACTACCGCGACCAGTCGGGCGAG
>JBNKHC010000402.1:0-2399 GCA_050290145.1 Kiloniellaceae bacterium | reverse complement strand
GACGGAAGAGGATCAGCATCACCAGCGAATTCTTGAAGAGGTTGTCGTTGAAGGCGCCGAGAAACTGCGTCGCGAACAGCGGCAGGAAGCGCCGGCTCTTCAGGATATCGAGGGTACGGTCGGACATGGGATCGGTCCTCTGGTGTTCATTCCTTGGGGGCAGCGCCTCAGCGCAGCCGCCCGGTCTCCAGGAAGTTGCGGGTCGCGGCGATGGTCAGCGGGTCGCCGGCAATCACAGTGTGCAGCGCCCAGACCACGATGTGGTCGCGCGCGCCGGGCAGGCGGGTTTCGCTCACCGTCACGACGCCGTCGTTGTTCTCCGACAGCAGCGGGTTGAAGCCGTTGCCGCCTTGGGTGCCGCCGGCGATGATCGCCACCTCGATTTCCGGGGAGACCGGCGCGAAGGGCGGGCCGTCGGCGATCTCGCTGGCGGAGGGGCCGCCGATCCAGTGGTAGGGCGGCAGGTCGGCGACCGACTCGGCGAGCTCCGAGCCCTGGTTGGGCGGCGCGATCATGACCACGCGGCCCAGCGCCAACTTTCTGCGCCAGAATTCGGTAAGCGGCCTCCCCTCGCGGCTCAGCAGCTCGCGCACCACCAGGCCCCCCAGGCTATGGGTGACGAAAGAGACCCGCTCGGCATCCTGCGACAGCGCGAGCAGCTGCTCGAGCTGATCGGCATGGCCGGCGATGTCCTTGGTCAGGCTGGGATAGCTGACCGCCACCGCGTCGTAGCCGGCCGCGCGCAGGTCACGCTCCATGGCGCGGAACAGAAAGGGCGAGCGCCCCATGCCGTGCAGCAGGATCACCAGGTGCGGGCTGCGCGGTACGAGTCCTTCCTTTTCTTTGTGCTGCTCCAGCGCTTCCGCGCAGGCGCCCAGCAGGCCGCGCGTCCGCGTCCTCTGCAGGTCGTCGAGCAGGCGGCAGGTGGGGAGGACCGCGTGATGCTGCACACGCCAGCCGGCATAGACCTGGCTATCTTCCCAGAGTTGCGTGCGATTGAGCTGCACGGCGGCGGCGATCAGGGCGGCCAGAGTCAGCAGCAGCAGGACTCGGCGCCGGGTGAGCTTGACGCGCATGGCCTCAGCCCTCCCCTCGTTCAGTCCGAACGCCGCCGCCCAAGGCCCGCCAGCAGCTCTCGGCGAGCTGGTCGGCGACCTCGCCGAGGGGCCGGGTGACGCGGCCATAGACCCTGAAGACGGCGACCTGCAGGACGATGCCCATGACCATGGCGGTGGCGACCTCGGCATCCTGCTCGGGGATCTCGCCGCGCGCCATCGCCGCCTCCAGCACCGTCTTGATCACCTTCACCGGGGTCTGCATGTCCTCGGTGACGCGCGCGAGCTGGCCGTGCTGCACCAGCAGCAGGAAGCGGAACATGTTCGGGTCCTGCTCGAAGAGGCTGCAGAACATCCCGACCATGACCCTCAGCTTGCCGGGCAGGTCGCGCCGTTCGGCCTGCAGCGCCTCGACCTGGGCGGCCAGGCGCAGATAGTTGGCGGAGAAGAGCTGCCAGATCAGCTCCTCCTTGCCCGGATAGTGACGGTAGATCGTGCCCTCGGCGATGCCTGCCGCCCCGGCGATGTCGCCGATGGTGGTGCGGTCGACCCCCTTCTCGGCGAAGAGCGCCAGCGCCACTTCCTGGATCTTCTCCTGGGTGCGGGCGCCCCGGGAAGGTGTTGCGCGGGCCGTGGTGGCAGCCATGGAGCCTCTCCGTCGCGACAAATGTGAGTGAACGTTCACTCACATATAGGCCTCTCGCCGCTGTGACGCAAGTCCCGGCGCCGCCTCGGGCCGGAAATTCTGCAGAATCCGGCGATGTCAGAGGGTTACGGGCAGCGGCCGCGATACCTGCCGGAGCGGCCAGATAGGAAGATTATCATATCACGACCACCCGGGTTCAGCCGTTCGCTTTCAGGTTCCGGGGCGGCGGGCCGTCCTCCGCCGGGGCATCGCGCGGCGTCTCCGCAATCTTCAGGAGCGGACTCTCCTGGGGCAGGGTGATGTCGACGGTCGTGCCCTCGCCGGGCCGGCTGTGCAGGGTAAGCCGCCCGCCATGTGCCTCGACCATGGCCTTGCTGAGCGTGAGGCCCAGGCCCGTGCCCTCCAGGGACGTGGTCTTGCCCCCCTTTGCCTGTTTAAAGGGCTGAAGGACCAGGTCCAGTTCCTCCGGCGCAATACCGACGCCGCTGTCGGACACGACGATCCCGAAGCCTTCGCCCGACGTAAACCGCGCGGAGAGTTCCACCCGGCCGCCGCGCCCGGTGAACTTCACCGCATTGCTCAGGATGTTGACCAGGACCTGCTTGACCGCGCGTTCGTCGAGATAGGCCGCCGGCAGGGCCGGCTGGATCTCGGCGGTCAGCTCGACGCCCTTGCGCTTGGCGCGCTCTTCCAGCAGA
>JBNKHC010000401.1:0-1522 GCA_050290145.1 Kiloniellaceae bacterium | reverse complement strand
GGACAGCGACGCGGTGCGCGGCCAGGTCATGGAGGTGGTGCGCCAGGCCTTCCGGCCGGAGTTCCTCAACCGCCTGGACGAGGTGCTGCTGTTCCACCGCCTGACGCGGCCGCAGATGACCGGCATCGTCGACATCCAGCTGGCCCGCCTGCACAAGATGCTGGAGGACCGCAAGATCGCCCTGGAGCTCGACGAGCAGGCCAAGACCTGGCTGGCCGACAAGGGCTACGACCCGGTCTACGGCGCGCGCCCGCTGAAGCGGGTGATCCAGAGGGAACTTCAGAACCCCTTGGCCAGCATGATCCTGGAAGGCAAGATCGGCGACGGCGACAAGGTGAGCGTCAGCGCCGGTCCCGAGGGCCTGGTCGTCAATGGGGAAATGGTCGCGGCGGCATAGGGCCGCCGCCGGGGAGAGATGGTGGCGGCGGCCTGA
This sequence comes from Kiloniellaceae bacterium, assembly GCA_050290145.1. Classification (GTDB taxonomy): domain Bacteria; phylum Pseudomonadota; class Alphaproteobacteria; order Kiloniellales; family Kiloniellaceae; genus Pelagibius. Next base: position 1,089 of record JBNKHC010000401.1, on the reverse strand, counting down.
GCCGCGCCCCCGAAGGAGAGGTTCATGTTCTACGACACGCGGACCGGTGAGCACGGCCTGCCGCACAATCCCTTCAAGGCTTGTGTGGTGCCGCGGCCGATCGGCTGGATCACCACCTTGAACGAGGCGGGGCAGGTGAACCTGGCGCCCTACAGCTTCTTCAACGGCGTGGCCGGCGATCCACCCGTCGTGATGTTCGCCGCCGGCGGCCGCAAGGCCGACGGGCCGCCGGACGGCTCCAAGGACTCCCTCGCCAATGCCGAGCGCACTAGGGAGTTCGTCTGCAACGTGGTGACCTGGGACCTGCGCGAGCAGATGAACATGACCTCGGCTTCCGCGCCGGCCGGCACCAGCGAGGCGGAGATCGCCGGGCTGGAACTGGTACCCTCCGAGCTCGTGAAGCCGCCGCGGGTCGCGGCCTCGCCGATCCATCTGGAATGCACCTACCTGCAGACTGTCGACCTGCCCTCCGACCCTTCCGGTGGCCGCAACGCCGTGGTCTTCGGGCAGGTGATCGGGATCCACATCGACGACTCGGTGCTGACCGACGGCCTGGTCGACATGGCCAAGGTGAAGCCCATCGCGCGCCTCGGCTACATGGACTACTGCCTGGTGGAGCAGGTCTTCACCATCACCCGCCCCGATTGGCCGCTGAAGGCCCGCAGCGACGCGGCGGAGTGATCTCTGGGGCGTCTCACGCGAAGACGCGGAAACTCTCATAAAGCCGATTGCGGTGCGAGGCTGAGCCCAAGGCGGCCCCGTGCCGTGAGGAAGAGGTCTGTTGTCCGCCTCTCAGCGGACATCACTGATGCCCGCTGTGGCAGCATCTCTTGACCCGGTTCAGACATTTGCACGGCGGACCTGTTGGGCGGTTCCTCGATACGAGCGAGATGGGAGTCGTATCGTCCGCTGCTGCGCCGGTGAAAAGCGCTAAATCAGGAGTTGAGGGACAGCAACCTGTCGCGTCGACCTTCGTAGGTGCTAAGGTGGCATGTCAAAGAAGCTTTGTATCAAAGAGACATTCGACCGCGCTCGGCGGGGTCTCGCCAGAAGTGCAGTTGCTGACGTCGCCCACTCGATTTCGAAGAC
>JBNKHC010000400.1:0-8089 GCA_050290145.1 Kiloniellaceae bacterium | reverse complement strand
ATTCACGGCGTGGTGCAGATCGGCTCCAACGCCGGGCGCGCCGCGATCATGATCCGCGGCGTCGAGTGGAAGATCCTCGCGCCCTTTTGCGTCGGCAGCCTGATCGGCGCGGGCATCGGCGGGCTGACCGCCGTGCAGCTGCCGCCGGCGATCCTCAACATCGGGCTGGCCTGCTTCATCCTCTATGCGGTCTGGGGCCCGGTGGTCACCACGCCCGGACGCTTCAAGGTTATCATCACCGGCATCTTCTCCAGCTTCCTCACCATGTTCTTCGGCGCCACCGGCAGCTTCGTCTCGGCCATGGTGAAGTCGATGCGTCTCGGCCGGCTGGAGCACGTCGCCACCCACTCCACCTGCATGGTCGCCCAGCACGCCATCAAGGTCGTCGCCTTCGGCCTGCTCGGGTTCAACTACGGGCCCTATGCCGGCCTGGTCATCGCCATGGTGCTCAGCGGCTTCCTCGGCACCGTGATCGGCAAGCACGTTCTGGTGAAGATGAACGACCAGACCTTCCACAGGGTGCTGGCGGTGATACTCTCTCTGCTGGCTTTGCGGCTGCTCTACGAAGGCGTGAAGCTGCTTGGGCTGTTCTGACCGCCGCGCCGCCAGCCACACCTCTCCGATCTGATCGTTGGTCCGATCTGATCGCTGGGCGCCGCGGGCTCACCCGGGACAGCCGATTGGTAAAGCCAATCTACAAATATTGGTTGACCAATTGGTGCAAAAATTGCCGACAAGACGTCACATTTGACTTATTTTTCAAGATCGTCGAAGCTTTAACCAATAACGGCGGGTTCACCGCCAGACACGGCCGCACGCAACGGCCAAAACACGCCTTGGGAGGAGGCAAACCACAATGTCCAACTCACAACGGAATTCTTTTATCTCAAGCCTTTCGCGGCGCTCCCTGCTGAAGGCCGGCGCGGCGGCTGCAGTCCTGGGTAGCAGCGGCAGCCTTGCTTCGCGTGCCTTCGCGGCCGGCTATCCGGAGCGCAATATCGACGTCATCGTTCCGACTCGCGAAGGCGGCGGCGCCGACCGCAACCTGCGCGCCTTCACCGCTGTCTGGAAAAAATACCTCGACACGAACTTCGAGCCGGGCTTCTTCCCAGGCGCCTCGGGCCGCGTCGGCTACGAGGTCTACATGGGCAAGTACGAGCCCGACTGCTACAGCCTGATCTTCGGCAACATGGGGCCGGAGGTGCTGAACTGGGTGGTCAAGGAACCCAGCTTCAACATCGACGACTACATCTACTGGGGCCGCGTCGACACCGATCCGGGCTGCCTCTTCGTCGGCGCCGAGAGCAAGCTGCAGACCATGGACGACATCATCGCCGAGGGTAAGAAGCGCAAGCTCAACGTCGGCACCAGCCGCCTGGCGCACCCGGCCTCCATCGGCATGTTGGCCCTGGCGGAGGAAACCGGTATCGACGTCGGCCTGATTCCGCTGTCCGGCGGCAAGCGCACGGTGGCCGGGGCGGTCACCGGCGAGGTCGACTTCTCCGTGCTGACCTCCGGCTCGGTAGCGGCCGCCGGTGACGCGGTCAAGACGCTGCTGATCTTCGACAACGAGAACAAGCTCGGGGAGGCGCTCGACAATGCTCCGACCATGAACCAGGTCTACGGCACCAAGCTGCCGCCGATGCTGTCGTCGCGCGCCTTCGGCATCCACAAGGCGGCCGTGGACAAGTACCCCGACCGCTTCGAGGCCCTGCAGTCGAGCTTCCGGAAGGTCTTCGAGGATCCGGAGTACCGCGAAGTGGTCGAGAACGCCAAGGGCCACTGGGAGTACGTGAACTACGGTGGCGTCGAGGAATGCGCGGAGTTCAAGCAGTCCATGCTGGAACTGGGCGCCAAGTACAAGTCGTACCTCACCGGCGGCTGAGTCCGCCCGCTGGTTCGCGCAAGGCGAGGGCTGGAGGAGCGTCCTTCAGCCCTCGCTTTCCGTCAAGTCGCCTGGGCCAAGAGGCAGGCGAGTGTCCGAGTTTAACGGGATAAGCTGAGCAATGGCGTCGACGCAGCAAGGCGGCGAGAAGCGCCAGATGGGCGGGGAGTTGATCATCCCCATTCTGGCGCTGGTCTTCACCCTCTACTACATCTCAACAGTCATCAACTCGCCTTGGACGGCGCAGCTCAACGCCTTCATGGTCGGTTCGGTGCTGATTATCCTGGTGCTGCTGTTCCTCGGCTATGCGGCGCGCGAAGTCTTGCAGGGGCGCGCCACGCTCGGCGCGTCGAACCTCTTTGCGCCTTACGGCATTCTCCCGAAGCGCCTCGGGTTTATGGCCATCAGCCTCGGCTATCTCATCCTCTTGCCGTGGCTCGGGTTCACGCTGACGACCTTTCTCTTCATGGCCGCCTCAATGATGCTGCTCGGCAACGCCCGGCGGCCCGTCGTCTATGTGGTCGCCGCCGCCGTTGTGGCGGTCATCGCCCTTCTCGTCTTCATCGTTCTCTTCCAGAAGCGCCTGCCAAAGGGGCCTGTCGAATTTCTTCTGCAGGCGGTGAGCTGACATGGAAAGTTCCGCCGCCTTCTTCGCAGAGCTCTTTTTCCACAGCCTCTCTCTGTGGTGGGTGATCGTCCCCTCGATCTTCCTCGGCCTCGTCGTCGGGGCGATCCCCGGCTTCAGCGCCGCCAACACCATCATCATCCTGCTGCCCTTTACCCTGATCATGGACGTGGAGGTCGGCCTGGTCTTCATGGTGGCGCTCTACTGCGCTTCGCGCATGGGCGCCGGCATCCCGGCCATCCTGGTCAACATCCCCGGCACGGCCGGCGCCGCGGCGACCCCGCTCGACGGCTATCCCATGGTCAAGAAAGGCCAGGGCCAGCAGGCGCTGGCGATTTCCTTCACCTCCTCCACCATTGGCGGCCTCCTGACCACGATTGTCGCCCTGGCCGCCATGCCGCTGCTGTCGCGCGTCGGCTTCTATATGCACTCGGTGGAAATGGTGGTGGTGATGCTGTTCGGCATCTCTCTGATCGCCTCCATTGCCTCCAAGGATACGCTGAAGGGCCTGATCGCCGGCTTCTTCGGCCTGATGATCGGCTCCATCGGCACCGACCATGTCTATGCCACGCCGCGCGGCACCATGGGCTTCCTGGAGCTCTACGACGGCATCCCTCTGATCCCGGCTCTGGTCGGCCTCTTCGCCATCTCCGAGGCTTTCCTGGTGATCGAGGGTGAGAGCCTTCTCTCCGAGCACGCACGTGATCGTGCGCTGGTCGGCTCCTGGCAGCAGACTTTCGAAGGCGTGAAGATCACGCTGAAGCGCTGGTGGCACGTTGCCTGGACCAGCATTATCGGACTGGTCATCGGCGTCACGCCAGGGGCCGGCGCGGCGATCGCCGCCTTCGTTGCCTATCAGCAGTCGCGCACCTTCTCCAAGACGCCTGAGCTCTACGGCACCGGCCATCCGGAAGGCCTTATCGCGCCGGAGTCGGCCAACAATGGCGTCACCGCGGGCACGCTGATCCCGCTTCTGGTGCTCGGCATACCCGGCGGCGCCACAGCGGCGATCATGCTGGTGGTCATGCAGTACCAGGGAGTCAACGTGGGCCCGCGGCTGTTCATGGAGCAGCCCGAGCTCGGCTACGGCATCTTCATGGCCATGTTTACGACCTATCTGCTGATGGCCTTCACGATCCTGCCGATGTCGCGCTACATGTCGCGGGTGACGCTGGTGTCGACGACCTACATGTCGCCGATCATCATCGGCTTCACGCTGGTCGGCTCCTTCGTGCCGCGCGAGTACATGTTCGACATGTACCTGGCCTTTGCCTTCGGCATTCTCGGCTATATCGCCCGCAAGACGGGCTACCACGTGGCGGCTATCCTGATCGGCGTAATCCTCGGCCCCCTCATGGAAGGCTATATGCTGGTGGCGCTGCAGAAGGCCGACGGCGATTTCATGACGCTCTTCTCTTCGCCGCTGGGCAACATCCTGTGGCTGGCGCTGGTCGGCTCGCTGGTGCTGCCCGCCGTGATAAACCACCGTAAGAAACGCCGCGCCGCGGAAACCGTGTTCTCCGAAGGGGAGGGATAGATCATGGACGCTCCCGCTTCCGGCCTCGCCCGCAATATCCGGCGCGTCGGCCACCTGGACCTGCCGGGCGGCGGCCAGGTGGTGGTGCAGGACGGCTACGCCTACATCGGCCATATGAAGCCGCCCTTCGGCACCAGCATCGTCGACGTGCGCGACCCGAAGAACCCGCGGATCACCGCGCAGATCATGCTGGCCGACGACTTCTCCCACACCCACAAGGTGCGCGTGGTCGGTGACCTCATGGTCACCAATGTGGAGCAGAACCGCCGCCATTTCCTGCGCAAGGGCCAGCGCCTGCCGGAGCTGCGCGCGATGCTGACGACGGAGCTGGGGCGCCCGCCGGAGGATGCCGAGGTCGCCGCGCAGCTCGGCGTCGAGCCGGCGCAGGTGGCCGAGCTGGACGCGGCGCAGGCGCGCGGCTACGACGAAGGCGGCTTCAAGGTCTGGGATATCTCGGACAAGGCCAAGCCGCGCGAGCTGGTGCACCAGCGCACCTTCGGCTTCGGCTCCCACCGCTTCGACATGGACGCCGACTACGCCTACATCTCCACGGAGATGGAGGGCTACCTGGGCAACATCCTGGTGATCTATGACCTGAAGGACCCGGCCAGGCCGCAGGAGGTCTCGCGCTGGCACATGCCGGGCCAGCACATCGCCGGCGGCGAGACGCCGACATGGCAGGGCTACAAGAACCGCCTGCACCACGCCCTGCGCGTCGGCGACGAGATGTGGGCGGCGGTCTGGCACGCCGGTTTCCGGGTGCTCGACGTCAGTGACATCACCAGGCCCAGAACCGTAGCCAGCCACGACTACCATCCGCCCTTCCCGGAGCCGACCCACACCATCCTGCCGGTGGCGGGGACGGTCGCCGGTCGGCGCATCGCCGTGGCGGTGGACGAGGAGCACGACCACGTGGCCGGCCGCCTCCATGCCTTCCTCTGGGTCTTCGACGTCACCGACTTCGATAACATCCAGGCGCTCTCGGCCTTCGACGTCAGCGAGCTCGATTCGCCCTGGGCGCGGGCGCCGGGCCGCTTCGGCGCGCATCAGTTTCGCGAGAAGCTGGACGAGCCGCTGGTCTATGCCACCTGGTTCGCCGGCGGTCTGCGCGTGATCGACGTTTCCGACCCCTTCGCGCCGCGGGAAACCGCTCACTTCATTCCGGAGCCGCTCAGCAAGGAACCCAGCCCGCAGTCCAATGACGTGGACGTGGACGAGCGCGGACTCATCTATCTCATCGACCGCAACTGCGGCTTCGACATCTTGGAAATGACGGGCTGACAAGCCCCGACTGGCACATCAGGAAGAAAGGTTGGAAATGAACGCACTGGCCGCGGAAAAGGACGTCGTCGGCGAAGAGCACTGGACCAAGAAGGGCGACGAAGTCGATCTCTTCCTCTGGGAGAAGTATGTCGGCAAGCCGGAGGGCAAGAAGGGCACGGTGCTCTTCGTGCACGGCTCCTCCATGGCGTCGACGCCGACCTTCGACCTGCACGTGGAGGGGCGGCCTTTCAGCTCCGCCATGAACTACTTCGCGGTGCAGGGCTACGACACCTGGTGCGTCGACATGGAGGGCTACGGCCGCTCCACCAAGACGCGCGACATCACCTGCGACATCTCCAACGGCGCCGACGACCTGGCCGCCGCTACGGACTACATCGAGAAGACGCGCGGCGCCGGCCCGCTGCTGGTCTACGGCATCTCCTCCGGCGCCCTGCGTGCGGCGCTCTTCACCCAACGCCACCCCGAGCGGGTGAAGCGCCTGGCGCTCGACGCCTTCGTGTGGACCGGGGAGGGCAGCCCGACGCTGGAGGACCGGCGCAAGAAGCTGCCGCAGTTTCTGGAGTCGAAGCGCCGGCCCATCGACTACGCCTTCGTGCAGTCGATTTTCAACCGTGACCATCCGGGCTGCGCCGAGGACAAGGTGGTGGATGCCTTCGCCAAGGCGATCTGCGCCCTGGACGACTCCATGCCCAACGGCACCTACATCGACATGTGCTCGAAGCTGCCGCTGGTCGACCCGGAGAAGATCCCCGCGCCGACCATCATCATGCGCGGCCAGTACGACGGCATCGCCGGCTTTGAGGACCTGACCAGGTTCTTCGAGAAGCTGCCCAATCCGGACAAGACCTTCGCCGTGATGTCCGGCATCTCCCATGCCTCCTTCCAGCAGAAGAACTACATGCTGGTCTACCACATCCTGGGCGGTTTCTTCGCCCAGCCGGAACCGCTCTACAAGGGGGAGTGAGGGCGCCTAGACCGTTGCCGCCGAGCGCGGCGGGCGGCTGGCGCCCAGGGCCCCGGCCGTGGTGGCGGGGTCGAGCTCGGCCAGGGCGTCGTACTGGCTGAGGAAGACCTTGCCGGTCATGAGGTCGAGGAAGTGGGACCGCTTCAGCTTGTCCATCACCGGGCCCTTGACCTCGGAGAGGTGGAAGCTGACCCCGGCGTCTTTAAGCCGCTCGTTCAGGGCCTCAAGGCTTTCCAGGGCGCTGGCGTCGACGTCGTTCACTGCCGAGCAGATCAGCACCACGTGCTTCAGCGCGCGGTCGGCCACCGCCATGTCGTAGAGCTTGTCCTCCAGCCAGCGGGCATTGGCGAAGTAGAGACTCTCGTCGACGCGCACGCTGAGGACCGCCGGACTGGTGGTCACCGCATGACGCTTCACGTTGCGGAAGTGCTGGGTACCGGGCACCTGGCCGACCACCGCCATGTGCGGCCGGCTGGAGCGGAACAGGAAGAGCACCACCGACAGCACGACTCCGGCGACCACGCCAGCCTCCACGCCCACCGCCAGCACCAGCAGGATGGTCGCCGCCATGGCCGCGAAGTCGGCCTTGGAGTAGTCCCAGGTCCGCTTCAGCGCGCCGAGGTCGACCAGCGAGAGCACGGCGACGACGATGGTCGCGGCCAGGGTCGCCTTGGGCAGCTGCTGGAAGAGGGGGGTGAGCAGCAGGGCGGTGAGGCCGATGCCCACGGCGGTCATGACGCCGGCGATCGGCGTGCGCGCGCCGGCGTCGAAGTTCACCACCGAGCGGGAGAAGCCGCCGGTGACCGGGAAGCCGCCGCTGATGCTGGCCGCCAGGTTGGCGGCGCCGAGGCCGACCAGCTCGCGGTTGGCGTCGATGCGCTCGCGCCGCTTGGCGGCCAGGGTCTGCGCCACCGAGACGGACTCGACGAAGCCGATCACCGAGATCAGCACCGCCGAGGGCAGCAGGTCGCCCCACAGCGCCAGGTCGAAGGGCGGCAGGGTCACGGGCGGCAGGCCCTGCGGGATCTCGCCCACGACCCTGACGCCCGCCTTGTCGAGGGAAAGGAAGTCGACGAGCAGGATGGTGACGATGACCGCCGCCACCGGCCCGGCCTTGGCCAGGCTGTCGGCCAGCCGCGGGCCGAGCCCCAGCCTGATCAGCAGGGGTTTCAGCGACTTGCGCACCCAGAACAGGAAGATCGTGGCGCCGGCCCCGATCGCCAGGGTCGGGCCGTTCACCGCGTCGATATGCTCGGCCAGGGAGCGGACCAGCTCCACCAGGGTATGGCCGCCGGCGTCGACGCCCAGGATGTGCTTCAGCTGGCTGGTGGCGATGAGGATGCCGGAGGCGGTGATGAAACCGGAGATCACCGGGTGGCTGAGGAAGCTGGCGAGAAAGCCGAGGCGCAGCAGGCCCATCAGCACCAGGAAGAGGCCGGAGAGCAGGGCCAGCGCGATGGCTGCGCCCAGGTATTCCGGCGTGCCGACGCTGGCGTAGTTGCCCACCGCCGCGGCGGTCATCAGCGAGACCACGGCGACGGGTCCCACGGCCAGGGCCGAGGAGGTCCCGAAGAGGGCATAGCCGACCAGCGGCAGCATGGAGGCATAGAGCCCCACCTCCGGCGGCAGCCCCGCCAGCAGGGCATAGGCCAGGCTCTGCGGGATCAGCATGATGGTGACGATCAGCGCTGCCAGGGCATCCCCGTGCAGGGCGGCGCGGTCGTAGCGCCGCACCCAGGCGATACCCGGCAACAAGCGTTCTAGCATCTACACAGTCCTATGGTGTCGGGCCCA
>JBNKHC010000399.1:0-20925 GCA_050290145.1 Kiloniellaceae bacterium | reverse complement strand
GCCGATGCGCTGGACGAAGTCCGCAAGAGCGGGCGTGCGGACGCGCGTAAACAGGTAACCTTCCTCGACCGGAGCGGGCGCGAACGCGTACTCAACGTCCAGATCACGCTTGACCGGGAAGTCGGCCCGGGCGGGGAAACGGCGAATCCGGAGGCGAACGGCGACGAGCCGGTGCGTCATACCCATGTGATCACGATCGACGATATTTCCGATCTCGTCGAAGCCCAACGCTCGACGGCATGGGCCGATGTGGCGCGCCGCATCGCCCATGAAATCAAGAATCCGCTTACGCCGATCCAGCTGTCCGCGGAACGGTTGAAGCGGCGCTACGGCAAAGTTGTCGGAGACGATCGCGATGTATTCGATCAGTGTACCGACACGATCATCCGGCAGGTCGGCGACATCGGGCGCATGGTCGACGAGTTCTCCGCCTTCGCGCGCATGCCGGCACCCGACATGCGCAAGGAAGACATCGGCAAGCTGGTGGAGCAGGCCGTCTTCCTGCAGCGCACGGCGCGCCAAGACGTGCGCTTCGACTTCACGCCGCCGCCTGAGGAGATCCATCTGGCCTGTGACAGTAGCCAGGTCGGCCAGGCCCTTACCAACCTGCTGAAGAACGCCATCGAGTCCATCGAAGGCCGGCATGGCCAGGAAGGCGAGGCGGCGCCGGCGGGCGCAATCGCGGTGACGGTGCACACCGAGGACGGGCACTGCGTGATCGATATCTGCGACAACGGCAAAGGTCTGCCGAAGGCCGACCGCAGCCGCCTGACCGAGCCTTATGTAACCACGCGCGAGCGCGGCACTGGACTCGGACTCGCAATTGTGAAGAAGATCATGGAGGATCACGGCGGCAATCTCATCCTCCGGGACCGGGAAGAAGGCGGCGCGATCGTCAGTCTCATTTTCCCCTTGCGCGAAGAAGTGGTAGATAGCGGCGCCGGGCGGTCGGAGAACGAAGCCGAGGCGCCGACTGTGGAAAGAGCTGCGGGACATGGGTGACGAAATTCTCATCGTCGACGACGAAGTCGACATCCGGATGCTGATCACCGGCATCCTGCAGGATGAAGGCTACGAGACCCGCGACGCAGGCGACAGCGACACCGCCCTGGAACTGCTGAGGCAGAAACGCCCGAGCCTCGTCGTGCTCGACATCTGGCTGCAGAACTCGACGCTGGATGGGATGGAGATACTGGATGTCATCAAGCGCGAGTACCCCTCCGTCCCGGTGGTGATGATTTCCGGCCACGGCAACATCGAGACCGCGGTCAACGCCATCAAGCTGGGCGCCTACGAATTCATCGAGAAACCCTTCAAGTCGGACCGCCTGCTGCTGATCGTACAGCGCGCCATCGAGGCCGCGCGCCTGCGCAGCGAGAACGAGGAGCTGCGTCTGCGCATCGGCCTCTCGGAGGACATGATCGGCTCGTCGTCCTGGTTTCACCAGGCGAGCCAGGCGATCCGAAAGGTAGCGCCGACCGGCAGCCGCGTGCTGATCACCGGACCGGCGGGCGCCGGCAAGGAAGTGGTCGCCCGGCAGCTCCATACCTGCTCGCACCGTGCCACGGCCCCCTTTGTGGCGCTGAACTGCGCCACCATGCATCCGGACCGCCTGGAGCCGGAACTCTTCGGCATCGAGCCGGACCCGGACGACAACGAAGGCGCCGGCAAGCTGGGCACCTTCGAGCGCGCCCACGGCGGCACCCTGTTCCTGGACGAGGTCGCGGACATGCCCTTGGAAACCCAGGGCAAGATCGTCCGCGTGCTGCAGGAACAGACATTCCAGAGGGTCGGCGGCAACAACCGCATCGCCGTCGATGTGCGGGTCATCGCCGCCACCAACCGCGATCTGCCGTCCCTGATCGCCGAGGGCCAGTTCCGCGAGGACCTCTTCTACCGCCTCAACGTGGTGCCGATCGAGGTGCCGGCGCTGCGCGAGCGGCGCGAGGACATTCCCGCCCTGGTCGCCTATTTCATGGAACGCGCGGCCGAGAACGCCGGCCTGCCGCCGCGCATTCTCAGTGACGATGCCTTGGCGGCCTTGCGCGCCTATGACTGGCCGGGCAACGTACGCCAGCTGCGCAACGTCATCGAATGGGTGCTGATCATGGCGCCGGGACGCCCGCAGGACCCGGTGCGCCCGGACATGCTGCCGCCGGAAATCGGTGCCTCCTCGCCAGCCTCCCTGCCGGGTGAGACGGGAGAGGAGATCATGTCCCTGCCGCTGCGCGAGGCCCGTGAGGTCTTCGAACGCAAATACCTGGAGGCCCAGGTGATGCGCTTCGGCGGCAACATTTCGCGTACCGCCACTTTCGTCGGCATGGAACGTTCGGCCCTGCACCGCAAGCTGCGCTCCCTCGGCGTCGGCACGGTCGAGCGCGCCTGAATGAGCGACAGCGGAGCTATCTAGAGCATGAAGGTCATTATCTGCGGTGCCGGCCAGGTCGGCTTCAACATCGCGCGCTACCTCTCGAGCGAAAACGCCGACGTGACGGTCATCGACCAGTCCCGCGAGCTGATCGAGAAGATCACCGACTCCCTGGACGTGAAAGGGCTGGTCGGCTTCGCCTCGCACCCGGACGTGCTGGAAAGCGCCGGCGCCTCCGACGCGGAGATGGTCATCGCCGTGACCTACGCCGACGAGGTCAACATGGTGGCCTGCCAGATCTGCCACTCGATCTTCGAGGTGCCGACCAAGATCGCCCGCGTGCGCCACCAGAGCTATCTGGAGCCCATGTGGTCCGATCTTTTCAGCCGCGACAACATGCCGATCGACGTCATCATTTCGCCGGAGATCGAGGTCGCGCGCGCCATCGAGCGCCGCCTGCAGCTGCCGGGCGCCTTCGACGTGCAGCCGCTGGCCGACGGCAAGGTAAGCCTCGTCGGCCTGCACTGCAGTGAAGAGACGCCGGTCATCAACACGCCGCTGCGCCAGTTGACGGCGCTGTTCCCGGATCTGCACATCGTGGTCATCGGCATCTCGCGCGAGGGCAAGGGCTTCGTGCCGACCCCCGACGACGACATGCGCGCCGGCGACGACGTCTACCTGGTGGCCGACACTTCGCACCTGGCGCGCACCATGGCCGCCTTCGGCCACGAGGAGAAGGAAGCCCGCCGGGTGATCATCGTCGGCGGCGGCAACATCGGCCTCAACCTGGCCAACGCCGTCGAGAAGAACCACCCGCAGGTGAACCTCAAGGTCATTGAGGTCGACAAGCGGCGCGCCGAAACCGTGGCCCAGACCCTGCAGCGCACCGTGGTGATCCACGGCGACGCCCTGGACACGGAAATCCTGGACGAGGCCAACGCCGCCATCGCCGAGACGGTGATTGCGGTCTCCAACGACGACGAGGTCAACATTCTCACCTCGCTGCTGGCCAAGCGCTACGGCTGCAAACGTGCGGTGACGCTGATCAACAAGACCTCCTACGGGCCGCTGGTCGGCACCCTGGGCATCGACACGGTGGTCAGCCCGCGCGCCATCACGGTCTCCAAGATCCTGCAGCACGTGCGCCGCGGTCGCATCCGCTCCGTCCACTCGCTGAGCGAGGATTTCGGCGAGGTCATCGAAGCCGAGGCGCTGGAGACCTCCAGCCTGGTCGGCGTGCCGATCCGCGAAGCGCGTCTGCCCGACGGCGTCATCGTCGGCGCCATCGTGCGCGGCGACGAAGTGATCATTCCGCGCGGCGACACGGTCACCCGGCCCAACGACCTCGTGGTGATTTTCGCGCGTTCCGAGGCGGTGAAGAAGGTCGAGAAGCTCTTTGCCGTGAAGCTCGAGTTTTTCTAGGATCGCGCCCGAGCGTTCCCGTTCCCCAGAGTCGAAAGCGAAGTCGAAAGGAGAGGCCGCGGATGCCCCGTCAAGCCTACGTCAACGGCCGCTATGTGCCCCATCGCGAAGCCGCCGTGCACATCGAAGACCGCGGCTACCAGTTTGCCGACGGCGTCTACGAGGTGGTGCCGGTCTACAACGGCATCCTGGTGGACGAGGACCTACATCTCGACCGCCTGGACCGCTCCCTGCGCGAACTGCACATCGATCAGCCGATGACGCGGCCGGCCCTGAAGCTGATCTCGCGCGAGCTGATGCGCCGCAACGGGCTCTCCAACGGCTTCCTCTACATGCAGGTGACCCGCGGCGTGGCGCCGCGCGACCACAAGTTCCCCAAGGACACCAAGCCAGCCTTAGTGATGACCACGCGCCAGACCAAGCCGCACAGCAAGCAACTGCTGGAGGAGGGCCTGAAGGTCATCACCGTGCCCGACCAGCGCTGGGAGCGCTGCGACATCAAGTCGGTCTCGCTGCTGCCCAACATCCTCGGCAAGCAGGCGGCGGTGGAGGCGGGGGCCTACGAGGCCTGGCAGGTCGACAAGGACGGCATGGTCACCGAAGGCACCTCGACCAACGCCTGGATCGTCACCCAGGACAACAAGGTGGTGACCCGCGATGCCACCCACTCGATCCTGGGCGGCATCACCCGCCACACCCTGCTTAAGCTGATCCGGAGCGAAGGCTACGACCTGGAGGAACGGCCCTTCTCGGTGGAAGAGGCCAAGGCGGCGAAGGAGGCTTTCCTGACCTCCAGCACCTCCCTGGTGCTGCCGATCACCTCGCTGGATGGCCAGCCGATCGGCAATGGCCACCCGGGAATCCTGACCGGCAAGCTGCGCCAGGTTTACATCGACTACATGCAGAGCCTGAGGAAGTCCGCATGACCCTGTCGCCCCCAAAAGCTGTCCTCTTTGACTGGGACAACACCCTGGTGGACAGCTGGGCGCTGATCCACCACGCCATGACGGCCACCTTCGAGGCCTTGGACCAGCGCCCCTGGACCCTGGAGGAGACCAAGCGCAACGTCCGCAAGTCCGCCCGAGACAGCTTTCCCGAGCTGTTCGGCGAACGGGCGGCGGAAGCGACGGAGGTGTTCTACCGCACCTACGAGACCGACCACCTGAAGCAGCTGCGGGCGCTGCCCGGCGCCGATGCCATGCTGCGCGCCCTGGCCGGGGCCGAGGACCTGCTGCTGGGCGTGGTCAGCAACAAGCGCGGACGCCTGCTGCGCCTGGAGGCGGCCGAGCTGGGCTGGGACCGCTACTTCGGACCCCTGGTGGGGGCGGCCGACGCCGCCAAGGACAAGCCGGCGCGCGAGGTGATCGACTTCGCCCTGGCCGGGAGCGGCCTTGCCCCCGGGCCGGAGGTCTGGCTCGCCGGCGATACGGACATCGACGTGCTCTGCGCCCACAACAGCGGCTGCACGGCGATCCTGGTGCGCGCCGAACCGCCGGGCGAGCGGGAGTTCGGAGAGCTGCCGCTGGGCGGCCATGTCAGCGATTGCCGAACCTTCGCCCAGCTGACGCTTTCAGCCCTTGAAAACGGCAGGGTTGAACAGCAAATAAGGGACATCTCGTAAGAGAATCCGAGGCTCCCGCTACCCCGACAGGATGGTTTTTCATTTCCCAAAAGCCGTGTTAGGAAAGGCTCTCTGGGACGCGCGCTGAAGCGCGGCGCAAGCCTATTGGGCATCTGCAGCGCAGAAGGCTTTGCTGGAAGGTTTGCAAGGGCCAGAATAACAACAGACGACCGTCGTTAAGAACAAGAACAAGGTGCGAAAATGGCCGCTGAAAAAAATCAAAGTGTGCAGGACGTATTTCTCAATCACATTCGGAAAAACAAGGTCCCTGTAACAGTATTCCTGGTCAACGGCGTGAAGCTGCAGGGGATCGTGACTTGGTTTGACAATTTTTCTGTTCTCCTGCGACGCGATGCCCACTCGCAGCTGGTGTATAAGCACGCCATCTCGACCGTAATGCCGGCGACCCCGGTCCAGCTCTTCGATCCGAGCAAGGAAGAAGAGACCGCCGAGGGCTGATCCCGGGACGGTCGGGACCCCCGAAGGCGTGCATGAGACTGCACCTGCCGGCACGACAGCCCAGAAGATGCAGGGCCTGAATGAAAGGGGCGGCGCCCGGCGCCGCCAGTCCGCATGACCGACCGTGCCCTTGTTGTGCACCCAGACATGATGCAGCCCGGGCTGCGCGCCCCCGCCGCGCGGCTGGAGGAGGCTGTCGGCCTCACCGCGGCCATCGACCTGGAGGTGGTGGCCAGCGAGGTGGTGCCGGTCAAGCAGGTGCGTCCCAACACCTTGATCGGCGGCGGCGCGGTGGAGCGCCTGGCCGGCGACATCCGCCTGCTGGAGGTCGCCGTGGTCGTTGTCGACGCCGCGCTGACCCCCGTACAGCAGCGCAACCTGGAGCGCGCCTGGGACTGCAAGGTCATCGACCGCACCGGCCTGATCCTGGAGATCTTCGGCGAGCGCGCGCGCACCAAGGAAGGCAAGCTGCAAGTCGAACTGGCGGCGCTGACCTATCAGCGCTCCCGCCTGGTACGCTCCTGGACCCACCTGGAGCGGCAGCGCGGCGGCTTCGGCTTCATGGGCGGCCCGGGTGAAAGCCAGCTGGAAATCGACCGCCGCCTGATCACCGAGCGCATCACCCGGCTGAAGAAGGAATTGAGCCAGGTGCAGCGCACCCGGGGCCTGCACCGCGGCGCCCGCCAGCGTGTGCCCTATCCGGTGGTCGCCCTGGTCGGCTACACCAACGCCGGCAAGTCGACGCTCTTCAACCGCCTGACCGAGGCCAAGGTCCTGGCCCGCGACCAGCTCTTCGCGACCCTGGACCCGACCATGCGCCGGGTGGTCCTGCCTTCCGGGCAGAACATCATCCTCTCCGACACGGTGGGCTTCATCTCCGACCTGCCCACCGACCTGGTGGCGGCCTTCCGCGCCACCCTGGAGGAGGTCACCGAGGCGGACGTGATCCTGCACGTGCGCGACGTCTCCCATCCCGACAGCCTGGCCCAGCAGGCCGACGTTCAGGCGGTGATGGCCGACCTGGGTATCGACGAAAGCGCCGGCCACGTGCTGGAGGTCCTGAACAAGGCCGACCTGCTGGAGGCCGCCGAGCGCGGCCACCTGACCCAGCGCGTCGCTGCTCAGGGCGACAGCGTGC
This sequence comes from Kiloniellaceae bacterium, assembly GCA_050290145.1. Classification (GTDB taxonomy): domain Bacteria; phylum Pseudomonadota; class Alphaproteobacteria; order Kiloniellales; family Kiloniellaceae; genus Pelagibius. Next base: position 13,917 of record JBNKHC010000399.1, on the reverse strand, counting down.
TCTGCTCGGCGCTGACCGGCGAGGGCTGCGAAGACGTGCTGGCGCTGATCGACCGGCGGCTCTCGGCGCAGCGCCGCCAGGTCACCATCGCCCTCAGGCTGGAAGAGGGGGCCGCCGTGGGCTGGCTCTACGATCATGGTGAGGTGGTGGCCCGGCGCGACCAGGATCTCGTCACCGAGGTCGATGTGAAGCTGGCCCCACGGGACCTGGATCGATTTCTTAAGAAATTCGGCTCTCTCGTTGAAAATGGCGAGATTCTTGCCGCTCAAACCGCTAACGCCCCGGCCGTGGACCGGAACCTGGCCTCCGGCGGTTGACTCTGCTTCCCGGGCCTTCTATATGCCTGTTGGCACTCGCTGCTGGTGAGTGCTAACAGAGACGAACAGGCGGGGGCCTCCTGGCGGGCTGTCCAAGCTTATCTTGGGTCCGCGCCACTCCCATACACACCAGACAGGGTAGAGTTCCATGAAATTCAGGCCGCTGCATGACCGTGTCGTGGTCGAGCCGCTGGAGGAAGAAGAAAAGACCGCCGGTGGCATCATCATTCCCGACACGGCCAAAGAAAAGCCCATGCAAGGCAAAGTCCTTGCGGTCGGCCCGGGCACCCGAGGCGACGACGGCAAGCTGAATGCTCTGGACGTCAAGAAGGGCGACAAGGTCCTTTACGGCAAGTGGTCCGGAACGGAAGTCAAGTTGGATGGCAAGACCATGCTGATCATGCGTGAGTCCGACATCATGGGCGTTATGCAATAAGGAATAGAACCAGATATGGCTGCGAAAGACGTTAAGTTTGGCGCCGATGCCCGCACGCGTATGCTGCGTGGCGTCGACATTCTGGCCGACGCCGTGAAAGTCACCCTCGGTCCCAAGGGCCGTAACGTGGTGATCGACAAGTCCTTCGGTGCCCCGCGCACTACCAAGGACGGTGTCACGGTGGCCAAGGAGATCGAGCTCTCCGACAAGTTCGAGAACATGGGCGCGCAGATGGTGCGCGAGGTTGCTTCGAAGACCAACGACATTGCCGGTGACGGCACGACCACTGCGACCGTTCTGGCGCAGTCGATCGTGCGCGAGGGCGCCAAGGCGGTTGCCGCCGGCATGAACCCGATGGATCTGAAGCGTGGCGTGGACCTGGCCGTCGAGGCCGTGGTTGCCGAGCTGCAGAAGAAGTCGAAGAAGATCTCCACCACCGGCGAAGTCGCCCAGGTCGGCACCATCTCCGCCAACGGTGAGGCCGAAATCGGCACCATGATCGCCGAGGCGATGGAGCGTGTCGGCAAGGAAGGCGTGATCACGGTGGAAGAGGCGAAGTCTCTCGAGACCGAGCTGGACGTGGTCGAGGGCATGCAGTTCGACCGCGGCTACCTGTCGCCCTACTTCATCACCAACGCGGACAAGATGGTCTGCGAGATGGAGAACCCCTACATCCTTCTGCACGAGAAGAAGCTCTCCGGCCTGCAGCCCATGCTGCCGCTGCTGGAAGCCGTCGTGCAGTCCAGCCGTCCGCTGCTGATCATTGCCGAGGACGTCGAGGGGGAAGCCCTGGCGACCCTGGTGGTGAACAAGCTGCGCGGTGGCCTGAAGGTCGCCGCCGTGAAGGCACCGGGCTTCGGCGACCGCCGCAAGGCCATGCTTGAGGACATTGCGATCCTCACCGGCGGCCAGGTGATCTCCGAGGATCTCGGCATCAAGCTCGAGACCGCGAGCCTCGACATGCTGGGTTCGGCCAAGCGCGTGGTCATCACCAAGGAAGAGACCACCGTCATCGACGGCGCCGGCAAGAAGAAGGAAATCGCGGGCCGCTGCACGCAGATCCGGGCCCAGGCCGAGGAGACCACCTCGGACTACGACCGTGAGAAGCTGCAGGAGCGTCTTGCCAAGCTGGCCGGCGGTGTCGCCGTCCTGCGCGTCGGCGGCGCCACCGAGGTCGAGGTGAAGGAGCGTAAGGATCGCGTCGAAGACGCGATGAACGCCACCCGCGCCGCGGTCGAGGAAGGCATCGTCATCGGCGGCGGTACGGCTCTGCTGAATGCCGCCAAGGTGCTCGCCAAGCTGGAAGGCGTCAACGACGACCAGCGTGTCGGCGTCGAGATCGTCGCCCGCGCGCTGCAGGCGCCGATCCGCCAGATCGCCGAGAACGCGGGCCACGAGGGCTCGATCGTCGTCGGCAAGCTCCAGGACGCCAAGGACGCGGCCCTGGGCTTCGACGCCCAGAACGGCAAGTTCGTGAACATGTTCAAGGCCGGCATCATCGACCCGACCAAGGTCGTGCGTACCGCGCTGCAGGACGCGGCGTCCATCGCCGGCCTGCTGATCACGACCGAAGCCATGGTCGCCGACGCCCCCGAGAAGAAGGAAGCCGGTGCGTCGGCTCCCGACATGGGCGGCATGGGCGGCATGGGTGGCATGGGCTTCTAAGCAGCCCCTTCACCCAGGCGAAAGGATCAAGGGCCGCGGTTTCGCCGCGGCCCTTTTTCGTCCCCCACCTGCAAGTTATCTTCCAGGTCTTCCCCAACGATTCGCCGTCCCGGAGCCCCCTTGATCGATATCGCCAAAGTTTCCGCCGTCATCGAAGAAATCGCCGCGACGGACGTGCTGCCCCGCTTTCAGGCTCTCGCCGCGCACGAGATCGAGGAGAAGGTCGCCGGCGAACTGGTCACGGTGGTGGACGTGGCGGTGGAGAACCTGCTCACCGCCCGGCTGAAAGACCTGCTGCCGGGCTCCCTGGTGGTGGGGGAGGAGGCCGTCCACGCTGCACCCGTCCTGATGGAACAGGTCACCGCCGATGCGGCCGTCTGGATCATCGATCCCATCGACGGCACCCGCAACTTCGCCCATGGCCGGGAAACTTTCGCCATCATGGTCGCCCTGGTGCGGAGCGGCGAGAGCGAGGCCGCCTGGATCCTGGAGCCGGTCAGCGGCCGCTTCGGCGTCGCCGAGCGCGGCAGCGGCGCCTGGATGGGAGCGCGGCGGCTGCAGGTGGCCGCACCCGACACGCCGGCGCGCATGACCGGCAGCCTGCACGCCTCCAGCTATGCCCCCAGGGAGCTGGCCCGCCGTGTGGACAAGCGCCGCGGCCGGGTGAACGCCGTGAAGTCGCTGCGCTGCGCGGGCGCCGAATACCTGCGCCTGGCCGCCGGGGAGACCCATTTCTCGCTCTTCACCCGCCTTATGCCCTGGGACCACGTGCCCGGCACCCTGCTGCACCAGGAAGCCGGCGGCATCGCCCTCTGTTTCGACGGCACGCCCTACAAGGCCGGACGCTATCGAGACCTCGGCTTGCTCATAGCCCCCGACCGGCCGAGCTGGGACGCCCTGCAGGAGACCCTGCTGGCAGACTGAACGGCGCTTGGCAGTGCTGCCCTCTGGCCTTACCCACTGAGAAAAACTGGCTCTGGAAGTAGACCAATGAACCGCCTAGGGTGCTCTTGCGCCGGGCGGCCGAACGCCGTGTCCGGCGCGCACGCGTTATTTATCAAGGCCTGTGGGATACCAGGCAGATAAGACGGAGAGGAAAAGTCGAATGCTGGTCGGCGTGCCCAAGGAAGTGAAGAACCACGAATACCGGGTGGGCCTGGTGCCGTCCTCGGTCCGCGAGCTGGTTCATCACGGCCACAAGGTCATGGTCGAGACCAAAGCGGGAGAGGGGATCGGCTTCACCGACGCGGATTACCAGGCCGCCGGCGCCGAGATCTCGCCGGACGCGGCGAGCATCTTCGCCAAGGCGGAGATGATCGTGAAGGTGAAGGAGCCGCAGCCGGCCGAATACGAACGCCTGCGCGAGGGCCAGTTGCTCTTTACCTACCTGCACCTGGCGCCGGACCTGGAGCTGACCAAGGGGCTCCTCGCTTCCGGCTGTATCGCCGTGGCCTACGAGACCGTCACCAACGCGCGTGGCGGCCTGCCGCTGCTGGCGCCGATGAGCGAGGTCGCCGGACGCATGTCGGTGCAGGTCGGCGCCCACTGCCTGGAGAAGGAGCAGGGCGGCTCCGGCATGCTGCTTGGCGGCGTGCCGGGCGTCGCCGCGGCCAAGGTGGTGATCATCGGCGGCGGCGTCGCCGGCACCAACGCGGCGCGCATGGCCATGGGCATGGAGGCGCACGTCACGGTGATCGACCGCAACCTGGAGCGGCTCTACGAGCTGGACCTGCAGTTCGGTCCGATGCTGAACACCATCTATTCCACCGTCGACGCCATCGAGCGCCACGCCATCGGGGCGGACCTGGTGATCGGTTCCGTGCTGGTGCCCGGCGCCGCCGCGCCGAAGCTGGTGACCCGCGAGATGGTGTGCGAGATGCGCCCGGGCTCCGCCCTTGTCGACATCGCCATCGACCAGGGCGGCTGCTTCGAGACCTCGCGCGGCACCACCCATTCCGACCCGACCTTTATCGAAGAAGGCTGCGTCCACTACTGCGTGACCAATATGCCCGGCGCGGTGGCCCGCACCTCGACCTTCGCCCTCAACAACGCCACGCTGCCCTTCACCCTGGCGCTGGCCAACAAGGGCTACCGCAAGGCCCTGGCCGACGATCCGCACCTCAAGGCGGGGCTCAACGTCGCCGGCGGCAAGGTCACCTACAAGGCGGTGGCCGAGGCCCACGGCATGGACTACGTGCCGGCAGAGGAGGCCCTGGGGTTGTAGGAGGGGAGAAACACCCCTCCCGCTGGCCTCACGAATCGCCGCTAATTGGGTCTAGCTGCCCCTTTCCCAGGGGCGCTAGACTGCACAATAAGGTTCCGTAACAACCCGAAAAACCTAGGAAAGCCAGGCCGATGAACTTCATCCCGCCGATTCCCAACTCGCTCGAGCAGCATTGGATGCCCTTTACGGCCAATCGTCATTTCAAGGCCAATCCGCGCATTCTGACCGGCGCCGAGGGCATGTACTTCACCACCGACCACGGCGACAAGGTGATCGACGGATCGGCGGGCCTGTTCTGCGTCGCCGCCGGTCACGGCCGCCGCGAGATCGCGGAGGCGGTGAACGAGGCGCTGACCAAGATGGACTACGTGCCGCCGTTCCAGTTCGGCCACCCGGCGTCCTTCGAGGTGGCGCGGCGCATCGCGGCGGTGACCCCCGGCGACCTGGACCACATCTTCTTCTCCAACTCCGGCTCCGAGGCGGTGGAGACTGCGCTGAAGATCGCGCTGGCCTACCACAAGGCCAAGGGCGAGGGGCAGCGCCTGCGCCTGGTCGGACGCGAGCGCGCCTATCACGGCGTCAACTTCGGCGGCCTGACCGTCGCCGGCATGGTCAACAACAAGAAGGCCTTCGGCCTGGGCCTGCCTGGCGCCTGCCACCTGCGCCACACCCAGCTTCCCGAGCACAACTTCGTCGTCGGCCAGCCCGAGACCGGCGCCGAGCTGGCTGACGACCTGCAGCGCTTCGTCGACCTGCACGGCGCCGACTCCATCGCCTGCTGCATCGTCGAGCCGATCGCCGGCTCCACCGGCGTCCTGGTGCCGCCCAAGGGCTACCTGCAGCGCCTGCGCGAGATCTGCGACCAGCACGGCATCCTGCTGATCTTCGACGAGGTGATCTGCGGCTTCGGGCGCACCGGCAAGCAGTTCGGCGCCGACAGCTTCGGCGTCATGCCGGACATGGTGACCATGGCCAAGGCCCTGACTAACGGCGTGGTGCCCATGGGCGCGGTGGCGGTCAACGAGAAGGTCCACAAGACCCTCATGGACGCGGCGCCGGAGAATGCCATCGAGCTGTTCCACGGCTACACCTATTCCGGCTGCCCCGTGGCCTCTGCCGCAGCCATCGCCACCCGCAACATCTTCGAGGAAGAGAAGCTGGTGGAGCGGGCGGAAAAGATGAGCCCGAAGTTCCTGGACGCGCTCTATTCCCTGAAGGACCTTCCGGTGGTCACCGACATCCGCGGCTACGGCATGATCGGCGGCGTCGACCTGGCGCCGAAGGGCAATCCCGGCGTGCGCGGCCTGCAGGTGATGCAGGAGCTCTACGACGCCGGCTGCATGGTGAAGATGACCGGCGACTGCGCGCTGGTCTCGCCGCCGCTGGTGTCCGAGGACAACCACATCGACGAGATCTTCACCAAGCTGCGCGGCGTGCTCGCCAAGCACTGACCGCCACGCCATCGCGCGAGAGAACGGCCCGTGCCTGGCGCGCGGGCCGTTTTCGTTGCGCTCCGGCCGGCGGGCCCGCGCCGCGCGGCATTGATTTCCCGGGCCTTATCGCCCATCGTTTCAGGCGACAGAGCCTGCTGGGGGAAAGACCATGTCCAACGCTGACGACGCCCGCGCCGAGTTGACCGATCCTTCGACGCTGCGCGTCGGCATCAACCTGGGGAACATCCTGCTGGTGACCGGCAAGAGCGCCGACGGCGCGCCGGAAGGCGTCGCCCCGGACCTGGCGGCGGAGGCGGCCCGGCGGCTCGGCGTGGCGGTCTCCTACCGCACTTACCCCATGCCGGGCGAACTGGCCGACGCACTGGAGCGCGACGAGTGGGACATCGGACTCATCGCCGTGGAGCCCAAGCGCGCCGAGACCATCGCCTTCTGCGATCCCTACGTGGAGATCGAAGGCAGCTACCTGGTGCCGCCGGGCTCCCCGCTGAAAACCATCGCCGACGTCGACCAGCCGGGGGTGCGCATCGCCGTGGCCAACCGCGCGGCCTATGACCTCTATCTCTCGCGCAGCCTGAAGCACGCCGAGCTGTGCCGTGCCACCGGCCTGGGCGGTGCCTTTGGACTCTTCGTGGACGAGAAGCTGGACGCCCTGGCCGGGCTCAAGCCAGCGCTGCTGGAGAACGCCGAGAAACTTCCGGGCTCCCGCGTGCTGGAGGGCAACTTCTCAACGGTCGGCCAGGCTATCGGCACCAAGCCGCAGAACACCGCCCTGAAGGCTTTCCTCGACGACTTCACCGCCGATGTCAAAGCCAGCGGCCTGGTGGCCGGGCTGATCGACAGGCACGGCGTGACGGGCAAGCTGCAGGTCGCCGGCTAGGCCGCTGCTTCCGCCGCCCGCTCGGCTCTTGCGGCCGCTGCCTTGGCCGCCCATTCGCGGCGCTGCTCGCGCCGCTGGGCGATCTCGATGGCCACAGCGCCGACCAGGGTCACCGCGATGATCAGCACCGCCAGGGCTGCCAGGTCGGGCTGGGTGCCCATACGCACCTTGCCGGCCAGCACCGTGGTCAGGGTGCTCTCCGCCTGGATGGTGAAGACCGTGGTGTTGTAGTTCTCGAAGGAGGTCAAGAAGGCCAGCCCCATGGCCGAGAAGATGGCCGGGCGCAGGAAGGGGATCAGCACCTTCCAGAAGACCTGCACGTGGGTCGCGCCCAGGTCGAGGGCCGCTTCCTCCTGGGTGCGGTCAAAGCGCTGCAGGCGCGCCAGGAAGACCAGCATGGTGTAGGCGGAGATGAAGGTCGACTGGCCGATGATGGTCAGGAACATGCCGCTGTAGAAGATGCTCTCGTAGTCGGCCTCCATGAAGGTGCCGAGATTGTCCCAGAACACCAGGGTCGAGATACCGAGGATGACGCCCGGCATCAGCACCGGCGAGACCACCACGGTGTAGTAGACCGTCTGCAGCTTCTTGTGCACCTGGGTCATGACGATGGCCGCGGCCAGGCCGATGGGGACCGAGAGCGCCATCACGCCGAGGCCGATCCAGATCGAGTTCACGAAGCCCTCGATCATCAGCGAATCATCGAAGAGCGCCGGGAACCACCTGAGGGTGAAACCCTCCCAGGGCACCACTTGCGGGAACTCCACGTCGTTGAAGGCCGCCGCGCCCATCATGAACAGCGGCGCGAAGAGGAACATGAAAAACAGCAGGATGTAGAAGGAGACCATCAGCTTCTGGATGCCGCGGGAGCTCATCGCGCGATCTCCCCCAGGCTGACCTTGAAGACCTTCATCACCGTCAGGACGAAGACCAGGCAGGCGAGCAGCAGCACGATGGCGTAGGCCGAACCCTGGGCCCAGTTGCCGCCTGTGTTGAACCACTGATAGATGATCTGCGTGAACCACAGGCTCGACGGGCCGCCGAGGATCTGCGGGGCGGCGAGGGCGCCGGCCGAGAGCATAAAGACCAGGGTGCAGCCCGAGGCGATGCCGGGCTTGGCGTGAGGCATCACCACCCGCCAGTGGATGCGCCACCAGGACGAGCCCAGGTCGCGCGCCGCCTCCACCTGATTATGGTCCAGGCTTTCGATGGCGTTGTAGAGCGGGAAGACCATCAGCAGGATGTAGGCGTAGGACAGGCCCGCGTAGAGCGCCACATCGGCGCGCAGGAAATCGATCGGCTCGTCAACCAGCCCCATAGTCTGCAGGAAGGCGTTGATGACGCCAGAGGTGCCGAAGAGGATGCGAAAGGCGAAGGCGCGCAGGATCTCGTTCACCCAGAAAGGCAGGATCAGCAGAAGGATCATGGAGCGCGCGTAGCCGCCCTTAGCCACCTGGGCGATGTAGTAGGCGATGGGATAGCAGAGCGCGAAGTCCAGCAGCGTGACGAAGATCGAGGCGATGATCGTCCGCAGGAAGACCGTCAGGTGGAGGTAGTTGAACAGCTCCTCATCACCCGGCCGCCCAAACAGCAGGTATTCGTAGTTGCTGAGCGTATAGACGTCCTTCGGACCGCCGATCTCGTTGGGCAGCAGGTCGTTGCGGAAGGAGAAATTCAGCATATAGGCCTGCGGCAGGACGATCATCATGACCACCCAGAAGAAGACCGCCAGCAACAGGTAGGTCGAGATCACCGCGCCGTTGCGCTGAAAAAAATCACGCATCTGAGGTCAGCCCCCCGCCGCAGCGCAGGAGGGGGCGGAGCAGGGGAGAGCGCTATTCATCGGCCACCTCCCCGACCGGCAGCACCAGGGCTCGCTCGGCCTTGAAGGCGACACGGGCCGAATCGCCCTCCCGGAATGTCGGCAGGTCGCCGGAGTTGGTCATCGACATGACGATGTCCTTGGACCCGTCGCCGCGCAGGAAGACAGAGAAGAAGGAGCCTTCGAACTCGCTGTGCAGCACCTGGCTTTCGATGACGTTCTCGCCGGCGGCGTCACCGTTGGCGAAAGACATGGACTCGGGCCTGACGAAGAGCATCGCCGACTGGCCGGCCTGCATGCCGCGGACATTGCGGCCGCGCAGACGCCCGAAGGCGGTGTCGATCAGTGCATCACCGCCCTCGGTGCCGACCACCTTGCCGTGGAAGGGGTTGTTCTCGCCCACGAAGGAGGCGACGAAGGCGGTCTGGGAGTTCTCGTAGACCTCGGTGCCGGTGCCGACCTGCTGGATGATGCCCTGGCTCATGACGGCGATGCGGTCCGACATGGTCAGCGCCTCGCCCTGGTCGTGGGTGATGTAGATGAAGGTGATGCCAACCCGCTGTTGGATGGCGCGCAGTTCCGTGCGCATGTGCTGGCGCAGCTTCAGATCCAGGGCCGAGAGCGGCTCGTCGAGCAGCAGCACGTCGGGTTCCACCGCCAGGGCGCGGGCGATGGCCACGCGCTGCTTCTGGCCGCCGGAGAGCTCGCTGACCTTCTTGTTGCCCTGGTCGCCGAGGGCGATGAGGTCCAGCAGCTCGTCGGCGCGCTTGCGGCGCTCGGCCTTGCCGACGCCGCGCACTTCCAGGCCGAAGGCGATGTTATCGGCCACCGACATCAGTGGAAAGAGCGCCAGGTTCTGGAAGATCAGCGCCGTCGGGCGCTTGTTGGGGCCGATGCCCTTCATGTTCCTGCCGCCGATCCGCACCTCGCCCTCGGTCGGCTCCAGGAAGCCGGAGACGGCGCGCAGGATCGTCGTCTTGCCGCAGCCTGAGGGGCCGAGGAAGCTGAAGAACTCACCGTCTTCGATTTTCAGATTTGCGTCGCTAACCGCCGTGAATTCGCCGAAGCGAATCGTCATGTGATCGAGCTCGACATCCGCGCTCATTCCAGCCCGTCCCCCGTAAATCGCTCCCTGCCGCTGCCGCAAGGAAGCCGCCTCGCCTGCGCGTCTCTTGGCCGGACGCTGTGATCCCCATCATCCCTTTAAGGGAAGCGGGTCCCGACCGCTAGGCCGGGACCCGTAACCACTACACTCGTTACCCGTTCCGAAGATCAGGCCGCGACGAACTTGTCGCGGTATTCGGCACGGATCTCGGTGTACCAGGGCTCCGACGGCGGCCACCACCACAGGCGGTCGAGGGCGTCGTCCGGATAGGCCTCGCTGAAGGCCTTCTTGCTCTCCGGCGAGAGGTAGTTCTCGGCGCCGACGGCGACCGGGTTGTAGCCGGTTTCGTTGGCGATGAGACCGTTCACCTCGGCGTCGTAGACGTAGTTGATGTAGGCGTAGATTTCGTCGATGTTCTTGGCGCCGATCGGCATGGAAAGACCGTCCAGCCAGGTGAGCGCGCCTTCCTGCGGCGCCATGTAGGTGACCGGCTTGCCTTCCTTCTTCAGGCGCAGCGGCGGGCCGTCCCAGGTCTGGCCCAGGACCACGTCGTTCTGCATGAAGCCGTTGATCTGCGCGTCGGCGTCGTTCCAGAACTGCTTCAGCCAGGGCTTGTGCTCCACGGCGAACTTGGTGATCTCGTCCCAGATCTTCCGCATGGTCGCCTCGTCTTTGTAGGCATCGAGCATGCGGTTGGAGGGCAGCTTGCCCGAAGAGTCGAGGTAGAGGCCGATGCCCAGCATCATGGAGTGCGGGCGGCCCATGACCTTGCCCTTCAACTCAGGCAGCCAGAGGTCGCCATAGGACAGCTTCGCATACTCCTGCGACCACTTGTCGGTGCGCCAGGCCAGAGCCTCGGTGCCCCAGTGGTAGGGCAGGTGGTGATTGCCGCCGTCCCAGGTCCAGCCGTCGGTCGAGCCCTTGAGCAGGCCCGGCACGATCTTGGAAGTGTCGATGCGGTTCATGTCGAAAGGCTGCAGCAGGCCCAGCGGCTTCCACTCGCCGGCGCGGTCGACGGTCGGACCGACCAGGTCGAAGCCGCGGCCCTTGGTGGCGCGCATCTTGTTGAGCAGCTCTTCGTTGGAGCCGTAGGGCGTGTGCTTGATCTTGATGCCCGTCTTCTTCTCGAAGCCTTCCAGGAAGGACTTCGGGAGGTAGTCGGACCAGTTCATGACGACCAGTTCACCCGAGGAGGCAAGCGACTCCCGGCTAACGATCGCGGGTGCGACGGCGGCGATGGCGCCGCCGGCCGCCGCCTGCTTTAGCAGCGTGCGGCGCGAGAAGTCCCGCACGGCGCGGTGCGTCTTCTCGCTGTTGGTTGGCTTTCCGGTCCTTTTCACGCGAGTTCTCCCCAATGCGTTGACGTCGAAATGTGATGCTTTAGGTGGCAGATTTTTGTGACAGTTTTGCGGTGGAGCGGTGATGACCGCCCCGCCGGTCCACCGTTTTGTTATGAGGGCGTTGGGCCCTGGGTTTAACTCTGGCAGTGGCTTAGAAAGCAAGTCAAGGCCAACTCCGGACCGTGGATGGTGCCAGAAGTGTACGAATGGGGAATCAAGACGCGCCGCGTCGCCGCCTTCGCAGTTGCAGCGATTTCGCTCGCCGTGGCAAGCAGCGGCGCCGCGGCCGAGCGCGACTTGACCCGCGCCGTCTACGACTACGCCGTGACCAGCTACTGCGGCACCCTGACGCCCGAGGTTGAAGCGGGCTTCAAAATGGAACTCGCGGCCCTGACCGCGCGCGCCGGCCTGGATGGGGAAACCGCCCGGCGCCAGCGGATCCGCGGCTGGGTCGAGGCCGACCGAGAGTGGAGCAACCGGGGCCTGGGCGGCCATCGCGCCTGGTGCCGGGAGGAGGGCCTGCCCGCGGCCCGCCACTTCCGGGCGATTGCTTTAGGATTGAAGCAACCGTGAGGTTCCGCCCAGGCCGGACTTGAGAAGGGCCCGAGGGCCTCCTAATCTACCGCCATCCAGTGAACTTCCGGGCAAGACGCCCGGATTTGGAGGCCGCGCCGGGCGCGGGTAAACTTTGCGCGATTTTATCTTTCCGGTCCGCCACGACGGCGACCTGGGGCTCCAGGCACAGCTGCGCCGCCAGCTGATCGACGCGATTCTCGACGGCCGCCTGTCGGGCAGCGACCCCTTGCCGTCGTGCCGCCGCCTGGCGCACTCCCTGGGAGTCTCGCGCAATACCGTGGTCCTGGCCTACCAGGCCCTGGCCGACGAGGGCCTGCTGATCTCGCGCGAGCGCATCGGCTATTTCGTCAACACCGACATGGTGTTCCAGCAGATCGACGCCCAGGTCAGCTACCCCGAGGCCGAGCGCAGCAGCGGGGTCGACTGGTTCAACCGGCTGCGGCTACGCCCCTCCGAACAGCAGCATGTGGTCAAGCCGCGCAACTGGCGGCGCTACCCCTATCCCTTCATCTACGGACAGCCGGACCCCAAGCTGTTCCCGGTGTCGACCTGGCGCATGTGCTCGCGCCAGGCCCTGGGCGTCGAGGCGATCCAGAGCTGGACCGAAGACAATTTCAACGATGACGACCCGCGCCTGATCGAGGAGATCCGCACCCGCGTACTGCCACGCCGCGGCATCAAGGCCCAGCCGCAGGAGATTCTCGTGACCCTGGGGGCGCAGAACGCCCTGTTCCTGGTCGCCGAGCTGCTGGCCGGGCAGGGCAAGGTGGTGGCGGTCGAAAACCCCGGCTACGTCGATGCCCGTAACATCTTCGCCATCAACGGCGCCGAGCTGCGGCCCATCCCGGTGGACCAGGACGGCATGGTGGTCGATCAGCGCCTGGACGGCTGCACCTGCGCCTACGTGACGCCCAGCCACCAGTCGCCGACCACGGTGACGCTGCCGCTGGAGCGCCGCATGGCCCTGATGGAACGGGCGCAGCGCCAGGACTTCCTCATCATCGAGGACGATTACGAGGCGGAATCCAACTTCCTGCACGCCCCGACCACGGCTCTGAAGGCTATGGATCGCAGTGGCCGGGTGATCTATATCGGCAGCTTTTCCAAGTACCTGGGGCCGGGTCTGCGCATGGGCTACATGGTCGGCGCCGAGGAGTTCATCCACGAGGCACGCATGCTGCGCCGGCTGATGCTGCGCCACCCGGCGACCAACAACCAGCGCACCCTGGCGCTCTTCATCGCCGGCGGGCACTACGACGCCCTGGTCCACCGCCTGCAGCGCGACTTCCGCACCCGCTGGGAGATCATGGGCGACGCCCTGGATCGCTACCTGCCCGACTTCACGCGCCGCCCGTCCTTCGGCGGCACCAGCTTCTGGCTGGAGGGCCCGAAGAGCCTGGACACCGATATCCTGACGCGCGAGGCGCTGCAGGAAGGCATCGTCATCGAGCCCGGCTCGGCCCACTTCCTCTCCAAGAAGCCGCCGCGCAACTTCATGCGCCTCGGCTTTTCCTCCATAGAGCCGGCACAGATCGGCCCGGGCCTGCAGGCGCTCAGCCGGCTGGTGGCGGGGTCGATGCAGAAGCGGGATTAGCGGCAGCGGGAAGGCCGGCGCGGTCGGCGCTCAGCCGTTCATGACCTTGTCGATCTGCGCCTGATCGAGGGTGTCCATGTTGCCGTTGATGATCGAGGAAGCGACATCGACGAAGCTTTGCAGCTTGCGCGTCACGCCTTCGATCCCGGTCAGCAGCGGGCCTTCCTCGCCCGCCTCCACCAGGGCCTTGATCCGGGGCAGGGCCTCCAGCACCAGGCGGTTCATCTGGTCGATGGTGGCGTCGAAGGCCTGGCGGTAGTTCTGCGGCGCATTCTCGTAGGCGAGGATGGCCAGCTCGGCATCGGAAAAGCAGCTGTCACGGAAGTGGTCGGCGTAGCTTTTGGGCTGCCAGGTGACCGCATCCTCGAAGCACTCCGGCATCGACGGGATCATCTCCAAGAGCATGATGATCTCGTTGAAGTGGTTGAGGTAGTCGGTCGCCAGCAGGGTGTTGCCGTTGATGTTCTTGCCGCGCACGAGCAGGCGGTAGGTGCCGGTGTATCCGGC
>JBNKHC010000398.1:0-11503 GCA_050290145.1 Kiloniellaceae bacterium | reverse complement strand
CAGCGCTGCTTCGATCTCTCCGCCACGCCCTTCGCGCCAACTGGCAAGGTGAGCACCGAGACGGCGTTGTTCGATTGGATCGTGTCGGACTTCGGCTTGAATGACGCGATCGAGGCCGGGTTGGTCAAGACGCCACGCGTGGTGGTGCGCGACGATGCACTGCCGGACGCGAAGACTTTGCGCTCGAAGCTTTACCACATTTACCGCGATCCTTCCGTGTCTGAGGACTTCAACCGCAAGGCAGAGTCCCATGAGGCTTTGCCGAAACTCGTGCAGGACGCCTACACGTTGTTGGGTGCGGATTGGCGGGAGACCCGGGAGCAGTGGAGTAAAGCGAAGCATCACTCGCCGCCTGTCATGCTGACGGTCTGTAACCGGACTGAAACTGCTGCTCGCGTCGAGCACTATTTGAACCAGGGGGATGCCCACTGGCCGGAACTTCATGCGCCGACACGCACGCTTCGCGTCGATTCCAAGGTGCTGGAGAAGGCTGAGGTCGGCGAGACAGCGACTGCCGACAAGACCTATGAGGCTCGCCTCGCAGCTATCATTGAGGCGGCCGACCTGCCGGAGACCAAGAAGGCCCGACTGTCTGCGCTCAAGAAGGAGGAGCTTCTCCGGGAAATCGTGGACACGGTCGGCAAACGCGGCGGCGCCGGTCAGGACCTCCAGAACGTCGTCTCCGTCGCTATGCTCTCGGAAGGCTGGGACGCGAAGAACGTCACCCACATCATGGGGCTGCGCGCCTTCACCTCACAGCTTCTTTGCGAGCAGGTGATTGGCCGCGGCCTGCGGCGCGTCTCCTATGACACCGACGAGAACGGGCTCTTCATTCCGGAATACGTCAACGTGTTCGGGGTGCCGCTTTCCATTTCCGAGCGTGTGGGCGAGGGGGGCGACGCGCCGCCACCGCCCAAGCCAAGTACGCAAATAGACGTCATTCCCGAGCGCGCCGCACTGGAAATCAAGTGGCCGAACGTGCTGCGCATCGAGTCCGTCGTAACGCCGACCCTGACCGTCTCCTGGGGCGATGTTGCGCCGCTCCGGCTCGACCCGGCCTCCACGCCGATCACGGCTGAACTGGCGCCCGCGCTTGGCGGGGCGGCGGACTTGAGCAAAGTCACCACCATCGATCTCGAAAAGCTGCCCGAGGGCTTCCGACTTCAGCGACTCGTCTTTCAGGCGGCACGCAAGAGCTTTGCCGAGCTTCAGCACAGCTTCAAGGGCACGGAAGACTACCTCGTCTTTCAGTTGATCCAGCTGGTCGAGACGTTCCTTAAGTCCGATCGCCTCGATATCCCGTCGCTGTTCCATTCCGACCCGCTACGGCGGCGCATCCTCATCGCGCTCAACATCGATCTCGTGGTGCAGCACCTGCTCCGCTACGTCTTGGAGCAAAACACCACGAAACTGACGCCAATCTATGACGAAGAAAACTCAATCGGCTCTACCGGGCAGATGCGGACCTGGTATACGACAAAGCCGACCTTTCCTTCGGTCAAATCGCACGTCAGCCATGTGGTCGGGGACTCGTCGTGGGAGGGATATGCCGCCAACGTCTTCGAAACCCGCGATGACGTTTTGGCCTACGTCAAGAACGACCATCTGGGTTTTCAGATTCACTACCTTTGGGCCGGGTCGCGCCGCCGCTATCTGCCGGATTTCCTCGTCCGCCTCACTAACGGTAAAACGCTTGCCCTGGAGATCAAGGGCACAGACAGCCCGCAGAACAAGGCCAAGCGCGATGCGCTCGCCGAGTGGGTTGTGGCTGTGAACGGCGCTGGTGGCTTTGGTGCATGGGCTTGGGATGTGGCGTTCGATCCGGCGCAGGTACATGACATCGTCGCCAAGCATGCAAGTTCAGCCGCGTGAGATGAGTGCCTTCGCCCGATATATCGATATCGACTATTCGGGGGCAAAAGCGCCGAACGCAATTCTACCAGGTCTGAGCGTCTACTTGGCCAAAGGCGAGGCGAAGCCGGTTGAGGTCCCGCCGCCGCCGTCATCGCGCAAATACTGGACCCGCAAGGACATAGCTGAATGGCTGGTCGAGCGCCTCTCTGAGCAGGCTCCGACGCTGGTGGGTAGTCATGATGGGAGGGCGGAATGGTCAAAGGCGAGTTTAAAGTACGCTCCCTGGAAGCGATAGGTACGCTTGATCAGGATATCGATGTTGGTGTCGTGCGCGTTTCTGGCGGGTTCTTAAGGAAGCATACGAAGCGGAACGCGTTATTGCGGATCTCGTTATTGGGTGACGATGGGTGCAAGAACAACTCAATCGTTCGAATTGTTCGTGCTGCGACTGGAAGCTCAGCTCTCCAGGCGGACGAGATTGCTCTTCAATACGATGATCGAATCGAACTGGGGATCGAGAAGGTTGGCGCCATACACACGCTGCAGATTGAGCGGGTTAATGACTGGTCAGGGCTTCCCGCGTTCCTGCTTGGTCACCCTTCACCTCTCGTTCGAAGGGAAGCCGTTTTTGCAATTGCCCTGATGATAGTGGGGGCATTTGCCGGGCTTATTGTGGGACTTCTTGCCGGCCTGGCGGTCTGAGGTTTTGGTTGCACCATTGATTTTATCGGCTTGGCCATGGCGCGCTCGTCCGGGAGGCCACGATCTCATGTTGCAAATAAAAACTGTTTAGGTTACACTAAACATTATGATTCAAGCATCGAAGCCTATCTCCGCCGCTGACCCTGCCCGCAAGCAGGCGGTAATCTACGCCCGCGTCTCCTCCAAGGAGCAGGAGAAGGAGGGCTTCTCGATCCCGGCCCAATTAAAACTGCTGAAGGAATACGCGTCGGCGCAAAGCTTCGTGGTCGCGCAGGAATACGTCGACGTGGAGACGGCCAAGCAGACCGGCCGCGCTGCCTTCGGCGAGATGGTCACCTATCTCAAAGCGCATCCGGCTGTGCGCGTGATGCTGGTCGAGAAGACCGACAGGCTCTACCGGAACCTCAAGGATTGGGTGACGATCGACGAGTTGGACGTCGAAATACACTTTCCGAAGGAGGGGGTGGTGCTGTCGCGCGAGTCGCGTTCCTCGGAAAAGTTCATGCACGGCATCAAAGTGCTGATGGCGAAGAACTACATCGACAACCTGTCTGAGGAGGCTCGCAAGGGGCAGCAGGAAAAGGCCGAGCAGGGTATCTGGCCGACAAAGACGCCGCTCGGTTACCGCAATGTCACCGGCCCGGATGGAAGGAAAGTCATTGCCATCGATCCCGACGTTGCACCCATCGTCTCCAAACTGTTCGAGTGGTACGCCACCGGCCAATATGCGCTCAAGGAAGTCGCCAAGAAGGCACGTGCCGCAGGTCTGGTTTATCGGAAGAGCGGTAATCTGGTGCCGACGAGTACGGTCCATACCATCCTGCGCAACCGGCTCTACACCGGCTGGTTCGAGTGGAACGGCAAGCTCTATCAGGGCCGGCACGAGCCCTTGGTCTCCGCGGAGCTTTGGGAGCGGGTGCAGGGCGTGCTCGACGGGCGCCACGCTAAGAAACACCGCCGTATGAAGCACGACTTCGCTTTTTCCGGCCTTATCGCCTGCGCCAAGTGTGGCTGCTCGGTGGTTGGTGAGATCAAGAAGCAGAAGTACGTCTACTATCACTGCACTGGCTATGCCGACAAATGCCGGGACGATCCCGATGCCTGCCGTCGCAAATATGTCCGTGAGGAGGTGTTGGAGAGCCAGTTCACGGAAATGCTGGGGCGTCTGCGCTTCGATGAGGAGGTGCTGGATTGGGTGCGCGGGGCGCTTCAGGCGAGCCATGCCGATGAGCGGCTGGAGCACGAGAAGGCCGTCAAGCGGCTGGAGGCGGAGCACAAGCGGCTCGGCGACCGTATAAACGCGATGTACTTGGATAAGCTCGACGGGCGGGTCGATACCGCCTTTTTCGACCGGATGTCCGCCGAATGGCGGGAGGAGCAGAATCGCTGCCTTCGGGAGATCGCTCGGCACCAGGACGCCGAGCAGTCATATATGGGCGAGGGCGTCCAGATTCTCGAACTCGCCAGGAACGCCCAGCGCCTGTTTGAGCGCCAGGATGCCCGGGATAAACGCCGCCTGCTCAACTTCGTACTTTCGAACTGCACCTGGGACGACGGCGAGGTTGTCGCGACCTTCCGACAACCTTTTGATTTATTAGCAGAAGCCACAGCTGGCGCCGCTCAGGAAATGGCCCTGAACGGCGAAGAATCGGCGAGAAAAGAGATTTGGCTGGGGGACCTGGATTCGAACCAGGGCTGCTCGGGTCAGAGCCGAGAGTTCTACCGCTAAACTATCCCCCAACAGACGGGCCTGAGAGAGCCCCGGGCGGGCTCTTCATAGCGCGGCGGTGATTTACATAGTCCTACCACCCCCCTGATGACAACCACTTTTCGGGCGTTTTTTGGCCCCCTTCAGGCGATTTTTTTGCCGATTTCGCGCTGCAGCGTGGCCGGGGGTGCTGGCGAAAAGCCTTGTGATCACGCTAAGATAGCGGCCAAAGGCATAGACAAGCGGGGCCGGAGGTCAATCCGGCACCCTCAAGAAGAACAGGAACGAGCTTCAGGTGACCGCCTCCGTCAACGGGCAGGGCCGCGCTCCTTGGGGGCGGCAGGATGCCAGCCGGCAGCGCCGGGGCACCACGGAAGCCGTCTCCCCGGGGCTCTACGCGGCCCTGGACCTCGGCACCAACAACTGCCGCCTGCTGGTGGCCAAGCCCTCCCGTGACGGCTTCCGCGTGGTCGACGCCTTCTCGCGCATCGTGCGCCTGGGCGAAGGGCTGGCCGCCAGCGGCCGCCTGTCGGGGCCGGCCATGTCGCGCACCCTGGAGGCCCTGAAGATCTGCGCCACCAAGATCCGCCGGCGCGGCGTCACCCGGGTGCGCGCCGTGGCGACGGAGGCCTGCCGGCGGGCCGACAACTGCGAGGATTTCCTGGAGCGGGTGCGGCGGGAGACCGGGATCGAGCTGGAGATCATCTCCCAGAACGAGGAGGCGGCACTGGCGATCTGCGGCTGCGCGCCCCTCATCGAACCGGATATTCCCGACATCCTGCTGTTCGACATCGGCGGCGGCAGCACCGAGATCTGCTGGCTGAAGGCCGAGCCCTCCCCGGACGGGCCGGCGGACGGCGCCCCCCTGGCGGCGGCGGAACTTTCACTCTTTGCCTGGGCTTCGGTGCCCATCGGCGTCATCACCCTGGCCGAGCGCCACGGCGGCGGCGAAATCTCGCCCGAGACCTACCAGGCCATGGTGACGGAGATGGCGGCGGCGGTCGCGGTCTTCGACGCCCGCCATCAGGTGACCGCCTCCGTGGCCGGCGGCAAGCTGCAGATGCTCGGCACCTCCGGCACCGTGACCACTCTGGCCGGGGTCCACAAGGATCTGCCCCGCTACGATCGCTCCCGGGTCGACGGCAGCTATCTGGACATGGAGACGGTGCACGATATCTGTGCGCGCATCAACGCCATGACCTACGACCAGCGCGCGGCCCATCCCTGCATCGGCCCGGAGCGGGCCGACCTCGTGGTGGCCGGCTGCGCCATCCTTTCCGCGCTCTGCCGCCTCTGGCCGGCGGAGCGCCTGCGGGTCGCGGACCGGGGCCTGCGCGAGGGCATGCTTTATGCCATGATCCACGGCATCAGCGCGCCCGAGGGCCGCTGGGCCGATCTGGGTGCTGCCCCCGGGTTTGAGTGAGGGGGAGCGGGCAGGTGGCGAAATCCGGTGGCGGAAGATCGCGGGGCGGCCGCGGGGCGCGCGCCTCCGGCCGTGGCGGCGGCGGGGCCGGGCGCGACACTTCGGGCCGCAACCTCAAGGTCAGGGTGAAGACCGCCAAGCGGCGCTCGACCTCCTCGACCCGCTGGCTGGAGCGCCAGCTCAACGACCCCTACGTGGCCGAGGCGCGCAAGCGCGGCTATCGCTCGCGCGCCGCCTTCAAGCTGTCCCAGCTTGACGACCGCTTCCACTTCCTCAAGAGCGGCGCGCGCGTCGTCGACCTGGGCTGCGCGCCCGGCGGCTGGCTCCAGGTGGTGGCAGAACGCTGCGGGCGCAGCGCGCGCATTGTCGGCATCGACCTGCAGGAGGTGGAGCCGGTCGCCGGCGCCGACCTGCTGGTTGGGGACTTCTTGGACGAAGACGCGCCGGACCGCCTGAAGACGGCGCTGGGCGGGCCCGCCGACGTGGTGCTGTCCGACATGGCGGCCTCCTCCACGGGCCACGCCAAGACCGACCACCTGCGGGTCATGGCCCTGGTGGAGGCAGCGCACCTCTTCGCGCGCGAGGTTCTGGCCCCGGGCGGGGCCTTTGTGGCCAAGGTGCTGCAGGGCGGCACCGAGCGCGAGCTGCTCGCCGAGCTGAAGCAGGATTTCGCCAAGGTCAGCCACGTGAAGCCTGCCGCCAGCCGGGCCGATTCGGCGGAGATGTACCTGGTGGCCACCGGTTTCCGCGGCGGCCACCGGGAAGAAGATGACGAGGGCGGCGACTCCGACGCCTAGAGGGAGATGACCTCGCCCAGGTGCTCGGCCAGCTCGTGGTCGGGAATTGGTGTCAGGTCCTTGGACAGCTCGCCGTCGATCTTGGCCGCGGCTTCCTTGTCCAACGCCTGGCGCAGATCGCCCAGGGTCTTGGCCGGGGCCACCAGGACCAGACGGTCATAGCTCTTGAGGCGGGCCGCGGTATTCAGCAGCTCGGCCAGTTCGTCGGCAAAGCGCCGCTTTTCCTCGCGGTGGGCATCGGTCGGCGGTTCCATGGCGTGGCGCTGCGGGCCCATGCGGTCGTGGCTGCGGCCCGGCCGGTCGGCATCGATGTCGCGGCTCGGCTTGTGGGGCCCACGCATTTCCTCTTCCGGGAGTGGCGTAAGTCCTTGGCCGGGCCCGGTATTCTCCAGGATCCGCGCCCGCGCGCCGTCGGCGATGACAATCCAGCTGCGAGTTGGTTTCATGACGATCTTCCTGAGTTCGGCATAGATTTCAGTGCGATATTCCCGCCGCAGCATGGGCGGCGCGATGATACAGGTCAATCGGGGCAGGCCCCGGAATCCACGGGGCCGGAGCCCCCGGCGCCAGCCATGAGCGTCACGCGCCCCCGCTATGCTAACGCCGACAGGGGGGTGGGGCGCAATCCGCTTGGCATCGCGAGGCCTATGTGTATGATGCGGCGCCAATCACCGCCAAGGGGATAGGCATGGAACTCCGACAGGCTCTTACTTTCGACGATGTCCTTCTCGAGCCGGCGGAGTCCGCAGTCCTCCCAAATCAGACAGACACGCGTACCCGCCTGACCCGCTCCATCGAGCTGGGCATCCCTCTGGTGTCTTCCGCCATGGACACGGTGACCGAGGGCCGTCTGGCCATCGCACTGGCCCAGGCCGGTGGTATCGGCGTGATCCACAAGAACCTGGATATCGACCAGCAGGCCGACGAGGTCCGCCGGGTGAAGAAGTTCGAATCGGGCATGGTGGTCAACCCGGTCACCATCCATCCCGACGAGCCGCTGGCCAACGCCCTGGCGCTGATGGAGAGCCACAAGATCTCCGGCATCCCGGTCGTCGAGCGCAAGACCAAGAAGCTGGTCGGCGTGCTGACCAACCGCGACGTGCGCTTCGCCGAGAACCCGCAGGAGCCGGTCTCGGCACTGATGACCAAGGATCGCCTCATCACCGTCAAGGAAGGCGTCAGCAAGGAAGAGGCCCAGCGCCTGCTGCACCAGCACCGCATCGAAAAGCTGCTGGTGGTGGACGACGACTACGTCTGCATCGGCCTGATCACCGTGAAGGACATGGAGAAGGCGCAGGCCTATCCCCACGCCTGCAAGGACGATCAGGGCCGCCTGCGCGCCGCCGCCGCCATCGGCGTCGGCCCCGACGGCATCGCCCGGGCCGAGGCGCTGCTGGACGCCGGGGTCGACGTCATCGTGGTGGACACCGCCCACGGCCACTCCAAGGGCGTCATCGGCGCGGTCGGCCAGGTCAAGCGCCTCTCCAACGCCGCCCAGGTCATCGCCGGCAACATCGCGACCGCCGAGGGCGCGCGCGCCCTGGTCGATGCCGGGGCCGACGCGGTCAAGGTCGGCATCGGGCCGGGCTCGATCTGCACCACCCGCATGGTCGCCGGCGTCGGCGTGCCGCAGCTCACCGCGCTGCTCGACACGGCGGAGGTTTGCGCCAAGCAGGGCGTGCCGGTGATCGCCGACGGCGGCATCAAGTTCTCCGGCGACCTGGCCAAGGCCATGGCGGCCGGGGCGAGCTGCGCCATGATCGGCTCGCTCTTCGCCGGCACCGAGGAGAGCCCCGGCGAGGTCTTCCTCTTCCAGGGCCGCTCCTACAAATCCTACCGCGGCATGGGCTCGGTGGGCGCCATGGCGCGCGGCTCGGCCGACCGCTATTTCCAGCAGGAAGTGGCCGACAACCTGAAGCTGGTGCCGGAAGGCGTTGAAGGGCGCGTGCCCTACAAGGGCCCGGTCGGCGCCGTCATCCACCAGCTGGTCGGCGGCCTGCGCGCCGCCATGGGCTACACCGGCAGCGCCACCATCGCAGACCTGCAGAAGAACGCACGCTTCCTGCGGATCACCAACGCCGGCCTGCGCGAGAGCCACGTGCACGACGTCACCGTCACGCGCGAGGCGCCCAACTACCGCAACGAGATGTGATCGGACGCGGGCTGTCATTCCCCACGCCGTTCAAGCCGCAAGTGTGTCCGCAGCGACCGGCGCCTTTCCCGCGCGGGAGGGGCTGGCCCCGGGGGGAGGTTGCGCCATGATGCCGGCGGCGCGCCTGCAGGCGACCATCGAGATCCTGGACGGCATCGCCCGACTGCAAGGTGGGCAAGAATCGCAGCGTCCGGCCGAGCGCGTGGTGAACGACTACCTGCGCCAGCGCCGCTACATCGGCTCCAAGGATCGCCGCGCCGTCACCGCGCTCACCTATGACGTGCTGCGTCATCACGCACGCCTGGCCTGGTGGCTACAGCGCGGCCGGGGCAGCGCCACGGCGCCGCGCCAGCAACTGCTGGCCTACCTGCTGCTTTGCGAGCACGAGGACCCCGGGGCGCTGAGCCGCCTCTTCGACGGTTCGCGCTATGCCCCGCCGCCGCTGAGCGACGAGGAGGCGGCGCTGGTCGGACGCCTGGAAGCGGCCGCCCGGGAGCCGGAACAGCCGCCCGCCTGGGTCGCCAATGAGGTGCCGGAGTGGATCATGCCGCGCTTCGAGGCGGCCTTCGGCGCCGGGGCGGAGAAAGAAGCCGCGGCCCTGCTGCAGGAAGCGCCGGTCGACCTGCGGGTGAACACGCTGCTGGGCAACCGCGAGGACGCCGCAGCCGCTCTGGCGGAAGAAGGGATAGAGACCACGCCGACGCCGCTGTCGCCGCGAGGCCTGCGGCTTGCTGGACGGCGGGCGCTGCGCGCGAGCAACGCCTTCGGCGCGGGGCTGGTGGAACTGCAGGACGAGGGCTCGCAGCTCGCGGCCTTGCTCTGTGACGCGCGGCCCGGCATGGCGGTCGCCGACGTCTGCGCCGGCGGCGGTGGCAAGACCCTGGCCCTGGCGGCGGAGATGAAGGGGCAGGGGCGTTTGCTGGCCATGGACGCCGAGCAGGCGCGGCTCGACCGCAGCGCCCTGCGCCTGAAGCGGGCGGGCGCCGGGTTCGTCGAGCGCCGCGTGGTCAAGAACCTGGCGGCGGCGGAGGATCTGCACGGCACCTTCGACCGGGTGCTGGTCGACGCCCCCTGCAGCGGCAGCGGCGCCTGGCGGCGCCATCCCGATGCCCGCTGGCGTCTGACGCCGGAAGCCCTGGAGGGCTATAGGGCCGCGCAACGCGACGTCCTGCGCCAGGCGGCGGCGCTGGTGAAGCCGGGCGGACGGCTGATCTACGTCACCTGCTCGCTGCTGCCGGAAGAAAACCAGGACCAGGCCGAGGCCTTTCTGGCCGACGCGCCGGACTTCGCCGCCCTGCCGCTGGGCGAGGTCTGGGCGGACGTGCTCGACACGCCTTTTCCCGGCGACGATCCTTATCTGACCCTGACTCCGGCACGCCACGGCACCGACGGCTTCTTCGTGGCGGTTTTCCGACGCGGGGAAGCGCAGAGGGAGGGTGGGGCATGAGCGAGCTCTTCGTCCTGCGCCCCGCCTTGCCGCGTGATGCCGACGCCATCGCCCGGGTCCACGTGGAGACCTGGCAGAACACCTATGCCGGCCTCGTGCCCTCGGATTATCTGGCGCGCATGAGCGTCGCGCGCTCCGCGCCGCAGTGGCACCGCGCCGCCGCCAAGGCGGAGAAGGGGAACGACCTCATGGTGGCGGAGGTCGACGAGCAGGTCGTCGGCTTCGTCTCCTTCGGGCCGACGCGCAACCCGGAGATGCCCTACGGCGGCGAGGTCTATGCGCTTTATGTCAGTGTCGACTGGCAGGGGCACGGCCTGGGGCGGCGCCTGCTCTCCTTGGCCCTGGAGGCGCTCTCCAAAGAAGGGCATGGGGGGGCGCTGGTCTGGGTGCTGGCGGCCAACCCGGCGCGCTTCTTCTACGAGGCCATGGGCGGCGAGCGGGCCGGCGAGCGCCTGGAAGAGTTCGCCGGCACGGATTTGGAAGAGTTGGCGTACGGCTGGCCGGACCTGGAGTCCTGGCTGGCGCAGACACAGAATTGAAGACAGGGTGCAAGGCAGCCTCATAGCGGGGCGCGATCAGGACGGAAAACTGCATGACAGACCGCATTCTCATTCTCGATTTCGGTTCCCAGGTGACCCAGCTCATCGCCCGTCGGGTGCGTGAGAGTGGCGTCTACTGCGAGATCTTTCCCTTCAACACCGACCCGCAGCGCATTGCCGACTTCGCGCCCAAGGGCATCATTCTTTCCGGCGGTCCGGCCTCCGTCACCGGCAGCGACACGCCGCGCGCGCCGCAGATCGTCTTCGACTCCGGCGTGCCGATCCTCGGCATCTGCTACGGCCAGCAGACCATCTGCGCGCAGCTGGGCGGCGAGGTCGAGGGCTCCGACCACCAGGAGTTCGGCAAGGCCTTCGTCGAGCTGCAGGCCGACACCACCCTGACCAGGGGCGTCTGGGCCACCGGCGAACGCCACCAGGTGTGGATGAGCCACGGCGACCGGGTGGTGCGCCTGCCCGAGGGCTTCAAGGTCTACGGCACCTCAGAGGGCGCGCCCTTCGCGGTGATCGCCGACGAGGCGCGCAGGATCTACGCCGTGCAGTTCCACCCGGAGGTGGTGCACACCCCCGACGGCGCCAAGCTGCTCGCCAACTTCACCCACCAGGTCTGCGGCTGCTCGGGCGACTGGACCATGGCGGCCTTCCGCCAGCAGGCCATCGACGCCATCCGCGCCCAGGTCGGCGGCGCCAAGGTGATCTGCGGCCTCTCCGGCGGTGTCGACTCCTCGGTGGCCGCCGTGCTGATCCACGAGGCCATCGGCGACCAGCTCACCTGCATCTTCGTCGACCACGGCCTGCTGCGCCTCAACGAGGCCGAGCAGGTGGTCGACGTCTTCCGCGACCACTACAACATCCCGCTGGTC
>JBNKHC010000397.1:0-5885 GCA_050290145.1 Kiloniellaceae bacterium | reverse complement strand
GGCTGGGAGGGCGTCGGCCTGGCCTCCTACCTGCTGATCGGCTTTTGGTACGAGCGGCCCAGCGCCTGCGCCGCGGCCATCAAGGCCTTCCTGGTCAACCGCGTCGGCGACATCGGCTTCGCGCTCGGCATCTGCGGGGCTTTCGTGCTGTTTGGCACCGCCAGCTTCGACCAGGTCTTCGCCGCCGTGCCGGGCATGGCCGAGGCCCAGTTCGAGGCCTTCGGCATCTCCGGCCACGCCCTGACCATCGTCTGCATCCTGCTGTTCATCGGCGCTATGGGCAAGTCAGCGCAGCTCGGCCTGCACACCTGGCTGCCGGACGCCATGGAGGGCCCGACCCCAGTCTCCGCCCTGATCCATGCCGCAACCATGGTGACCGCCGGTGTCTTCATGGTGGCGCGCCTCTCGCCGATGTTCGAATACGCGCCCACGGCCCTGGAACTGGTGACCTACGTCGGCGCGCTGACGGCCTTCTTCGCCGCCTCGGTGGGCCTGACCCAGAACGACATCAAGCGGGTCATCGCCTATTCGACCTGCTCGCAGCTGGGTTACATGTTTTTCGCCCTCGGCGTCTCGGCATACTCGGCGGGCATCTTCCACCTGATGACCCATGCCTTCTTCAAGGCGCTGCTGTTCCTGGGCGCCGGCTCGGTCATCCACGCCATGTCCGACGAGCAGGACATGCGCAAGATGGGCGGCATCTACAAGATGATTCCGGGGACTTACATCCTCATGTGGATCGGCACCATCGCGCTGCTGGGCATCGGTATCCCCGGCGTCTTCGGCTTCGCCGGCTTCTACTCCAAGGACATCGTGGTGGAGGCGGCCTACGCCGCGCATTCCACGCACGGCACCTTCGCCTTCGTCATGGGCGTGGTGGCGGCCTTCATGACCGCCTTCTACTCCTGCCGCCTGATGTTCATGACCTTCCACGGCGCCCCGCGCGCCTCCAAGGAGGTCATGTCGCACGTACACGAGTCGCCGCAGGTCATGCTGGTGCCGCTCTACGTGCTGGCCTTCGGCGCGGTTTTCGCGGGCCTGGCCGCCTACGAATACTTCGTCGGCCACCACATGGAGGCATTTTGGGGCGAGGCCCTGAAGGTGCTGCCGGAGAACAACTCGGTGGAAGCGGCGCACCACGTGCCGCTCTGGGTGAAGCTGGCGCCGCTGGTCGCCGGACTGGGCGGCATCGGCCTGGCCTACCTCTTCTACATGGCCTCGCCGGCGCTGCCGGCCAAGACGGCCAAGGCGCTGCGTCCGCTCTACCTCTTCTCGCTGAACAAGTGGTATTTCGACGAGCTCTACGACCGCCTCTTCGTGCGCCCGGCGCGCGTCATCGGCTTCGGCCTGTGGAAGGGCGGGGACGGGGCCGTCATCGACCGCCTGGGGCCCGACGGCATCGCCGCGACAACCCAGAGCGCCTCGCGCCGCACCTCGCTGCTGCAGAGCGGCTACGTCTATCACTACGCTTTCGCCATGCTGATCGGGGTCTTCGTCCTGGTCACCTGGTATTTCCTGAGCCAATTGGGGTGATCCAGAGATGACCAGCTGGCCAATTCTTTCGACGATCACCTTCCTGCCGCTCGCCGGCGCGCTGTGGATCCTGTTCTTCGTGCGCCACGACGACGAGGCCCTGGCGGCCAAGAACGCCCGCTCCATGGCGCTCTGGGCCTCGCTGGTGACCTTCGTGGTCTCGCTCTTTGTGTGGTTCAACTTCGACCGCGCCAGCGCCGACTTCCAGTTCGTCGAGCGCGTCGAGTGGATCCCGGCCTTCAACATCAGCTATCACATGGGCGTGGACGGCATCTCCATGATGTTCGTGCTGCTCTCGACCCTTCTGACCCCGCTCTGCGTGCTGGCGAGCTGGGATGCGGTGAAGGTGCGGGTCAAGGAGTACATGGTCGCCTTCCTGGTGCTCGAGACGCTGATGGTCGGCATGTTCTGCGCCCTGGACCTGGTGATCTTCTACGTCTTCTTCGAAGGCGTGCTGATCCCGATGTTCCTCATCATCGGCATCTGGGGCGGTGGCCGGCGGGTCTACGCGGCCTTCAAGTTCTTCCTCTACACCCTGGCCGGCTCGGTCCTCATGCTGCTGGCGATCCTCGCCATGTACTATGACGCCGGGACCACCGACATTCCGACGCTGCTGGCGCACGGCTTCCCGGCCTCCATGCAGACCTGGCTGTGGCTGGCCTTCTTCGCCTCCTTCGCGGTGAAGGTGCCGATGTGGCCGGTGCACACCTGGCTGCCGGACGCCCACGTCGAGGCGCCGACGGCGGGCTCGGTCATCCTGGCCGGCGTGCTGCTGAAGATGGGCGGCTACGGCTTTCTGCGGTTCTCGCTGCCGATGATGCCGGAGGCCTCGGCCTTCTTCGCGCCGCTGGTGTTCTCGCTCTCGATCATCGCCGTGATCTACACCTCCCTGGTGGCCCTGGCCCAGGAAGACATGAAAAAGCTGATCGCCTATTCCTCGGTCGCCCACATGGGCTTCGTGACCATCGGCATCTTCGTCGTGAACCAGCAGGGCATCGAAGGGGCGATCTTCCAGATGCTGTCCCACGGCGTGGTTTCGGCCGCGCTCTTCCTCTGCGTCGGCGTGATTTACGACCGCATGCACACGCGCCTCATCGAGCGCTACGACGGCCTGGTCGGCCGCATGCCGGGCTATGCCCTGGTCTTCATGGTCTTCATGCTGGCCTCGGTCGGCCTGCCGGGAACCAGCGGCTTCGTCGGCGAGTTCCTGGTGCTGGTCGGTGCCTTCCAGGCCAACACCTGGGTGGCCCTGCTGGCGGCCAGCGGCATGGTGCTGGGGGCCGCCTACATGCTCTACCTCTACCGGCGGATCATCTTCGGCAGGATGACCAAGGAGGATCTCATGGCGATCCTCGACCTCAACTGGCGGGAAAAGGCGGTCTTCGCGCCGCTCCTCGCGCTGGTGCTGTGGATGGGGATCTATCCGGCGTCCTTCATCGACGTCATGTCACCTTCAGTCGAGCGGTTGATCGACGGCTACGAGGCGGCCCTGGCGCGCGCCGAGGGGCCGACGACCCTGGTCGAACTTTGGAACGGCCGTTAGGGTCGGGGCGCTAGGAGAGACAAGATGATGTCCGAGCTGAACCTCACCGCCGCGCTGCCCGAAGTCTTCCTGGCCGCTGCCGGCATGATCCTCCTGATGCTGGGCGTGTTCCGCGGCAACAAGGGCACCCGCCTGGTGCTCTCGCTGACTGTCGCCTGTTTCGCCCTGGCCTTTGTCATCGTCGCCATCTCTATGGGGCGCAGCGAGACCGCGCTGGGCGGCCTCTTCATCGCCGACGCCTTCGGCGACTTCATGAAGCTGCTGGTCCTGGCCGGCTCCGCGATCACCCTGATCATGGCCATGCGCTACATCGAGCGCGAGGACATGGCGCGCTTCGAGTATCCCGTGCTGGTGCTCTTCGCGACGCTCGGCATGCTGCTGATGATCTCGGCCAACGACATGCTGGCGCTTTATCTGGGCCTGGAGCTGCAGAGCCTCTCGCTCTATGTGGTGGCGGCCTTCCGGCGCGATCACCTGCGCTCCAGCGAGGCGGGCCTCAAGTACTTCGTCCTGGGCGCGCTTTCCTCGGGCATGCTGCTATACGGCATGTCGATGATCTACGGCTTCGCCGGCACCACCTCTTTCGCCGGTCTGGCGGCCCAGTTCTCCACCGGGGAGCCGGCCTCCCTGGGCCTCATCGTCGGCATCGTCTTCCTCTCCGCCGGGCTGGCCTTCAAGATCTCCGCCGTGCCTTTCCACATGTGGACGCCGGACGTCTACGAAGGTGCGCCGACGCCGGTCACCGCCTTCTTCGCCACGGCGCCCAAGGTGGCGGCCATGGCGCTGATCGTGCGGGTCATGGTCGGCCCCTTCGGCGATCTGGTGGCGCAGTGGCAGCAGATCATCTGGTTCGTCTCCGTCGCCTCGATGATCCTGGGCGCCCTGGCGGCCATCAGCCAGACCAACATCAAGCGTCTGATGGCCTACAGCTCCATCGGCCACATCGGCTATGCGCTCATCGGCCTTGCCGCCGGCACGGAAGAGGGCGTCAACGGCATCCTGCTGTACCTGACGATCTACATCGTCATGAACCTCGGCACCTTCGCCTGCA
Organism: Kiloniellaceae bacterium; assembly: GCA_050290145.1. Classification (GTDB taxonomy): domain Bacteria; phylum Pseudomonadota; class Alphaproteobacteria; order Kiloniellales; family Kiloniellaceae; genus Pelagibius. The sequence continues at coordinate 1,758 of JBNKHC010000397.1, read as the reverse complement.
TCCTCTGCATGCGCCAGAAGGAGGTCATGGTCGAGCGGATCGAGGACCTGAAGGGCCTCAGCAAGACCAATCCGGGCATGGCCCTGGCGCTGGCGATTTTCATGTTCTCCATGGCGGGTATCCCGCCGCTGGTCGGCTTCTTCGGCAAGTTCTACATCTTCCTGGCAGCCATCGAGGCGCAGCTCTACGTGCTGGCGGTGATCGGCGTGCTGTCCTCGGTGATCGGCGCCTTCTACTACCTGCGCATCGTCAAGCTGATGTACTTTGACGATCCCATCGAGTCCTTCGACCGTCCCATCGGTCGGGAAATGGCCGTCATCCTGGTCGGCGCCAGCCTGGTGATCATCCTGCTGACGGTGGGCATCGCCCCGCTGCTCGACGGGACGGCCATGGCGGCGGCGTCGCTGTTCCCCGGATGATCCCGGAGCCGGACCGGAACCGCGATCCGCGCCTGCCGCCGGCCTATCGGCTGGTGGCTCTGGAGGAAGTTGACAGCACCAACAGCGAAGCCAAGCGTCTGGCCGCCGAGGGCGCCGAGGATGGCACCCTCGTCTGGGCGCGCTGCCAGACCGGCGGCTACGGCCGCCAGGGCCGCGGCTGGGCCAGCGCCTCCGGAAATCTCTTCCTGTCGCTGATCGTGCGTCCCGACTGCCCGCTGTCGACGGCGGCGCAGTTCAGCTTCATCACCGCCGTGGCCCTCGGCGATGCCATCGGCAGCGTTGCCCCGCCGATGATCGAGGTGACCTACAAGTGGCCCAACGACGTGTTGCTGAACGGGCGCAAGGCGGCGGGAATCCTGCTGGAATCCAAGGGCGACCCCGGGCAGAACCTGGAATGGCTGGTGATCGGCGTCGGCGCCAACGTCAGCTCCTACCCGCCGGAAACCCGTCTGCCGGCAACCAGCCTGCACTTCGAAGGCTGCCCGCCCAGTGTCTCGGCGGTCGACCTGCTGGAGGCTTTTTCCCGGCATATGCTCACCTGGATCAACATCTGGCTCGACGACGGCTTCGGGCCGGTGCGCCATGCCTGGCTGCGCCACGCCCAGGGCCTGAAGGAGCAGATCGAGGTGCGCCTGCCGAGCGAGACCCTGCAGGGCACCTTCACCGACCTGGACGGCGACGGAACGCTGCTCCTCACCCTGCCGGACGGCAGCACACGCCACATCACCGCCGGCGACGTCTACCTGCCGGGCGAAGGCTGAGGTCGGGGAAGGGAAGGGCTGCCGCCATGCTCGTCGCCATCGACGCCGGCAATACCAACGTGGTCTTCGCACTCTTCGAGGGCGACACCATGAAGGCCAAGTGGCGCGCTTCCAGCGACGCCAAGCGCACGGCCGACGAGTACGCGGTCTGGCTCACCCAGCTCATGGCGCTGCAGAACCTGAAAGCCGCAGAGGTGACAGGCGCGATCATCGCCAACGTGGTGCCGGCGGCCAGCTTCACCCTGACCACGCTGTGCACCGAGTTCTTCAAGGTCACGCCGATGGTCATCGGCGATCCCCGGGTGGACCTGGGCATCGAGGTGCACATGGACCACCGGGAGAACGTCGGCGCAGACCGCCTGGTGAACGCCCTGGCGGCGCACCGCGCTTACGGTGGGCCGCTGATCGTCATCGACTTCGGCACCGCGACCACCTTCGACATCGTCGGCCCCGACGGCGCCTACGAGGGCGGCGTCATCGCCCCCTCGGCCCAGCATTCCGTGGAGGCGCTCTACCGGGCCGCGGCCCAGCTGCCCCGGGTCAAGATCGAGCGGCCG
>JBNKHC010000396.1:0-3736 GCA_050290145.1 Kiloniellaceae bacterium | reverse complement strand
GTTGAGGATCGCCTCCATCTGCTCGCGGTACCAGGCGCGGATCGGCAGCAGCCATTCCTCGAATGCTTCCGACTCGATCTCGAGGCCGGCGAGGAACTCGCCGCTGTACAGAGCCACGGCCCGAGCCAGAGAGTCCTGGTCGCCCGCCTTCTGCAGCTGCTCGAACTCCAGCGCATCCACCTGCAGAGAGGAAACGTCCAGATGCACCTCCCGCCGGTCGAAGCTGAGGATCGGCAGGTTGTGCATCTCAAGATTACGCATCAGGGTCAGACGCGCCTGGCGCAGACTCTGCATCGCATTCGACTGGCAGGTCTCACCCCACAGCAGCGTGGCGACTTTATCGCGCTGCTGGCTGTGGCCATTCACGGCCAGGAAAGCGATCAGGGCCTCGGTCTTGCGGAGGGTCAGGGCCACCTGCGCCCCCGTTGCGTCTCGCAACGAGAAACCTCCGAAAAGATCCAGTCTGGCCGCTGGTTTCGTGCCGTGCATCATTGTGACCCCGTCCGCGCGATCGCCCTAGTGGCGACGCAGCCCCCGTTTTCCGGCCATGACGCTTTCGGGCAAGCGGGGCAGGAAGAGATTGACGGTGGTACCGCTCTGGCCGTCGCTCTCGATGAAGAGGTGGCCGCCGGACTGCAGCACGAGACTGTAGGCCGTGGTCAGCCCCATGCCGCTGTGTTCCTTGGGATCCTTTGTAGTGAAGAAAGGCATGATGGCGCGGTCGATCAGTTCCGGCTGCATGCCGGGGCCGCTGTCGGTGATCCACAGGCGCACGTACTCGCCGCTCTTGAGGCCGGGCATCTCGCCGGCCGCTTCCCGCGTCGCCCTCACATTGGCGGTCTCGACGACGACGCTTCCCTCGTCGTCCATGGCTTCGGCCGCGTTCAGCATCAGCGCGCGCAGCACCTCACGGGTCTGCTTCGCATCCACGAAGACGGGCCAGAGGCCGACGGAGGAAACCGTCTCGATATTGATGGATTTGGGCAGCTCATGCTCCAGCGTCGCCGCGGCCTCGTTGGCCAAGGCGTCCAGGAAGCTCGGCCGCGGCGACAGCTGCTGGCGCTGCGCCAGGACCGTCAGGTCCTCCAGAACCGACCGCCGCCCAACGGCTGTCTCGTCCGCTCCGCTGCGGACCTCCGAGGAGGAAGCGCCGCTTCCCAATTCGCCTCGTTCGGCGCGGTCCACCAAGGCGCCCGCCAGGCGCGACATATGGGCCATGGTGCTGCCGATCGTCCGGCGCTGCTCGGCAACCTTCATTTTGGTCACGTCGAGGAACTGCACGACCGTTCCGCCTGTCGACTCGAACTGCTCGGCGATCATTACCCAGCGGTTGCCGGAGAGACGGCGGGCCGCCAATCCGCTGGCGTCGGCAAGCTGCTGGCGCCCGTCGTCGGCGCCCTTTCGCTTCAGCACCTGGTCCGGGGCCAATTCTTCGGCGATCTTGGCGCGCCAGGCATCGTAGCGAATGCCGGAGGCCGCCTCGTCCTTCATGTCGGGGAACAGCTTCCCGAGGCCTTCGTTCATCTGGACCAGGCGCTCGTTCTCGTCGAAGACGGCGATGCCGCCCGGCAGGCCGCTCAAAATCCGGTCGAGCCGCGGCAGTGTTTCAACCGCGTCCCCGCCTTCGTTCATGCGGTCCAGTTCGCCGCGCGCCGTCAGGGCGATGGCAAGCTGCTGGATCTCGGTGGTGTGAAACGGTTTCTGCAGCACGAAGAGCCGGTCGGCCGGCGGCACCTTCTTCGCCAGGTCGATCATCTGGATATCGGTGTAGGCCGTGACGATGACGATGGGCAGGCGCTCGTCGAGCGCGCGAATCTTGGCGGCAGCGTCCAGACCGTTGATGCCCGGCGGCATGCGCACATCGATAAAGGCGACGGAAAAAGGCCGGTGCTCTTCCTGCGCGCGGCTGACCTCCTGCACGGCGGCCTCGCCCTGATTCACCGAGACGAGCTCGATGGGCGGCAGGCTGCTGTTGGAATGCTGGGGACCGAACAGCTCGTCCTGCAGTTCGGCAAGGCGCGTATCCGAGTTCTTGGGCTCGGCCATGGCCAGAGCTGAGTGATAGTCCTCGATCAGGTCGACTTCATCGTCAGCGACGAGAACCCTCGCTATCGCGGTCATGCCCTTCACACCCTGTAGTTTATCCTGGTCCCAGCCTTATTGTTTATAAACTCTTGGTAGCGGGACTGACTAAATTTTGTCACAAGGTGCGGGCAATTGAAAACAATCACGGGCACTTTGGGACGTAAACTCATATAATATTATGTGGCTTCTGCCCCGTCAAAGGACGATTGTTAACCCCAAGTTGTTCCATTCTAGTACTAAAGTCCTATCCTTCCCGCCAACACGGTAAAGCTTTACCAGGAAAAGCGCCTTGGTCGTTCTCCTCACGGGCGCAGGGCGACACCCCTAATGGGTGAAATTCTGAATTGTATCATGGACGGGCCGGTGGCCTCTAGAACGCCGACGTGTCAACGCGGCGGCGGCGCCAGGATCGCTTCGGAGCCGGTGACGACATCCAGCAGTTCGGTGGTGATGGCCTCCTGGCGCAGCGCGTTCTCACGGCGGTTCAAGCCATCCAGCTTGTCGTCGATGCTGCGGTCAGCGGCCTCCATGACACGCAGCCGGGCCGCATTCTCGCTCGCGAAGGATTCCATGACGGCACGGGTGATTTCGGCGAAGAGATACTCGCTTCCCAGCCGCTGCAGCAGATCCAGCGGCGCCAGGTGGTGCAGCGGCGGGCTGCGGCGTTGCGAGCCCTCCAGGAGAACCGGATCGAGTGGCAGGATCTGCCGAACCGACACTTCAAAGTTTCCGCCGCGCCGGTAGCTACCAAAGACGGCATCGGCCCGCTCGATGGCGGTGAGGTGCTCGGCCACTCGCCGTGTCACCCCCAGGACACCGCCCACATGGGTCGCCATGGCAAAGCTGCGGGCGACGTCGAGGCCCCTTTCCTCCGCCAGGGCCGCACCGCGGCTGCCAATGACCACGAGGCTCTGGCCCGGCTGGCGAACGGCCTCGGCACGTTCGAGCAGACGCTCGTTAAAGCCCCCGGCGAAACCGTGCTCGGAGCAGACGACGATCAGGGTGCTGCCGTCCAGCGGACCGTCGACGCCGAAGCCATCCCCGGCCCCGATACCCAAGGTCGGCGGCAGCAGACCGGAAGCTTCGGCGATGGAGTCCTCGACGACCTCCACATAGCCGCGGATGCCCTCGAGCGCGCCCTGGGCCTCCTGCACGTGCGAGGCCGCGAGCGCGCGCAGGGCGCGGAACAGGTCGCGCAGCTCGTGCAGGCTGGCGATGCGCGCCTTGAGCCGCGGGAGCTGCTCCACCTCAGCCCTCTTCCGCCGGCGGCGGCGCGATTTCGGCAAGGTAGGCGTCGATCGCCGCACCCAGGTCCGCCCGGTCCTCGTCAGAAAGCTCACCGCTCGCCTCCACCCGCGCGATGGTGCGCGGGCTGTGCTGCGTCAGCCAGTCCTCGAGACCGCTCTTGAAACGCTCGACGCTCTCCAGCGGCAGCTCGTCGAGCTTTTCTTCGTCCACGGCCAGCAGCAAGGCCAGCTGCTTGGCAAGCGACGCGGGCCGGAACTCGGGTTGCGCCAGGATGGCGCGGATGCGCCGCCCGTGCTCGATCCGCCGGCGGGTCCGCTCGTCGACCATGGCGCCGAAGCGGGTGAAGACCTCCAATTCCAGGAACTGCGAATAGTCGAGCTTCAGGGATTCAGCCAAATGCTTC
>JBNKHC010000395.1:0-7590 GCA_050290145.1 Kiloniellaceae bacterium | reverse complement strand
GCCGCCATGAAACACGAAACCCAGTACACGAGGTTGTTCCGCTCATGACTGCTTCAGCTTCAGGCCCCCTCAGGGTGGGCATCGGGGGGCCGGTCGGCTCCGGCAAGACGGCGCTGATGGATGCGCTCTGCAAGGTGCTTTCGGCGCGCTACGACATCGCCGCCATCACCAACGACATCTACACCCGCGAGGACGCGGAGTTCCTGACCCGCTCGGGAGCTCTGCCGCCCGAACGCATCATGGGCGTTGAGACCGGCGGCTGCCCGCACACGGCGATCCGCGAGGACGCCTCCATCAACCTCGCCGCCGTCGCCGAGATGCGTGAGCGCTTCCCGGATCTGGACCTGGTGCTCATCGAGTCCGGCGGCGACAATCTGGCCGCCACCTTCAGTCCGGAGCTGGCCGACATCACCATCTACGTCATCGACGTCTCGGCCGGCGACAAGATCCCGCGCAAGGGCGGGCCGGGCATTACCCGCTCCGACCTGCTGGTCATCAACAAGACCGACCTGGCGCCGCTGGTCGGCGCCAGCCTGGAGGTGATGGACCGCGACGCCAACAAAATGCGCGGCGCGCGGCCCTTCGTCTTCGCCCAGGTAAAAGGCGGGCAGGGCGTCGCCGAGATCGCCGCCTTCATCGAGAAGACCGGCGGACTCGGTTCAGAAAGCGAAACCTCGGCGGCCTGAGCCCCTCAGAACGCCAGGTCGGCGGCCACGGCTTCGATGCCGGCGCGGGCGCAGGCGTCATCAATATCGCCGCCCGGCGCGCCGGAGACGCCGACGCCGCCGACGATGCTGCCGGCGGCCTCGACCGGCACACCGCCGCCCAGCATCAGCGCCTCGGTGATGAAGTTGGCGCCGTAGGCCTCGGCGCCGGGCTTGGCGATCTCGCTGAGCGCCAGGGTGTCGTTGCGGAAGCTGACGGCGGTCCAGGCCTTGCGGCGGGCCGTTTCGGGCGTGTGCGCCCCGGCGAAGCGATCGCGCAGCATCATCTGCAGATTGCCGAAGCGGTCGACCACGGCGACAGCGACCTGGGCGCCCTTGCTGCGGCAACTCTCCATGGCGGCCTGAGCCAGCTTCACGGCGATCTCAGGCTTCATCACGGAAAACGAGACCAGGGCTTCGTCCTGGGCGGTGGCGGCGGTGCTGCCGGCAGTGAGGAGACCCAGGGCGACGGCCCCGGAGGCGGCCAGCTGTCGGATGCTATTCACGGTCATTGTTCCTCTCTCTTTGCTGGGGCGGCTGCCCTGCCGCCGCTTCTATTGTGGTGATCCCTCTGCGCGGGCCGCCCCAGCGCGGCCCGTACCCATGGAGCCTGCTGTAAGGCGCTACTCCGCGGATTCGTGATGTGTGATGCGGAAGACGCTCCAGACCGAGCCTTCCAGCAGATAGGCGAGACCGAGGCGCGCGCCGATGGCGATGGACAGCACCACCACGGGGGCGGAGATCGCCATGGCCGAGGCGGCGGTCACGCCCTGGCCGATGGTGCAGCCCATGGCGAAGACGCCGCCGGTGCCCATCAGGAAGGCGCCGAAGATGTGGCGGCCCAGTTCGCGCGCGTCGTCGCAGGCCTCCCAGCGCACGTCGCGCTTGCGCCAGGCGACCAGCGCCGCGCCCAGGCCGACGCCGACGACCATGCCGACGCCGTAGTCGGGCAACACGCCGGTGAAGGCGATAAACTGGATGAGGGTGTCGCCCACCGGCACGACGAAGGAGCCGGCCTCGATCTGCACCGGCTCGAAGGCGCGCTGCGCGATCCAGGTGGTGGCCAGCCAGCCGAAGGCGACGCCCAGGCCGATGATGCTGCCGGTGACGATGTTGCCGAGGCGGCGGCGATAGTCGGCGGAGGAAAAGATCCAGAGCAGCAGCAGGCCGGCGACGAAGAAGGCCACGGCCAGGCGCGCGTCGAAGCCGAGCAGGGCAGAGGCGATGCTGCCCAGCGACTGGTCCCCGGCGAAGCTGAGGTCGGCGGCCAGGTTGTCGACGACCTGGACGCGGGCCTGGGCGATGAGGCCGTGCTGGGCGGCCAGGGCCGAGAGGCCCAGCACCAGCAGCACCACCAGGGAACGCAGGCTGCCGCCGCCCAGGCGCACCAGGGCGCCGAAGCCGCAGGTGCCCACCAGGGCCATGCCGAAGCCGAAGGCGAGGCCGCCCAGAATGGCGCCGGTCCAGCCGAAGTTCGGGTTGAGGTAGAAGGCCTTCTTCAGGTCGATGACGCCGGTCAGCGCCATCGCCTGGGTGGCGATCAGGGCCACCGTCGCTGCCAGGATCCAGGTCCTGACACCGCTGCTGTCGTTGGCGTACCAGTAGCGCTCCAGCGCCGCCAGCGTGCAGAAGCGATCGCGCCGCGCCGCGGCGCCGATGACGATCCCGGCCAGACCTCCGGCGATTGATAACAACCAGCCGACGTCCTGCATCGACTCCTCCCATTGGTTCCGACCCTTCCGCACGCTTCGCGGCAGCGGGGTCTCTGGTTGACGCCGGCCGGGGCCTTGCCGCCGGCGTCGGGCCGCTTACTTCTCGCGGCTTTGTTCCTGCACCGGCTTGCAGAAGAACTCGTAGAGCAGTTCCACAAGGCGGGCGACGTCTTCGTCGGCGATCGAGTAGTAGACCATGCGCCCGTCGCGGCGCGTCTTGACCAACCGGTCGAAGCGCAGCCGGGCGAGCTGCTGCGACACAGCCGCCTGCGGCATGTTCATGATCTCTTCGAGCTCGGAAACCGACCTCTCGCCGGCGACCAGAATGCAGAGGATCAGCAGACGGCTTTCATGGGACAGTGCCTTCAAAAGGTCGCCGGCCTTGCGCGCCTGGTCCATGAGGACATCGATGTCCATGGCGGCAGCGTTGGAGGTTATGTCGACCATCTGCAAATCCGTCGTACTGTCCAGCAACCACTACTGACCGAAAGACCCTTGCGGCAGCCTGCGCGGCGGTTCCCCCTGGACCGGGGCCGCCGCGTCCGGCGCCGACTATACACGAGCCCTACTTCAGCTGCTATCCGCCCGGCTGGGCGCGGTCTCAGCCGGAAGCTTGCCCAGCATTTCGCCGAGCAGCGGCCAGAAGAAATTATCGCCCGGATAGCCGCGCAGCCGCGCGACCTCCGTGCCGTTCTCCACCACGATGAAGGTGGGGGTGTAGAAGTCGCCTTTGACGTTCCCCAGATCCCCCGGCCAGGGCTGGGTCACGTCGACCCGGCGCAGCGGCGCGCGGCGGCCCTCTTCGGTCAGCGGATAGATGGGAGCGATCTCGCTGTTCCAGCGGGCGCACCAGGCGCAGCCCGGGCGCTCCAGCATGATCAGCTCCGCGGCACCCGCCGTGGATACGGCCGAGGGCAGCCCGAAGGACCCGGCGGCCAGAGCGGCGGCCAGGATCAGCGAGGCGAGGCAGGACCGGATAGCAGTCATCTTGCGCAACGTCGTGGAATCCCGATTGAATAGTCATAATATATATGAATTAATGCATGTATTGCAAACCCGACGGTCAGACCGGGAAGCAGGGGAGTTTCGACAGACTATGGCACCTTTCCAAGAGTTTCGCTGAATGTTCGACGTCACCTACGGCGGCGCCTTTCTGGCCGGTCTGATTTCCTTCGTATCCCCCTGCGTCCTGCCGATCGTGCCGCCTTACCTGGCCTATCTGGCGGGCCTGACCTTCGACGAGCTCCAGAACGAGGCGCGCGGCGCCGACTCGACCCGCCGGCTGATCCTGGCCGCCGTCGGATTCGTCCTGGGCTTCACCACGGTCTTCGTCGCCCTGGGCGCCACGGCCAGCGTTATTGGCCAGTCGATCGCCCACTACTTTGACATCCTGTCGATCATCGCCGGTGCGATCATCATCGTCATGGGGCTGCACTTCCTGGGGGTTTTCCGCATCGCGCTGTTCTATCGCGAGGCCCGGGTGCAGGTGAACCGTAAGCCCACAGGTGTGCTCAGCGCCTACGTCATGGGGCTGGCTTTCGCCTTCGGCTGGACGCCCTGTGTCGGCCCGGTGCTGGCGGCGATTCTCTTCGTGGCGGGGGCGGAGGCGACGGCCGGCCGCGGGGCCGTGCTGCTGGCGGTCTATTCTCTCGGCATCGGGTTGCCGTTCCTTCTGGCGGCGGTCTTCGCCACCCATTTTCTCGGCTGGGCGGCCCGCATCAAACGGCACATGCACAAGATCGAAATGGCGATGGGGGGTATTCTGGTGCTGACCGGTATACTCTTCATGACCGGCCAGATGGTGGAGATCGCCAACTGGCTGCTGAATACGTTCCCCGCCTTTCAGAACATCGGATGAGGAGGAGTGAAATGCTGAAACGCCTGCTTCTGGTTCTCGCGTTCTGTCTGCCCGCCTCGGCGGCCGGGGCGGTTACGCTCGGCGACGACGGCCTGCACAAGCCGGAATGGTTTTCCCTGACTTTCAAGGACATCCAGGAGGATCTCGCCTCGGCACGGGAAGAGGGGAAGCGGCTGGCGATCATCATCGAGCAGCGCGGCTGCATCTATTGCCGCAAGGTGCACGAGGAGGTCCTCACCGATCCCCAGGTGCGGGACTACATCAAGGCCAACTACATGATGGTCCAGTACGACCTGCACGGAAACCAGGATATCACCGACCTGGATGGCGAGGTGCTGCCGGAGAAGACGGCCGTCCGCAAGTGGGGGGTCCTCTTCACCCCGACGGTTCTGTTCCTGCCGGAGCAGGCTGACGGCTCTCAGAGCGCGGCCCAGGCCGCCGTTGCCGCGATGCCGGGCGCTTTCTCCAAGGGCACCTTCCTGGACATGTTCACCTGGGTGCGGGAGAAAGGCTACGAGGGCGAGGAGGATTTCCAGCGCTACCATGCCCGGCGAATCCGCGAGCGCGCGGCCGCGGGGATCGAGAACACGGACTAGGGGCGGGATTCCCTGGGCCGAGGTATTTGATCCTTGGGAAATTCGGGCGGATGCACGGCCCGCGTGCGCTGCCAAAGGTAGGTTTTCCGCGGGCTTGAGGCTGGAGATCTGATATATTCAAAAATTGCAATTTATGCATTGAATGGTCGCTCTCCAGTCGCTAAAGTTACACAAAACAACCGCCGTGCCTAATGCGGCGGACGACAAATGAGGAACGACGCCCATGATTGCAGCACGAATTTCTCTCGCCGCAGCCGCGCTCTTCGCCGGCATCACGACCGCCGCGGCCATGGATACGGCCCCGAGCGACGTGATGGTCGTCGACGGAGAAGTGTCCAAGTCGTTGACGGGGAAGGCGGGTAACGTCGCCGACGGCCGCAAGTTTTTTGCCGACCGTAAGCTGGGCAACTGCCTGGCCTGCCACGCCAACTCGGAAATGAGCGAGCAGCTCTTCCACGGCGAGGTCGGCCCTTCGCTGGACGGCGTGGCCGAGCGCTGGTCGGAGGAGCAGTTGCGCGCAATCGTCGTCAATTCCAAAGCGGTCTTCGGCGAGCAAACGGTGATGCCGGGCTTCTATTCGCTCGATGTCGGCAAGCACGTCCGTAAGGATCTGGTCGGCAAGACCATCCTGACCGCTGAACAGGTTGAGTCGATTGTTGCCTATCTCGGCACGCTTAAGTGACCGACAAGCCCAACTGGAGAACATCAATGCAAGTGACACGACGCCAGGCGCTCGGATTGTCCGCGGGGGCCGCCGCCTTCATGGCATTCGCCCCGGCATTCGCCGACGAGGCCGCTACCGAGAAGATGCTGATGGAATTCACCGGCGGCAAATCGCCGGGCAGCGGCAAGGTCAACCTCAAGGCGCCTGAAATCGCCGAGAACGGCAACACCGTGCCGATCACGGTGTCCGTCGACAGCGAGATGACTGAAGGCTCCTATGTCGAGTCGGTCACTCTGCTGGCCGACGGCAACCCGAACCCCGGTGTCGCCACGTTCCACTTCTCGCCGATGAGCGGCGAGGCCAGCGCCACGACGCGCATGCGTCTGGCCGGCACCCAGAACGTGATCGCGATCGCCAAGATGAACGACGGCTCCGTCTTCATGGACAAGAAGCAGGTCAAGGTCACGATCGGCGGCTGCGGCGGCTGATCGAGAAGCGAGGAATACGAAAATGGCAGCGCCCAAACCCCGCGTGAAAGTTCCGAAGTCGGCCTCCGCCGGCGAGGTTATCACCATCAAGACTCTGATCAGCCACAAGATGGAATCCGGCCAGCGCAAGGACAAGCAAGGCAACGTGATTCCGCGGCAGATCATCAACAAGTTCACCTGCGAGTTCGAAGGGAAGCCCGTCTTCTCCTGCGACCTCGAACCGGCGATCTCGGCCAATCCCTATTTCGAGTTCAACGCCAAGGTGATGGAGAGCGGCACCTTTAAGTTCACCTGGGTGGACGACAGTGGTGACGTCTACACCCACGAGCAGGGCATCGAGGTTAAGTAGGCCCCGATGCTCGGGATGGCCGGAGCCGGAACAGCAGAATAACGGCCCGGCCGGAATGGGTGAGGCACAAACGGGAGGAAATGTGTTGAAGAAAACAATAATCCTGGCGGCTACCGCCGCCGCAGCTGCCTCCGGTATGGCCATTTCGATGGTCAGTGCCGAACCGGTGGATGACGAGCTGGTTATCGATGGCGAGAAGAAAATCGTGACGCGGGCCGCGGCGCCCGAAGGGCACCCCCTGGACGAGGTACTGTCCGGTTGGCTGTTCCGCACGCCGGAAACCCGTGCCCTGGAGGCGGACAGTTTCGCGAACCCCGCGATGCTCTACGTCGAGCGTGGCGAGGAGATCTGGAATACCGTGGAAGGCGAGGCCGGCAAGTCCTGCGCCTCCTGCCACGGCGATGCCTCGGAGACTATGGCGGGCATCGGGGCGCACTACCCGAAGTGGGACGCCGATGCGATGCGCCCGATCAACATCGAGCTGCAGATCAACAAGTGCCGTGAGAACAACATGAAGGCAGAGCCTTACAAGTTCGACGCGGCGGAGCAGAAGGCGCTGGCCACCTTCATCAAGCACCAGTCGCTGGGAGAGCCGGTCAAGGTGGACCTCAGCCAGGGCGACCTGCAGAGCTGGTGGAAGAAGGGCGAGGAGCTTTACTACACCCGTACGGGTCAGCTGAACCTGTCCTGCGCTTCCTGCCACGAGGAAAACAACGGGAAGTACATCCGGGCCGACCACCTGAGCCAGGGCAACGTCAACGGCTTCCCGACCTACCGGCTCAAGCAGGCCAACATGGTCTCGCTGCACAACCGTTTCCGCGGTTGCATTCGTGATACCCGCGCGGAGTTCCCGGCGGCCTTTTCGGACGACCTGATGGCGCTGGAGGTCTACGTGACCTGGCGCGGCACCGGCCTTTCGGTCGAGACCCCGGCCGTCCGGCAGTAAGTGGTTACGGTCCGGCGGCGGGCATAGAGCCGCCGCCGGCTCCGGATATTCTCAATTTGTTGTGCGACGGTCCTGTCCGTCGGCGTGAAAGCGCGGACAGGGAGAGAGGGATATTATGTTCTCGAGACGCGACTTCCTCACGGCTTCGGTAGCCCTGGCGACCATTTTTGGGCCGGGAATGCATGGTCGTTGGAGCCAGGCCGCGGCCCAGCAGGCGGTCACCGAGGAAGGTCTGCTGGCGGCCGAGGACTTCGGCAACGTCACGCTGCTGCA
>JBNKHC010000394.1:0-20015 GCA_050290145.1 Kiloniellaceae bacterium | reverse complement strand
GCGGGCATTGTTCAGCACCAGGGCGACATTGGCGTCCAGGCTGGCGCCGCCGCTCAGTTCTTCCAGGCGGGCCAGCAGGAAGGGCGTGACCGCCTTGCCCTGAATGCCCTGCGCCGCGGCTTCGGCCAGCGCGCTCTCGATTTGGCCGGCGATTTCGGCGGCGGGGATCTCCGCCGCGGCCGGAATCGGGTTGGCGACCACCAGGCCGCCAGCGAGGTTCAGGTCCCACTTGGTCCGCATCACTGCAGCGATCTCCGCTGCGCTGTCGCGGCGCAGCGGCACCGCCAGGCCCGAGGCGCGGCTGTAGAAGGCCGGCAGCTCGTCGCAGCCGTAGCCGATGACCGGCACGCCCAGCGTCTCCAGCACTTCCAGGGTCTTGGGCAGGTCGAGGATCGCCTTGGCCCCGGCGCAGACCACGGCAAGCGGCGTGCGCGCCAGCTCCTGCAGGTCGGCGGAGACGTCGAAGCTCAGCTCGGCGCCGCGGTGGACGCCGCCAATGCCGCCGGTGGCGAAGACCCGGATGCCGGCCAGGTCGGCGCAGATCATGGTCGCCGCCACGGTGGTCGAGCCGGCGCCGCCCGCCGCCAGCACGGCGGGCAGGTCGGCGCGGCTCACCTTGGCCACCTCCTGCTCCCCCGCCAGGCGTTCCAGCTCATCCGGCTCCAGGCCGATGCGGATTCGCCCGTCGAGGATCGCGATGGTGGCCGGCACGGCGCCGCCGGCGCGCACCGCCCCGGCCACCGCCTGCGCGGTCTCCAGGTTGCGCGGCGCCGGCATGCCGTGGGTGATGATGGTGGATTCCAGCGCCACCACCGGCCGCCCGGCGGCCAGAGCCTCCTGCACCTCCGGCAGGATCTCGACGAAGGGCTTCATCACGCGGTGATCTGCTCCAGTCTCTCGGGCGTCAGCTCGGCGCAGACGCTCTCGGGGGTCTCCACGGTCAGGCGGGCCGCGGCCAGGGCGCGCCGCCCCGCGCCTTCCAGGTCCCGGCCCTGCAGGCGCGCCGCCAGGAAGGCCGCCGCCAGGGCATCGCCGGCCCCGGTCACGTCGACCAGGCGGCAGGGCAGGTTGGGCAGTTCCACGACCGCCCCGCCCGCGGCAAGGCAGATGCCCGCCGCGCCCAGGGTGATGACGACCTCTCCCGCCCCCGCCGCCAGCAGCCCCCGGGCCAGGGCCGGCGGCGCCGCCGTCTCCGGGTCCAGCCCGCTCAGCACCGCCGCCTCGCGGCGATTCACCACCAGGAAGTCGCAGGCCGCCAGGTGCGGGCGCAGGCGCTCAGCCTTGGCCGGCGACACGCCGATGACTGCCAGCTGCCGCCCCTTTTGCCGCAGCCCGGCCAGAAAGGCCAGGGTCTCCTGCGGCAGGTTGCAGTCCGCGACCAGCGCGTCCGACTCCCAGAGCGCCGCGGGCAGGGCGCGCAGGCACGCCGGGGTAATCTCGTCGTAGACCCGCATGTCGGCGACGGCCACCAGCATCTCGCCGTCGGGCTGCAGGGCGATGAGGTGGAAGGCGGTCGGGGCGGCGGCCGAACGGCTGACGCCCGCCAGCCCCAGGGGCAAGGCGCGCAGGTCTTCCAGCAGGGCGTCGCCCTCGGCATCGGCGCCCAGGCGCGTCATCAGCTCGACCCGGAGGCCGAGACGGCAGAGGTTCTCCGCCAGGTTGCGCGCCACGCCGCCGGGACAGCTCTGCAGCTCCGCCGGGTTCGAGGCCCCTTCCACGAAGGGGGCCGCGGCGCGCGCCTTGCGGTCCAGATGGCAGGCCCCGAGCACGGTGACCCTCAGCGGCCTATCGCTTCCCAAGTAGTGTTCTCCCTCGACTGCGCCCGCCGGCGCAGCTTCGCCGAGCGGCGGCCCTTAGGCAACCGGGGAGGCAAGCGCCGCGAGGCCACCCGAAAAACGCCACAAAGATCGTCTTTCTGGAGGCCCATCGGGATTCCGGAGGCGGAGAAGCCCTGCCCTCCGGCAACTTCGCCATGGAATGCCAAGGCGCTGCGGGTTATATCGGTCAGGGAATGAACTATGAGTTGAAGCAAGAGGCAGGGCCGTCGCGGCTGGCCCGAGCGCAGCCGGTCGCGCGCGGCAGGGGCGGCCTGCGCCCCGGCAGGCGCCGGACGGCGGTCAGGGGCTGGGCCGGAGGCCTGCTGTTCCTCGTCGCCCTGGCCAGCGTCCTGGCGGCAGTGGTGCCGGCGACGCCGGCCCTGGCGCAGCAGGGCCTGCATAGCCCGCAGGAGGTCGCCGCCAGCCGCGACCGCGTGCTCGACGACGACCGTTACCAGACCGAAAAGCCGGAACCCGAGGTTGCGCCCGAGGTCGAGCAGTGGACCATTCCGCCCTGGCTGGTGAAGACCATCCTCTGGACCCTGGGCGCCGTGGTCGCCGCCATCATTCTCTTCTTTCTCTTCAACCTGCTCCGCGAGCTGCTTGACAGCCGCCTCGGCATCAAGCGCAGTTCGAAGGCGACGCCGCTCGAGACCGCCAAGGTCCAGGCGGTGCCGCCGATGCGGCGCGAGGCGGAGCACCGTACCCTGGCCGAGGCCGACGCGCTGGCGGCCGAGGGGCGCTTCAGCGAGGCCATCCACCACCTGCTGCTGGTCGCCATGGAGCGTCTGCGCCGCGAGCTCGGCCCGCGCATCGCCCCGGCCATGACCAGCCGCGAAGTGCTGCGCCTGAGCGGCATCCCCGGCGAAGCCGCGGCGCCGCTGACGCGCATGGTGGCCTTGTCGGAGATCAACCATTTCGGCGGGCGCAGCGCCAGGGAACCCGATTACCGCAACTGCCGCGACGATTTCCTGCGCTTCAACGGCATGGAAGAGGCCCCGGCATGAGCTGCGCGAGCAGGAGGACGGCCACATGAGCGCTGCGCCTCGCGGCCCCTCGGGTGACGCCTTTTCCCTGCGCGCGGTCGTCCTGCTGATCGCCGCCGGCCTGATGGCCTTCACCGCGGCCGCCCTGGTCGCCATCTATTCCGACCCGCAGACCGAAGGCAGCTACGGGACCAACGCCTATTCCTACTCCGCCATCGGCCACCGGGCCTGGACCGCGATCCTGCAGGACCTTGAGGTCCCGGTCCTGCTCAGCCGCAACGACTCTGCCGCCAAGGCCTACGACGGCGACGGCCTGCTGGTCCTGGCCCAGCCCTCCAGCAGCGCCGACGCCCTGGAGTCCCTGGAGCTGATGTTCGACACCGATCGGGTGCTGCTGGTGCTGCCGCGCTGGTCCGGCTATCCGGGCTACGAGAACCGCACCTGGATCAAGGTGCTGCACGAGCTGGAGCTGGAGGACGTCGAGAAGGTCCTGCACGTCGTCGACGAAGACGCCTCCATCGTGCGCAGCGAGGAGACCCCGGCCTGGCGCCGCATCGCCTGGGACAGCGCGCCCAGCCTGAACGGCGCCCAGCTCATCAAATCCGACGAGATCACCCCCATCGTCCACAGCGATGCCGGCGTACTGCTGGGCGAATACAAGATCGGGGGCACCACCGTCTGGGTCCTCTCCGATCCCGATATCATCAACAACAGCGGCATCGACGAGGGCGACAACGCCGTCTTCGCGGTGGCCATGGTCGACGCCCTGCTGTCGGGCGGCGGCGCGGCGGTCTTCGACGAAACCGTCCACGGCTTCACCCTCTCGCCCGATCTCTGGAAGGCGCTGCTGAGCTTCCCGCTGAACCTGGCGGTGCTGCAGAGCCTCTTCGCCGCCGCCATCCTGGTCTGGGCCGCGGTCGGGCGCTTCGGCGCGCCGCTGCCGCCGCGCCCGCGCCTCAAGGCCGGCAAGCAGGTGCTCATCGCCAATACCGCCAGCCTCTTCGAATACGCCGGCAATCTGGCCGACATCCTCAGGCGCTACCACGAGACCTGCCTGCGCGACCTGGGCCGCCAGATGCACATTCCCCGCGATATCCGCGGCGCGGCGCTGACCCACTGGCTGGACCAGGTCGGCGGCGCGCGCGGCACCAGCGAGAGCTACAGCACGGTCTACGACGCCGTCGCCACAGCCATCAACGGCCCTCATATCGCAGTACCCGCCCTGTTGCGCGCGGCACTGCGCCTACATCGATGGAAACAGGAGATGATTCATGGACATAGAGCCGATCCAAACGGTCTGCGAGCGGGTGCGGGAGCAGGTTCGCAAGACCGTGGTCGGACAGGACGCCGCCCTTGACCTGATGCTGGTGGCCCTGCTGTCCGAGGGTCATGTCCTGCTGGAAGGGGTGCCCGGCACCGCCAAGACGCTGCTGGCGCAGTCCTTCGCCAGGTCGGTGAACCTGGACTTCGGGCGCATCCAGTTCACCCCCGACCTGATGCCGGGCGACGTGCTGGGCACCAACCTCTTCAACTTCCAGACCAGCGATTTCAAGCTCACCAAGGGGCCGATCTTCACGCAGATCCTGCTGGCCGACGAAATCAACCGCACGCCGCCGAAGACCCAGGCGGCGCTGCTGCAGGCCATGCACGAGCGCGCCGTGACCATCGACGGCGCGACCTACCCGCTGGGCGACGACTTCATGGTCATCGCCACCCAGAACCCCATCGAGCAGCAGGGCACCTATCCCCTGCCCGAAGCGCAGCTCGACCGCTTCCTGTTCAAGCACATCCTCGACTATCCGGCGCGCGACGAGGAACGCGCCATCGTCGCCCGCCACGGCCACCGCACGGTGATGCCGGAGCTGGCGGACTTCGGCCTGGAAGCGGTGGCCGACAGCGCCACCCTGGCGGCCATCCGCAAGGTCATCGCCGGCCTGCGCCTCTCTGACGAGCTGATCGACTACATCGTCGACATCGTGCGGGCGACGCGCGAGCACGAGTCTCTGGAATTCGGCGCCTCGCCGCGTTCGGCCAACATGATCGCCACCGCCGCGCGGGCCTTCGCCGCCATGCAGGGCCGCGATTACGTAATCCCCGACGACGTGAAGTTCATCGCCCTGCCGGCGCTGCGCCACCGTGTCGTCCTGGCGCCCGGCGCCGAGATCGAGGGGCTGGTCGCCGACACCGTGATCCGTCAGGTCCTCGACCAGATCCCGGCGCCGCGATGAACTCCGGAACCAAGGTGAGGCGGATACGGCGATGAGAGGAGGCCCGGCATGATCCGGCCGACGCCGCGCGCCGTGGCCGCCTTCGCCGCCGGCATTCCGCTCGCCTTCGCGATCCTGCTGGCGGACCCGGATCTCTGGCCCTATGTCCCGGCCTATCTCTTCCTCGCCTGCTTCGCCCTGCTGGCCGACGCCGGCCTGGCCCTCTCGCCGCAACGCCTCAACGTCCAGGTCAACCTGCCGCCGACGCTCTACATCGGCGCGCCGGAGGATTTCCAGGTGCGCCTGGAACCCACGTCGTACCGCCGCCCGGTTGTCGAGCTGCTCTGCGACGTGGACGACAACCTGGAGCAGCCGCCGCGGGTGCGGGCGCCGCTGGACCCGGAAGAAGACACCCTGGTGTCCTTCCCGCTGCGGGCGAAGCGCCGCGGCCAGGCGCGGGTCGAACGCCTGTGGCTGCGCTGGAGGGGGCCTTTGGGGCTGGTCTACCGCCTGCGCGTCATCGAGCTGGGCAACGAGATCGCGGTCACGCCCAACACCAAGGCGGTCAAGCACATCGCCCTGCAGTACGCCGACCCCATGGCCATTTTCGGCATCAAGCCGCAGCGCCAGCAGGGCGAAGGCTCGGAGTTCGAGGCGCTGCGTGAATACGTGCCCGGCCTCGATCCCCGCTCCATCGACTGGAAGCACTCGGCGCGCCACATGAACCTGCTGTGCAAGGAGTTCCGCAGCGAGCGCAACCACCAGATCGTCCTGGCCTTCGACTGCGGCCACCTGATGAGCGAACCACTGGAGGGCCTGACTAAGCTGGACCACGCGGTCAATGCCGGGCTGCAGCTGGGCTACATCTCGCTGCGCGCCGGCGACCGTATCGGCGTCTACGGCTTCGATTCCCGGGTGCGCCTCTTCAGCCAGCCGACCGGCGGGATCGGCACCTTCTGGCGTTTGCAGCGCGCCGCCGCAGAGCTGGACTACAGCGTCGACGAGACCAACTTCACCCTCGGCCTCTCTTCCCTGGCCGCGCGGCTGGACCGCCGTTCCCTGGTGATCCTGCAGACCGAGTTCGTCGACACCATCACCGCCGAGCTGATGCTGGAGAATGTCGAGCGCCTGGCCGGGCGCCACGTGGTGGTCTTCGTCTGCCTGCAGGACCCGCAGCTTGAAGCGACAGTCGACGGGGAACCCGCGAGCCTCGACAGCCTCGCCCGCTCGGTCATCGCCGAGGAGTTCCTGCGCGAAAGGCGGGTGGTCT
This sequence comes from Kiloniellaceae bacterium, assembly GCA_050290145.1. GTDB lineage: Bacteria > Pseudomonadota > Alphaproteobacteria > Kiloniellales > Kiloniellaceae > Pelagibius. The sequence continues at coordinate 13,735 of JBNKHC010000394.1, read as the reverse complement.
TGGAGCGCCTGCGCCGGCTTGGGGTACACTGCCTGGACGTGCGGGCCGACCAGATCGGCCCGGCGCTCATCAACCGCTACCTCGACATCAAGCGCCGCGAGCTGATCTGATGAGCCCCGCCCCCAAAGATGCCCCCAAAAGCAGCCTGAAGAGCTACGAGTTCCGGCGCGAGCGGGAGAAGAGCTGGCGCGAGCTGGAGGACATGGTCCGGCGCGCCGAGAAGCGCGGCTTGAAGTCACTGCCCGCCGAGGATCTGCTGCGCCTGCCGACGCTCTACCGCGCCACGCTCTCCTCGCTGTCGGTGGCGCGCGCCATCTCCCTGGATCAGAACGTCCTGAACTACCTGGAGAGCCTCTGCTCGCGCGCCTACTTCCAGGTCTACGGCCCGCGTGCCAGCCTGCCGGAGCGGATCGCCAGCTTCCTGCGCTCCGGCTTTCCCGCCGCGGTGCGCGAGGCCCGGGGACCGATCCTGCTGGCCACGGTCTGGATGCTGCTGGGCATCACAATCGGCTTCCTGCTGGTCCAGGGCAATGCCGACTGGTACTACACCTTCGTCGGCTGGGACATGGCCAGCGGCCGCACGCCCGCCGCCTCCACCGAGAGCCTGCGCAACGGGCTCTACGACGGCGCCTCAAGCGCGGCGGACAATCTTTACGTCTTCGCGACCTACCTCTTTTCGCACAATGCCGGGATCGGCATGTTCGCCTTCGCCCTGGGCTTTGCGCTGGGCATCCCCACGGTGCTGCTGATGTTCTACAACGGCCTCACCATCGGCGCCTTCCTGGCGCTCTACGACTCGCGCGGCCTGGCGTGGGACCTGGTCGGCTGGCTTGCCGTACACGGCACCACGGAGCTGACGGCCATCGCGCTGTGCGGCGGCGGCGGACTGGTGCTGGCCAGCGCCATCATCTTCCCCGACCGCGAGACCCGGATGGAAAGCCTCGCCCGCCGGGGGCGCGCTGCCGGCACTCTCATCATGGGAGCGGTGCTGATGCTCTTCGTCGCCGGCCTGCTGGAAGGCTTCGCCCGCCAGCTGGTGACCGACATCACGGCGCGCTACGCCATCGGCGGCACCATGCTGGCCTTCTGGCTGACCTACTTCACCCTCAGCGGCCGGGATTCGAGTGGGAGGGAGCGGCAGCATGACGACGACTGAGGCCGTCGCGCCGGAGGTCCGGGCCCCTGGCCGCAGCGAGCGCCGTATTCTGACGCCGGAGGGCGTGCCGCTGGTCTTTCAACTGGCCGAGCGGGGCGAGCGCGCCGCCGCCGTGATGATCGACCTGGTGATCATGGTCATCGCCCTGATCGTCTTCGTCTTGGCCATCACCTTCGCCCTTGCCGAGCTGGGGGTCAGGGACGTGGCGCTGGGCCTCGCCATCCTGGTCTCCTTCCTCATCCGCAACTTCTACTTCATCTTTTTCGAGCTGCGCTGGCAGGGCCAGACACCCGGCAAGCGCGCGCTCGGCATCCGCGTGATCGACCGCAAGGGCGGCTACCTGCACCCCGGGGCCGTGTTCTCCCGCAACCTGCTGCGCGAGGTCGAGCTGTTCCTGCCGCTGACCCTCGTTTTCGGCGTCGACCTGACCGACAGCAGCGGCTGGGTCAACTTCCTGACCCTGGGCTGGGCGGCGCTCTGCCTGCTGCTGCCCTTCTTCAACAAGGACCGCCTGCGCGCCGGCGACCTGGTGGCGGGGACCTGGGTGGTGTCCGCGCCCAAGGCGCTGCTGCTCGACGACGTGGCCGCCGGGGCCCGGCGCGACCCAGGAGGCGATAAGAGGGGCAGCGCGGTGGTTCTGGACCCCGAGTTCCCCTTCACCCGCAGCCAGCTGGAGATCTACGGCATCTACGAGCTGCAGACCCTGGAAGAGGTGCTGCGCCAGCGCGGCCCGCAGAGCGGCGAGACCCGGCGCGAGGTGGCCAAGCGCATCCAGCGCAAGATCGCCTGGGCGCATGGCGACCACGCCGCGACAAACGAAATCGAGGCCGAGCGTTTCCTGAAGGCTTTCTACGCCGCCCTGCGCGCCCACCTGGAGGCGCGCATGCTGTTCGGCGAGCGCCGCGAGAACAAGTACGACGGGAAGGTAGGGGGCAAGACGGGGCCGAACGGCAGCGGCGGCCCGTCCGGAAAGGGTTAGTCGAAGACCGCCGCGATCTCTTCCGCGCCGGTTCCTTCCTTGACCCTGCGCAGCTGGTGGTAGCTGACCGCGCTCGCCACTGCGCCGAAGGCGGTAAAGGTGGCCGAGTAAAGCAAGGTAATCGCCATCGACAGGAAGAGGGCGTTCTCGTAATCGAGCATGCGGTCTATCGCCCGTTCGAAGATGCCCTGGACGATGGCGATGATGACGATGACGCCGAAGACCTTCCATCGATAGCCGAAGGTGAGATCGGCGCTGCGCGAGAGGCTCTCTTTGACCCCGGTCTTCTCGACCACGGCGGTGGGCACGGCGACCCAATACATTGTCGCGAATATCAGCCCGGGCACCACGAGGAGGAAGAGGCCGAAGATCACGATAAGGCCCGAGACGATGGCCACGGCGAGAACCGGCACCACCGATCCGAACCCCCCGCGAAGCTTGCGGCAAACCCCACCCTTTGCCCTCGCAGGTCGCGAAAGGTGCCGAAGACCACCGCGGCGTGGACAACGAAACCGAGCAGCGCCTCAAGTATCGTCAGGCCGAATTGAAGCGCCGCCGGCGGGATGGTCTGAATAATTTCTTCCTCCCAGACCAACCAGCCGGTGAGCAGATAGGCGGGGGAAATCAGCAATAAAGCCAGCGCAATAAAGGAAAGGCTGTTGCGCCCGAAGACCTGAAGCGACTGGCTGAGCACAGCGCCGCTTCCGAAGTCCCTGTAAGTCGTATCACTCATCGCATCTCGGGCCGCTGCGGGGCCTGGCGCGCATGCCCTGCCCCGCCGGCATTACATCAATCAAAGACCGCCGCGATCTGTTCCGAGCTGACGCCCTCCTTGGCGACGCGCAGGTCGTGGTAGAGGACCGCGATCGTGACCGAGGCAAAGGCACCCGAGATCGCCGAAATCACGTAGTTGAACACAAGCAGCAGCGGCAGACTGTTCAGGAAGAAGAAGGCGATACCCCCCGCGGCCCCGACGACAAAGCTGAAGACCACGAGGATGACGAAGAGAATCAGCAGCAGGCCCAGAACCGGCCAGCGATAGCCCTTGGTCAGCTCCCAGCTGCGCTTGAAGCTGCCGATGATGCCGGGGCGTTCCACCACCGCGGCCGGAATGACCACCGAGTAGACGACGATAAGAAAGATCCCCGGAATGACCAGCAGGGCAAAGCCGATGCCCACCACGAGGGAGAGCAGAATGGCGATCACGATGACGGGGATAACGCGCGACAGCCCCCGCCCGATGATGTCGCCGATACTGGCGCTGCGGCCTGTCAGGTGCTGCACCGTGCCGTAGACCAGGGCGCCGATCAGGATGTAGCTGAGAACGACGGAGACCGCCATGACGGCAAAGTCCGCGGCGGAGTATTGCGGCACCGCCGTTCCCGTCTCCAGATCGCCCATCGAGCCGAAGCCGAGGAGCAGCGAGGGCAGATAGAGAATCAGCGCCAGAACACAGAAAGGAACGATGTTCGCGAAGAAAGTGTTGAAAGTACGCTTGAGCACCTGGCCGACGGAAAAACTTCCCCCGCCAAGCGACGGCGGCGTCGCCGAAGAATCAGTCATGAAAGAAACTCCCCACTGTATCGATCACCCCGATCGCGGCAGAAACAGGGAAACTGCGGACGGACAGTCCGCGAATCCGCTCAGCTCCCCCTTTCGTAACTATACCCGCAGTGCAATTTCTGGTCGATCATTTAGGAGAGAACCAACTTTCCGGATAGTTGTCACCCGCCGACGGCCGCGGCGATGTGGCCGGCGAAAGACCGGGTGCCGAGCGCCCCGCCCAGGTCCGGCGTGCGGGTTTCGGGCCTGGCGAGAGCCTCATCGACCGCCGCGTCAATGGCCCGCGCCGCCTCGCCGTAGGCCGCCAGGCCACGCTTGTCGGCGACCCAGTCCAGCAGCATGGCCGCGGAAAGAATGAGGGAAGACGGATTGGCCTTGTCCTGCCCGGCGATGTCCGGGGCCGAGCCGTGCTGGGCCTGGGCGCAGCAGAGCTCGTCACCGGCATTGACGGACCCCGCCAGGCCCAGGCTGCCGGAAAGCTCCGAAGCCAGGTCGGAGAGGATGTCGGCGTGGAAGTTGGTGGCGCAGATCACGTCGTAGCGTTCCGGATGGCGCACGAGCAGCGCCGCCATGGCGTCGACGATGACCTCGTCGGTCTCCACCTCCGGGAACTCTTTTGCCACCGCGTGGCAGGCCTCGAGGAAGAGGCCGTCGCTGAGGCGGAAGGTGTTGGCCTTGTGGATCAGCGTCACCTTCCGGCGCCGCTTCATGGCCAGCTCGTAGGCGCGTCGGGCAATGCGTTCGGAGGCCCTGCGCGAGATCTTGCGGATCGACAGCGCGGTGTCCGCATCCGGCATGAACTCGGCGCGCCCGGCGAACATGTTGCGGTCGGGATAGAAACCCTCCGTCGCCTCGCGCATGATCACCAGGTCGAAGTCGCCGCCCTTGGCCGGCAGGCCGGGGCGCGTGCGCGCGGGCCGCACATTGGCGTAGAGGTCCAGCTTGGTGCGCACCACGCCGGAGATATTCACCCCGCCCTCTTCCGGGGCCGGATAGTCCAGGTGGGAAATGGGGCCGAGGATGATGCCGTCACTGGCCCGGGCGCGCTCCAGCACACCTTCCGGCATGGTGGTGCCGTGTTTCGCCAGCGCCTTGAGGCCGATCTCCGCCTCTTCGAACTCGAGGCCGAGTCCAAAGCGCTTGCCCGCTGCCCGCAAAACCTCGAGCGTCGCCTCGGTGATCTCCTCACCGATGCCGTCGCCCGCCATGACCAGAATGCGCATGAAGCTCTCCCCCTGCTGCCCTCAGCAGGAGGTTTACTGCCTCACAGGGATCTTCGGAAGAGCTAAACCGCCTTGCTGTAGCGCGTGTCGGCGCCCCCACGGCCACGCAGATAGGCGTCGAAGCAGGAGGCGATGAGACGCACGGCCCGCTTGCCCTCCTCCGTGACCTGCACCTTCGAGTCCTCGACCTTCACCAGCCCATCGTCGGCCAGCGGGACCAGGCGTTCCAGCGATTCGGAGAAGTCGAAGCCGGGCCGCCCGTGCGCCACGGCCTGGGCGCGCAGGTCGACGGCGAAGCTGCACATGAGGGACTGGATGACGTCGCGGCGCAGCCGGTCCTCGGGCGTCAGGCCGATCCCGCGCGCCACCGGCAGGCGCCCGGCGCGCAGCGCCTTGGCATAGGCGACCAGGTCCTTTTCGTTCTGGACGTAGCCGTGCGGCAGGGTGCCGATGGAGGAAACGCCCAGCCCCAGCAGGACCTCGGCCTGGTCGGTGGTGTAGCCCTGGAAGTTGCGGTGCAGGCGCCCTTCGTCGGCATAACGGAACAGCGGATCGTCGGGCAGGGCGAAGTGGTCCATGCCGACGGCGCGGTAGCCGCGCAGCAGCAGTACGCGCTCGGCCATGGCGGCCTGGGCGAGGCGCTCCTCCGCGCCGGGCAGCGCCGCCTCGTCGATCAGCTTCTGGTGCTTCTTCATCCAGGGCACATGGGCATAGCCGAAGACCGAGACCCGCTGCGGATGAATGTCGGCGGCCAGCGAAGCGGTCTGCTTCACGTCCTCCAGGCTCTGGTGCGGCAGGCCGTACATGAGGTCGAAGTTCAGCGCCGCGATGCCGGCGTCCCGCAGAGACTGCGCCGCCGCCGCCGTGGCCTCGAAGGACTGCACCCGGTTGATGGCCTCCTGGACATGGGGGTTGAAGTCCTGCACCCCCAGGCTGGCGCGGTTGATGCCGGCGGCGGCCAGGGCCGCGGCCTTTTCCGCCGTCAGGTGGCGCGGGTCGATCTCGATGGCCAGTTCGGCCTCCGGCTGGAAGTCGAAGACCTCGCGCAGCTGCGCCATGACGCCCGTGAAATCCTCCGCCGAGAGGATCGAGGGCGTGCCGCCGCCCCAGTGCAGCCCGGTCACCGGCCGGCCCCCGGCGCCCTTGGCCCCCAGCACCCGGCCCAGCAACGCGATCTCTTGGCGCAGCAGCTCGACGTAGGCCGCCACGCGCTTGTAGTCGTTGGCCACCGCCGTGTGGCAGCCGCAGTACCAGCAGAGCTGGTGGCAGAAGGGCACATGCAGATAGAGCGACAGCGGCGCGTCGTAGCGCAACTCCTTGAGCCAGCTGCGATAGAGGCTGCCGCCCACCGCCTCGCTGAAGTGGGGGGCGGTCGGGTAGCTGGTGTAGCGCGGCGCCTGGGCCTCAGCGAGGCGAATCGGGATGCTCGTCATGGGATCAAATCTAGCCGCGGCGGCGCCCCGCCACATTGACCTCGGTCAATCGGCCTGAAGGGTGGAAAATGGCAGAAATTCACGGGTCTTGGGGGCCGCTGAGCCGTGTCGACGCAGCGGAGGCGCCATTCACAGCACCCGTCACCCTCGGGCTTGACCCGAGGGTCCATGGCAGAAGCAGGGCGCCTGGCCCGTCCATGGATCCCGGCTCGCGCTCGCTGGCGCTCACTTGTCCGGGATGACGCCCTGAGTTGCAGGACGCGGGTGCGAAGGAACCGCGGACCCGGCTATCCCGCCCGCCGGTCTTCCCGGATCATATCGGCGGCCTTTTCGGCGATCATGATGGTCGGGGAGTTGGTGTTGCCGGAGGTGATGGTCGGCATGACCGAGGCGTCGGCGATCCGGAGCCCCTGGAGCCCGCGTACGCGCAGGCGCGCGTCCACCACCGCCCGGTCATCGTCACCCATCTTGCAGGTGCCCACCGGGTGGAAGATGGTGGTGCCGATGTCGCCGGCGGCCTTGGCCAGGGCCTCGTCGCCGTCGATCTGGGCGCCGGGCTTGTACTCCTCCGGCTTGTAGCGGGTCAGCGCGGGCGCGGCGCAGATGCGCCGGGTCAGGCGGATCGCCTGGGCCGCCACCTGGCGGTCGCCGGGCGCCGAGAGATAGGCCGGCTTGATCACCGGGGCGTCGCGGAAGTCGCCGCTGCGGATGTGGATGCTGCCGCGGCTTTCGGGGCGCAGGTTGCAGACCGACGCGGTGAAGGCCGGGAAGTCGTGCAGCGGGTCGCCGAACTTGTCGAGGCTGAGCGGCTGCACGTGGTACTGCAGGTTCGGCGTCTCGCGCGCCGGGTCGGACTTCACGAAAGCGCCGAGCTGGCTGGGCGCCATGGACAGCGGGCCGCTGCGGTTCAGCAGGTATTCCAGGCCCATCATCGCCTTGCCGATCAGGCTGTTGGCGCGCTGGTTCAGCGTCACCGTGCCTTCCACCTTGAAGATCATGCGCATCTGCAGATGGTCCTGCAGGTTCTCGCCGACGCCCGCCAGCTCGTGGACCGGGGCGATGCCGTGCTCCTTGAGGACCGCCGGGTTGCCGACGCCGGAGAGCTCCAGCAACTGCACCGAGCCGACGGAGCCGGCGGCCAGGATCACCTCGCCGCGCGCGGTGATGCGGCTGGGCGTCCCGCCCTGCAGGAAGTCGACGCCGTTGACCCGCTTGCCGTCCAGCACCAGGTTCTGCGCCTGGGCATGGGTCAGCACGGTGAGGTTGGGACGCTCCATGATCGGCTTGAGGAAGGCCTTGGCCGTGTTCCAGCGCACGCCGCGCTTCTGGTTCACCTGGAAATAGCCGCAGCCCTCGTTGTCGCCGCGATTGAAGTCGTCGGTCGGGGGAATGCCGCTCTCCGCCGCCGCCTTGCGGAAGGCGTCGAGGATCTCCCAGGAAAGCCGCTGCTCCTCGACGCGCCACTCGCCCTCGCCGCCGTGGAACTCGTCGCCGCCCTGGTAGTGGTCCTCGGAGCGCTTGAAGTAGGGCAGCACCTCGTCCCAGCTCCAGCCCGCATTGCCGAGCTGGCGCCAGTGGTCATAGTCGCGGGCCTGGCCACGCATGTAGATCATGCCGTTGATGGAGGAGCAGCCGCCCAGCACGCGGCCGCGCGGGTAGTTGAGCGCGCGGCCGTTGAGACCGGGCTCCGCCTCGGTCTTGTAGCACCAGTCGGTGCGCGGCGTGTTCTGGGTGTAGAGGTAGCCGACAGGGACGTGGATCCAGAACCAGCTGTCCTTGCCGCCGGCCTCCAGCAGCGCCACCTTGACCTCAGGGTCGGCCGACAGCCGGTTGGCCAGGCAGCAGCCGGCCGAGCCGGCGCCCACGATCACATAGTCGAATTCCCCGGCGTCCACCTTGTGGTTGTCCTGCCGGGCACGCTCTGAAGGCATTCCCTCGTCCCCTCGCCCGCTTGTGGCTGCGAATTTCAGGCGAGGGGACTATAGCCCGCCGCTTCCCGGGGCGAAAAGCCTCAGCCGCCCTCCCCGGCGGCCTCGCGGCGGCGGGCCAGGGCGGCGGTGATCTTCGGCCCGATCATCGGCACGAAGAGCACCAGGGCGGCGATGACGAGGATCGAGAAGGTCAGGCCGCGCTCCCAGAGGAAGACCCAGCTGTCGTTGTAGATCGCCAAGGCGCGGCGCAGGTTCTCCTCCATCATGCCGCCCAGGATGAAGCCCAGCAGCATGGGCGCCATGGGGAAGTCGAGCAGCCGCAGCCCCACGGCGGCGGCCGCGAAGAGCACCATCAGATGGATGTCGAAGGTGTTGAAGGAGACGAAGTAGACCCCGATCAGCGAGAAGAAGACGATCAGCGGCAGCAGGATGTTCGAGGGAATGGCCAGCACCCGCGCGATATAGGGGATCAGCGGCAGGTTTAGGACCAGCAGGATCACGTTGCCGATGTACATCGAGATGATGACCGACCAGAAGACCTCCGGGTTCTCCTCGAAGAGGCGCGGGCCGGGCTGGATGCCGTAGGACAGCAGCGCCCCCAGCATGATCGCCGTGGTGCCGGAACCGGGGATGCCGAGGGTCAGCAGCGGCACGAAGGAGCCGGAGCAGGCGGCGTTGTTCGCCGTCTCCGGCGCCGCCAGGCCACGCACCGAGCCTTTGCCGAATTCGGCGCCCTTCTTGGGGCCGGCCAGGCGCTGTTCGATGCCGTAGGCCAGGAAGGAGGCGATGGTCGCCCCCGCCCCGGGCAGCACGCCGACGAAGAAGCCGAGGATCGAGGAGCGCCCGATGACCGGCACCATCTCCTTCACCTCCTCGCGCGGGATCTTCATGGAGCCGAGGTTCTTCTGCGCCTCCATCTCGCGCTTGCGGTCGGCATCGCTCTTGGGCTTGAGGATCGCCATCAGCGCCTCCGACAGCGCGAAGGTCGCCATCGCCAGCAGCAGGAAGGAGATGCCGTCGGCGAGATCGATCTGGCCGAAGGTGAAGCGCGGCACGCCGACCCCCTTGTCGGTGCCGACGGTGGAGAGCATGAGCCCCAGCACCGTCATGAGCAGCGCCTTCACGACATTGCCCTTGCCGGCGAAGGCGGCGACGGCGGTGAGGCCCAGCACCATGAGGGCGAAGTAGTCGGCGGACTGGAAGGCGCGCGACACCACGGCCAGCGACGGCGCGGCGACCAGCAGCAGGATGGCGGCGATGGTGCCGCCGGAGAAGGACGAATAGGCGGCAATTGCCAGCGCCTTGCCGGCCATGCCCTTGCGCGCCAGGGGATAGCCGTCGAAGGCGGTCGCCACGGTGCCGGCCACGCCCGGCGCGTTGATCAGGATCGACGAGGTCGAGCCGCCGAAGATGGCGCCGTAGTAGACGCCGGCCATGAGGATCAGACCCGTCGCCGGATCGAAGCCGTAGGTGATGGGGATCATCAGCGCGATGGCGGAGATCGGCCCCAGGCCCGGCAACATGCCGATGAAGGTGCCGACAAAGCAGCCGATGGCGACCATCATCAGGTTGATCGGCGAGGCGGCGGTGGAGAGTCCCTGAAGAATACCTTCGAGCACGGTTCTAACCCTCCAGGATCTCGGGCCAGGGCGCGATGTAGACGCTCAAGACCTGGGTCATCAGCAGCCAGAACAGCACGACCAGGGGGACGGAGACGCCCAGCAGCACCAGCCAGCGGCGTTCGCCGAGAATGAAGAATCCGAAGGCCAGAAACAGGCTGGTGGAGATCAGAAAGCCGGCCGGCCGCACGGTCAGGCCGTAGGCCACCATCAGCAGGCAGATCAGACCCGCCGTGACCCAGCGATAGCCCTTCAGGTCGATCCCGCCGGCGCCGCCGGGTTTCAGCAGCAGGATGACAGAGAGCACGATGCCCAGGACCGCCAGCACTTCCGGCGCGGTGCGTCCGGTGAAGGCGGCATCGGCCTGGAACGGCAAGAGCCTGATGTGGTCAATACGCGACCAGTAAAAGATGCTGAAGGCCAGCAGCAGCAGCGCGCCGATGCGGTCACGGGTCAACATGGCAATCCCCCAACAAATGCCGGGCGTCGTTGTTGTGGGTTCCCGGCAATGCTCTCCGTCTGGAAAGCGGGGGCCGGAACCTTTGAGCTCCGGCCCCCTCAGGTACCCTAGCGGAATCTCCCCTGGCGGAGAAATTCCTTTGCGGGAGGTGGGTTTCTTAGAGGAACCCGAGTTCCTTCATCAGGTCACCGATCTGCTTTTCCTGGCTTTCCAGGAAAGCGGTGAACTCGGCACCCGGATGCCAGATGTTGACCCAGCCGTTGCGGGCGCGCACGGCTTCCCACTCCGGCGTGTCGTACATCTTCTTCAGCGCTTCCTGATAGGCCGCCTGCTTTTCCGCGGACAGGCCCGGCGCGCCGAAGAAGCCGCGCCAGTTGACGAACTCGGTGCCCTTGGAGCCGGCCTCGTCGCAGGTCGGCACGTCCGGCGCCGCATCGACGCGCTTCATGGAGGTGACGCAGAGGATGCGCACTTCGCCCTGCTTGGCCAGGTCGACGGCTTCGCCGAAGCCGGTGGAGAGCGCCTTGATCTCGCCCGACAGCAGGCCGGCCATGGCCTTGCCGCCCGCGTCGTAGGGGATGTACTTGACGGCCGTCGGCTTGGCGCCGGCGCCCTTCATCACCAGGGCGGCGACCACGTGGTCCATGCCGCCGGCGACCGAGCCGCCACCGATGGCGACATTGCTCGGATCGGCCTTGTAAGCGGTGACCAGACCCTGGAAATCCTGGATCGAGGAGTCCTTGTTGACCACGATGGCCGCGTAGTCGCCGATGGTCGAGGCGATCGGCGTCAGGTCGCGGAAGGACTGCGGGAAGACCTTCTGCAGCGAGCGGATCACGATCGGCGTGGAGTTCACCATCAGGGTGTCGTCCGCCTTGCTCGCGGTCTCGATCAGGTGGGCGATGGCTTTGCCGCCGCCGCCGCCGGACATGTTCTCGAAGGAGGCCGTGCCGACCAGGCCGGCCTTGGTGAGGGCCTCGCCGGTGCCGCGCGCCGTGCCGTCCCAGCCGCCCCCGGCGCCGCCGGGGATCAGGAAGTGCACTTCCTTGAGAACGGGATCGGCCTGGGCAACGCCAACGCCGAGACTGGCCGCCATGGCTGCGCCGGCGGCCGCCGCGATCACCGCGCGGCGGTTCATGGGAAACTTTCGCATTATTTCCTCCCAATGCATTATTGACGGGCATCCACCCGTATTTGCCAGGATCGACCATAGCTCAGAAAGCTGTCGCCAACCTGTCGCGCCCCCGGCGCAGCGGCCCGGCGAAGGAAGGTCCTGGCAAAACAGAGACGTGAGGTAGACTAGGCGCCCATGCGGCTGCTCTTGGTAGAGGACAACGAAGATCTGGGCGATGCGCTGGAACGCCACTTCCGCGCCGACGGCCACGCGGTCGACTGGGCGCGCACGGCCCCGGAGGCCGAGGACTACCTGCGTGCCGGCGGCTCGGACTACGACCTGGTGGTCCTCGACATCATGCTGCCGGGCGGCGACGGCCGCCAGATCCTGCAGCAGATCCGCAGCAAGGAGAGCGACCTGCCGGTGCTGGTGCTGACCGCCCGCTCCCAGGTCACCGACCGGGTCCACCTGCTCGACCTCGGCGCCGACGACTACATGACCAAGCCCTTCGACGTGGCCGAGCTGGACGCGCGTTGCCGCGCCGTGGTGCGCCGCCGTCACGGGGTCGCCCAGAGCCTGGTGCAGGTCGGCGCGCTGGAGTTCGACGCCGCCGCCTCCAGCGTCACCGCGGCCGGACAGCCGCTCGACCTGCGCAGCCGCGAGCTGCGCCTTCTGGAGGTGCTGCTGTCCTCGCCGGGCCAGGTCTTCAGCAAGGCACAGCTCATGGACAAGCTCTTCGGCCTGGCCGAGGACGCCAGCGAGAACGCCATCGAGGTCTACATCGGCCGCCTGCGCCGCAAGATCAGCAACGGCGGCGTGGTCATCGAGACCGTGCGCGGCCTCGGCTACCGGCTGCGCGAGGCTACCCCGGAAGACGAGGGCGGGAGCGGCGAATGAGTAGCGTTCCCGGGAGAAAGGCCTGGTCCCTGCGCCGCCGCCTGCTGGGCCAGCTGCTGCTGGTCTTCTCCGGCCTGGCCGTGCTGCTCTACCTCTCGGTCCAGGCGGTGGCCGGGCGCGCCGCGGATTCCACCCAGGACACCATCCTCGGCGCCTCCGCCATCGCCATCGCCGAGCAGGTGCGTGTCGCCGGGGGCGAGCTGACCGTCGACCTGCCCTACGCCGCGCTGGAGATGCTGGGCCTGGCCGGCGAGGACCGGGTCTTCTACCGCATCGCCACCAGCGGCGGAAAGCTCATCACCGGCTACGACGACCTGCCGCCCGGTGCGCTGCCCCAGCAGGAAGATACGCCGCGCTTCTTCACCACCCGCTTCCGTGGCGACACCGTGCGCGTCGCCACCGCGCGGCGCTCCATCCTCACCAGCGACCAGCGCGAGACCGTGCTGATCACCGTGGCCCAGACCCGCGAGGCCTTCGGCACGCTGACCACCAACATCGCGCTCTCCGCCGCCGGCGTCGGCCTCGGCTTCCTGGCCCTGGCCGGTTTCCTGGCCTGGGTCGCCATCAACCGCGCCCTGAAGCCGGTGCAGGAGATCGAACGGGCCATCGCCGCACGCGCCAGCGACGATTTCTCGCCCCTGGAGACCTCGGCGCCGCGCGAGATCGAACCGCTGGTCGACGCCATCAACGACTTCATCGAGCGCCTGCGCAACACCCTGGATACCAGCCAGCAGTTCATCGCCGAGGCGGCGCACCGCATCCGCACACCGCTGGCGGCCCTGAAGGCCCAGGCCGAGGTCGCCTTGAGAAACAGCACCAAGGCCGGCGCCCGAGCGGGCAATGGTTCGGGAGAAGGCGGGGCCAGCGAGGAAAGCCTGCGCCGCATGCTGCGCGCCGCCGACGAGACCTCGCAGCTCACCACCCAGATGCTGACCCAGGCGATGATCGCCTACCGCGCCGAGCGGGCCGAGCGCCAGCCCTTGTCGCTCGCCGCCCTGGCGCGCACGGCGGCGCGCGACCTAGAGGTGGCGGCGGAGATGCGCGGCATCGACTTCCGCCTCGACCTGGACGAGTCCGCCGAGATCCTGGGCGACGAGATCGCTCTGCTGGAGGCCATCCGCAACGGCCTCGACAACGCCATCAAGTACGGCCCGGCCGACGACTACGTTCAGATCACCGTCACCGGCGGCAAGACGCCGGAGATCGTCATTGCCGACCACGGCCCCGGCATCCCGCGCCAGGACCGCGACCTGGTGTTCGAGCGTTTCCGCCGCGGCGGGACCGGGGAGAAGACCATGGGCTCCGGCCTCGGCCTTTCCATCGTCCGCCAGGTCATGCTGTCGCACCGCGGCCGGGTGCG
>JBNKHC010000393.1:0-3359 GCA_050290145.1 Kiloniellaceae bacterium | reverse complement strand
CTCGACGCGGCCGAGCGACAGGTCGATGACCTTGGGGTGCAGGCGCATCAGGCGGTCGAGGACCGCATCGCTGGTCTTGCCGCTTACGGCGGGCGCGTCACTCACGGAAGGTTTCACTCACCGGCTGGATCAAGGCGCGGGCGCGCTATTTTTTTGGGGTCTCGCCCTGCCCAGGCTGAGGGGTGGCTTTGGCGCCGGCGTCGGCCTTCTCCGGCGCGACGGCCGGCTTCTCGGCCTTGGGCGCCGGCGGGACTTCCACCGCGGGTTCGGCCTTGCGGGCGGCGCCCTTCTTGCCTTCGCTCAGCGGCACGACCTCGGCGGTCGGCGCCTTGTCGCGCAGCAGGCCCAGGATGGTCACCAGGGTGTCGCGCAGCTCGCCGCGGCGCACCACCATGTCGACCATGCCGTGGTCCAGCAGGTACTCGGCGCTCTGGAAACCCTCGGGCAGCGACTCGCGGATGGTCTCCTCGATGACGCGCTTGCCGGCGAAGCCGATGGTGGCGCCGGGCTCGGACAGCGCGATGTCACCCAGCATGGCGAAGGAGGCGGAGACGCCGCCGGTGGTGGGGTCGGTCAGCACCACGATGTAGGGCAGGTCCGCGTCCTTGACCATCTCCACGGCGACGACGGAGCGCGGCATCTGCATGAGCGAGAGGATGCCCTCCTGCATGCGCGCGCCGCCGGAGGCGGGAATGACGATCAGCGCGGCTTCCTGCATCACCGCCAGGCGGGCGGCGGCCAGCAGGCCCTCGCCCACGGTGATGCCCATGGAGCCCCCCATGAAGGCGAAATTGAAGACGGCGACGACCGTGGGCTTGCCGCCCATCTCACCGTGCGCGACCACGATGGCCTCGTCGGGGCCGTTCTTGGCCTGGGCCTCGCGCAGGCGCTCCGTGTAGCGCTTGCGGTCGCGGAACTTCAGCGGATCGTGCAGCACCTCGGGCAGCTCGATCACCTTGAACTTGGCGTCGTCGAACAGCAGCTCCAGGCGGCGGCGCGCCGGAATGCGCATGTGGTAGCCGCAGTGCGGGCAGACCCTGAGATTGCTCTCCAGCTCGCGGTGGAAGATCATCTGCCCGCAGCTGGAACACTTTTCCCAGAGATTGTCCGGCACCTCGGGCTTCTGCACCAGGGCGCGGATCTTCGGCCTGACGTAGTTGGTGATCCAGTTCATGGGCGGGTCGCTCTCCCGTGATGACTTATGCCGCGCGGTTGCCGCGGACGCCGTTGGCCAGGGATTCTACCAGGGCCAGCACCTTGGCCGCCAGACCGGGTTTCGCCTTGCCGTTGTCGTCCAGCTCCGCCTTCACCGCATCGACGATGGCCGAGCCGACCACCGCGCCGTCGGCGACGCTGGAGATGGCGGCGGCCTGCTCCGGCGTGCGGATGCCGAAGCCCACGGCGATCGGCAGCTCGGTGTGGCGGCGCAGCCGCGCCACCGCCTCGCGCACATGCTCGGTCGGCACCGCGGCGGTGCCGGTGATGCCCATGATGGAGACGTAGTAGACGAAGCCGCTGGTGTTGTTCAGCACCACCGGCAGGCGCTTGTCGTCGGTGGTCGGCGTGGCCAGGCGGATCCAGTGGATGCCCGCCTGCAGCGCCGGCAGGCAGAGCTCCTCGTCTTCTTCCGGCGGCAGGTCGACGATGATCAGGCCGTCGACCCCGGCGACCTTGGCGTCCTTCACGAAGCGGTCGACGCCGTAGCTGTAGATGGGGTTGTAGTAGCCCATGAGGATGATCGGCGTGTCGCCGTCGTCCTTGCGGAACTCGCGCACCATGGTCAGCGTCTTGGCCAGCGTCATGCCGGCCTTCAGCGCACGCAGGCTGGAGGCCTGGATCGGCGGCCCCTCGGCCATGGGGTCGGAAAAGGGCATGCCGAGCTCGATCAGGTCGGCGCCGGCGCCCGGCAGGCCCTTGACGATTTCCAGCGAGGTGTCGTAGTCCGGGTCGCCGGCGGTGACGAAGGTGACAAAGGCGCCCCGACCCTCGGCCTTCACTGCGGCGAAGCGCTTCTCGATACGGCTGGCTTCACTCACAGCTCGACTCCCAGGGCGGAGGCGACGGTGAAGACGTCCTTGTCGCCGCGCCCGCACATGTTCATGACGATGATCTTGTCGCGGCCGAGCTGCGGGGCCAGCTTGCGCACGTAGGCCAGCGCGTGGGCCGGCTCCAGCGCCGGGATGATGCCCTCGATGCGCGAGCAGAGCTGGAAGGCCTCCAGCGCCTCCGCATCGGTGGCGGAGACGTAGTTGGCGCGGCCGATGTCGTGCAGCCAGGAATGCTCGGGACCGATGCCGGGGTAGTCCAGGCCGGCGGAGATCGAATGGGCGTCGATGATCTGGCCGTCGTCGTTCTGCAGCAGGTAGGTGCGGTTGCCGTGCAGCACGCCGGGGCGCCCGCCGGTCAGCGAGGCCGCGTGCTCGCCCGAGGAGATGCCGTGGCCGGCCGCCTCGACGCCGTAGATGGCCACGTCCTTGTCGTCCAGGAAGGGGTGGAACAGGCCCATGGCGTTGGAGCCGCCGCCGATGCAGGCGACCAGCGCGTCGGGCAGGCGGCCTTCGGCCTCCATCATCTGCTCGCGGGTCTCGCGCCCGATGATCGACTGGAAGTCGCGCACCATGGCCGGATAGGGGTGCGGGCCGGCCACCGTGCCGATGATGTAGAAGGTGTTCTCGACGTTGGCGACCCAGTCGCGCAGGGCGTCGTTCATGGCGTCCTTCAGGGTGCCGGTGCCGCTGGTCACCGGCTTCACCTCGGCGCCCAGCAGCTTCATGCGGAAGACGTTGGGGGCCTGGCGCTCGATGTCGGTGGCGCCCATGTAGACCACGCAGGGCAGGTCGAAGAGGGCGCAGAAGGTGGCGGTGGCGACGCCGTGCTGGCCGGCTCCGGTCTCGGCGATGATGCGGGTCTTGCCCATGCGCTTGGCCAGCAGGATCTGGCCCAGCACGTTGTTCGCCTTGTGCGAGCCGGTGTGGTTCAGCTCGTCGCGCTTGAAGTAGACCTTGGCGCCCTTGTCGGCGCCGGCGTCCTTGCGCAGATCCTCGGTCAGGCGCTGGGCGAAGTAGAGCGGGCTCGGCCGGCCCACGTAGTGCTTGGCGTAGTAGTCGTACTCGCTCTGGAAGCTCGGGTCCTGGCGGGCGGCGGTGTAGGCCTTCTCCACATCCAGGATCAGCGGCATCAGCGTCTCGGCGACGAAACGGCCGCCGAAAATGCCGAAATGGCCGGCCTCGTCGGGGCCGGCGCGGTAGGTGTTGAGCGTCTCCATGGGGGACGTCCTGTCCTTCAAAAAGCGTTTTTCGTTGATGAAGGGCGGACTTTGCCCGATTAGGGCCGTCTCCGCAATGCCCGGAAACGGCGGA
>JBNKHC010000392.1:0-4298 GCA_050290145.1 Kiloniellaceae bacterium | reverse complement strand
TAGGAGCCGATCATCGAGAAGACGAAGACCGCCGGCCACAGCAGGCGGTTCGGCACGAAGGTGACGAGCGAGAAGAACTTGGCGCCGACCAGGCCGATGGCGAGGAAACCCAGGTTGGCGACCAGCATGGCGCCGAAGATGGCGTAGATGAACTCCGGCGTCTCGTTGATCAGGTAGGGCCCCGGCCGGAAGCCGTGCATGATGAGGGCCGCCAGGATCAGCGCGGTGGAGCCGCTGCCCGGGATGCCGAGCGCCAGCGTCGGCACCATGGCGCCGCCCGCCGCGGCGTTGTTGGCCGCTTCCGGCCCGACGATGCCCTCGGGCGTGCCCTTGCCGAACTCCTCCTTCTTCTTCGACCAGCGCTTGGCCTCGTTGTAGCCCATGATGGCCGCGACGGTGGAGCCCTCGGCGGGCAGGATGCCGATGAAGGTGCCGAGGCCCGAGGAGCGCAGGATGGTGTACTTGAGCTCCTTGAGTTCCTTGAGGCTCGGCAGCTTGGTCGCGGTGGCGCGGATGCGCTCGAAGGCGCCGTCCAGGGCCTGCGACTGGTTCAGCATCTCCCCCAGGGCGAAGAGCCCGATGAGGACGGGCACGAAGTGGATGCCTTCCTGCAACTCGGGAATGTCGAAGGTAAAGCGCTCGACGCCGGTGGTCAGGTGCACGCCGATGGTGCCGATCAACACCCCGACGGCGCCGGACATGAGATTGCGCAGGGACGACCGGCCGCTCATGGAGGCCAGCATGGAGAGCGCGAAGACCGCCAGGGCGAAGTATTCGGGCGGCCGGAACTCCAGCGCCACCGAGGCCAGCAGCGGGGCGGCGAAGATGAAGATGATGAGGCTGATGACGCCGCCCGTCACGCTGGAGACGGTGGCCAGGCCCAAGGCCCGTCCCGGCTGGCCGTTCTTGGCCATGGGATAGCCGTCCAGCGCCGTGGCCGCGGCCGGCGGCGCGCCCGGCGCATTGATGAGGATCGCGGTGATCGATCCACCGAAGGTGCCCGCGCAGTAGAGCGCCGCCATCATGGAGATGGCGGGCACCGGCTCCAGCTGGATGGTGAAGGGGATCAGCAAGGCGATCGCCATGGGCGAGCTGAGACCCGGCAGGGCCCCGACCAGCACGCCGATGATGACGCCGCCCAGGATGAGCGCGATATTGAACGGATCTACAAGAAGGCTGAGGCCCTCGACAACGGCTTCCATCACTTGCTCCTACCTGATGGAGACCCCGACCACGCCCGGATCGAAGTGGACGCCCAGGACGACGCTGAACAGCAGCGCGACGCAGAGCGGGAAGATGACGGCGAAGGGCAGCACGACGCGCAGGCGGCGCTCACCCCAAAGGAAGGGGATGACCAGGCAGACGGCGACCATGGTCAGCAGAATGCCGAGGAACGGCGTGACCGCGATGATCGCCACCAGCGCCACCATGGTCATCCAGGCGATAGGCTTTACGGGCGCGCGCCGGCCTTTATCGATGTCCTTGCCCTTACGCTTCAGCAGCAGGTGCTCGAAGGGCATGGCCAAAGCGAGCAAGGCAACGATGGCCAGCAGGATCCGCGGGAACATCTGCGGCGGTATGTTCTGGGTGAAGAGGTCCGAGACTTCCTCGAACTGCGTCGTCTCGTAGTAGAGCCACGCGACGACGCAGAGAATGAGGATCGCCAGGAGAGTGTCGACCGGATGGAGGAGGCGCGCGACGCCCTCGGACGATCGCGCGCCCTCCACGCCCCCGGCCCCGTCAGTCTCTTTGGACATGAAGCTTTCCTAGAGGCTGAAACGAAGTCGGATTACTGGTTCAGCAGGCCGAGCTCTTTCAGAGCGTCGGCGGCCTTCTGGTACTCCTCCTTCAGGTGCTTGTCCCAGACCTCGGTCCCGGCGACGCTGTCTTCCGGGGTCAGGCCGGCGCTCTTCAGGTAGTTGGCGAAGACCTCGTGCTGCATCGCCTTCACCATGGACTGGGAGAGCATGTCGACCTTGTCCTGCGGCGTCGAAGCCAGGACCGCGTAGCCGCGCGTGGTCGAGGTCTTCACCTCATAGCCCAGCTCGTAGGTCGACGGGACGTCGGGGAAGTCGGCAAGGCGCTTCTCCGCCATCACCGCCAGGGCACGGAAAGCACCGTCCTCGACCTGCGACCGGGCTTCGCTGACGTTTGGCAGGGTGGCGTCGATGGCCCCCGACAGCAGCGCCTGAACCATCTGCGCGCCGGAGCCGAAGGGCACGACCTTGTACTGGAAGCCGGCCGCCTTGGCGAGCTGGGCCAGGCCGATGTGCTCGGTGCCGCCGATCTGGGCGACGCCGAAGTTCAACGGCGCCTTCTTGGAGGCCGCGATGAGGTCGTCCAGCGACTTGATGTCGCCCTTGCCGTTCACGACGATGAAGGTGGGATCGTCCATGGCGCGGGCGATGCCGACGATGTCGTCGATCTTCATGTCCGACTTGCCGCGGGCCATGGTGTAGAGGTGCGACTGGGTCAGCGCCATGACGGTGCAGCCGTCGGCGGGCTTGCTGAGCACGTAGTTCTGGGCCTTGGCGCCCGAGCCGCCGCGATGGGCGACGACGGCCATGTCGGTCTTCAGCTCACGGCGCGTGCGGGTCATCATCATGCGCGCGGTGGTGTCGGTGCCGCCGCCGTAGCTGGAGTGGATCACAACTTCGATGTTGCAGGGATAGGCGTCGGCGTCCTGCGCCGCCGCCGGAGCGGCATAGGCGGCAATGGCGCCGAAGGCCGCAACGGCGAGGCTGCGGCAAACGGTCTTCAATCCTGTCTTCATTGTTTCCTCCCAATTAGGCCTTTGTGGCGCCGGTCTCTTGCTTGGACCGGCTTTGATCGCGGACTGGTCTCCGGGCGGCCGCGCGACTGCGCTGCCGTCCTGGGGCGGACCGGCGATACACAGGATGCTCAACTGGAGGCAAAATTGTCAACAAAATGACCCTGGAAAATGCAACCTGGGACGGGACAGCCCTGAAATGAACCGTCAGAAAGTGCAGAATTCTGCACTGCATCATCGATTGAGATGATCAACTCGCCCATGCATTGTAGACAGACATAAGAACAAACCGACTCCATCACCGCGAAGGGAGGGCCCGTCATGCCGGGACCGGGACGTGCATTCAAAAGGCTGATGACCGATCAGGCCCCGCTGCTGGCGCCGGGCGCCTTCGACGGGCTGTCGGCGGCCATGGTGCGGCGGGCGGGCTTTCACGCGGTCTACGCCAGCGGCGGCGCCATCGCGCGCAGCATGGGCCTGCCGGACCTGGGACTGGTGGGCATGGCCGAGATGGCGGCGCGCCTGGCGCAGATCGTCGACTCGGCCGGTCTCCCGGTCCTGGCCGACGCCGACACCGGTCACGGCACCTCCCTGCACGTGCGCCGGACGGTGCGCAGCTTCGAAGCCGCCGGCATCGCCGGCCTGCACATCGAAGACCAGGGTTTTCCCAAGCGCTGCGGCCATTTGGCCGGCAAGTCGCTGATCGGCGCGGCGGAAATGACCGACAAGATCAAGGCGGCGGTCGACGCCCGGCGCGACGACGACTTCCTGATCGCCGCGCGCAGCGACGCCATCGCCGTCGAAGGTTTCGATGCCGCCCTGCAGCGCGCCGAGGCCTACCGCGAAGCGGGCGCCGACATCCTGTTCCTGGAAGCCCCGGAGACCCCGCATCAGATCGCCGAGATCCCACGCCGCCTCGGCGGGCCGGTGATGATCAATATGTTCCGCGGCGGGCGCACGCCCTTCACCGCGACGGCGGAACTGGGCGCGCTGGGCTACAGCCTGGTTATTGTGCCCTCAGACCTGCAGCGCGCGGTCATCCGCTGCATGGGCGAGGTGCTGGAGGCCCTGGCCCGCGACGGCGACTCAAGCGCCGTGGCCGAGCTGCTCTGCCCCCTGCCCGAGCGCGACGTGGTCATCGAGCAGGACGACTGGCTCGACTTCGCCGAGCGCTACGGGGGCTAAGGGCATCCGGAAGTCAGGCGACGATCGCCTCGTCGCCCTTGATCTGGGTGCGGTGCAGGATACGCCGCGCCGTCTCCTCGAAGCCGTCGCGGCGGTGCAGAACCCAGAGGTTCTGCCACATCAGCAGGTCGCCGGGCCGCCACTGGTGCGCCCAGGTGTACTTCGGCTGCGTGGCGTGCGCCCAGAGGCGGTCGAGCAGCTCGTCGCTCTCCGCCGGCTCGAGGCCCAGCACATAGGCGTGCGGGCGGCGGCCCAGGAAGAGCGCCCGGCGCCCGGTCGCGGGATCCTGGCGCACCAGCGGGTGGCGCGCGCCCGGCGTCTGGCGCGGGTCGCCGGTCTCCTC
>JBNKHC010000391.1:0-3121 GCA_050290145.1 Kiloniellaceae bacterium | reverse complement strand
CCCCAGCGAGACGCAGTCCAGCTTCATGCTGATGCAGTCCCTGGAGCCGGACGACCTCTCCTTCATCGTCCTGCCCTACGAGCCCGCCGCCGGCCTGATCGAGCCCAAGGACATCGAGGCTGCCCTGCAGCACCTGAACATTACCGTTCAGAACTGCGCCATCATGCTGATCGCCACCTTCCGGCGCATGGGCAACAGCTTCGAGACCTCTGTCAACATGCGCGCGCCGATCTTCATCGACACGGCGAACCGCCAAGCCTGGCAGTACATCATGCCCAATGACCGCTACGAAGTGCGCCATACCCTGTAAGGCATTGAAGCATAGATAGGAAAAGGGCCGCCTGGAGAGCGGCCCTTTTTCATTTTCGGCACGGAAAAGCGCCCGCCTCAAGCCTTGAGGCGGGCCTCCAGCGCGCGCGCCATACGCTCCATCAGCACCGACCAGGGCTCAGACCAGTGGCGCTGCCAGAGAATGTGGTGGGGCACGCCATATTCCCCCTTCGGCGGCTGGCTGCGGCAGCTGCCGCCGGCGGTCATCAGCCAGACCTCTTTGCCGACTGCCTCGGCGATGCGGCTGGGCGAGGACGCTGTCGACAGCACCATGTCCACCTGGGTGGTCAGGGCGAAGGCCGCCTCCATGTCGTCCTTCAGGTCGATGTCGTCCCAGCGGTGGATATTGATGCCGAAGCGCGCCTCGGCCGCAGCGATCTCCTCCTCGCACTTTTCGTAGAAGAGATTCACGAACACCAGGCCTGGGATGCGGAAGATCGGCTCCCACATCTCCAGCTGGGTATAGTGAATGTCACGGTCGCGGTGGGAGAACTGACTGCGCCAGCAGATGCCCAGCTTGAAGCCTTCCGGCAGGCTCGCCAGGCGCTCGGTCATCTGCTTCACCAGCGCCTCATCCGGCAGGAGGTAGCCCTTGGCGTTCTTGCTGCGCTCACCGCAGGCGAAGGCCGCTTCGATATCATCTTCCGGATAGGACCTGCAGGCGATCTCCTCCTCGGTCAGGGGGAAATACTGCATCAGGTTGCCCGCCGGTAGGTAGACGTCGCAATCCTCGCGCTCCATATCCGCCTTGGCGTCCAGCTTCTCCGGCAGGAATTTCGCCTGCGGAAAGCTGCGCTCGAAGATCGGCAGGATGCGCTTGTCGGCCTCGATGATCGCCTGGCCGGCCGTATCGATGATGGCTTGATAGCGCCGACTGAAGTCGATCTCGTCGCCCAGGCCCTGTTCGCGCCAGACCAGGATGCGTTTGTCGGAGATGTCTTCTCCCCGCCAGCGCGGCTGCTTGAAGCGGCGCACCGGCTTGCGCAGGTTGGCCGTGAGGCCGGCATCGAAGTACTGCCACGACTCTTCGAAGAGCTCGTTGCGCCACAGCGAGCGCGACAGCGAGAACTGCAGGCCCGCTTCGTTAGGGTGCAGCTGCACGGCTGTGCGGAAGCACTCCAGGGCCTCCGCGTTGCGCCCCTGCTCCTGGTAGACCAGGCCGCGGTTGTGGATGTACTCGCCGCGATCCGGCTCCAGCTCGATCGCCTTGTCGTAGTGCTTGTTGGCCTTGTCGAGCTCGTGCATCAGGCGCAGCGCGTTGCCGGTGTTGAAATAGCTGGAGGCGAAGCTGGGCTCGAACTCCATCGCCTTGCGGAAGCAGATCAGCGCTTCGCGGTAGCGATGCTGATCCATGTAGGTGTTGCCCAGATTGGAGTGCGCCGCGCCGTTGATGGGATCGAGCTCGACCCCCTTCTTGCCGTAGCGGATCGACTCCTCGAGCTCGCCCTGGGCCCGCTTGATCATGCAGAGGTTGATGTAGGGCTGGGCCATCTTGGGATTGGCCTCGATCGCCTTGAAGCAGGATTTCTCGCCCAGTTCGTACTTCTCGTTGTCGATGGCGATCTTGCCGAGGTTGACGTGCGCCTCCGCGTAGTCCGGCTTCAGCGCCACGGCCATGCTGTAGGCGTCGATCGCCTCCTTGACCAGGCCTTGGCGCTTCTTGATCAGGCCCAGGTGGTAGAAGGCCTTGGCATCCTGGTTGTTGAGCCGGATCGCCATGATCAGGGCTTCGGTTGCCTGGTCCAGGACCCCGGCGTCGATCAGCAGGATCCCCAGTTCGCGGTAGGTGGCGCCGTTCTCGGGCTCCAGCTCAAGAGCGCGGGTGTAGACGTTGACCGCCTGGTCCATCTGACCCAGGCCGTGCAGCAGCTTGGCATAGAGAACCTGCACCGCCGGGTTCATCGGCGCCGCTTCCAGCGCCCGCTTGATCAGCTTCTCGCCTTCCTGGAAGCGGCGCTGGCGCATATAGCAGAGCCCGAGCAGCGCCGTGGCGACGGGGTTTCCCCGGTCAGCGTTCAGGGCCCGCTTGAGCATGTCGATGGCGCCTCTTACACGCCCGGCCTCGTACTTCTCTTCCGCCACCGCCAGCATCTTGCCGACGTCGCGTCCCTTCTTGGCGTCCTTGACGCCCCGGCGGACCGTCTTGCCGCCGCGCGGCGCCTTCGTGGCTTTTTCGGCATTAGGGGCTGGCTGCTGCTGGCTCATTCGATCCTGCTCAAGGGTGCTGAAACTGCTGCATGAGCGCCGCCCGGCGAGTCCGGGCCGGACGCTGCCACCACATTAAGCAGTCATTTACTAAGAGAACCTTTAAGGCCGCCCCGGGACCGGCCCGGCCGGGCGGGAATCCTGCCCTCGCCGGCCCGGCGGAAGGCCGAGGCGGTCAGATGGATAGGGTAACGGTAGACGGCGCCGGCGCTTCCGGCTCGGCGTCCTGCGTGGCCGGCTTTGCACCGCCCTGGACAGGCGCACTACCCGGCCCGTTCTTGGCCAGCTCCGCCCAGCTCGCCCGCACTTCGCTGAGCGCGTTGATGATCTCGTCACAGGCCGGCGCCGAGTTCGACATGTTGACCTGCTGAAGGTCGCGGAAAATGGTGTGGTAGAACTGGTCGAGCATCAGCGAGATGTCACCACCCCTCTCGAAGTCGAGATGGGACTGCAGGCCCAGCAGGATCTTGCAGGCCTTCTGGGTGGCGTTGAAACGATCCTCGATGCGGCCTTCCTCGATGGCCGCCTTCGCCTTGCCCACTTCCTTGATCATACCGTCGTAGAGCATGACGACGGCACCAAGCGA
>JBNKHC010000390.1:0-5901 GCA_050290145.1 Kiloniellaceae bacterium | reverse complement strand
TCTCGCCGAGATTCCCCTCGAGCGGGTCTGGGAGATCCATCTGGCCGGCGGCCGCGACCTGGACGGCTACTGGCTCGACGCGCACTCCGGCCCGGTGCCGGCGCCGGTGCTCGACCTGGCGGCCGAAGTGGTGCCGCGCTTACCGAACCTGGGGGCGATGATCTTCGAGATCCTGCCGACCTTCCTGCAGCAGATCGGCCTCGATCCGGTGCGCCGCCAGATCGAGAAAATGGACACGATCTGGCGGGATCGCGCGCCGGCGCGAAGCGGATCGCCGCAGCCAGCGACACCGCGGGCGCCGGCCTCGCCGTGCGGCGACGAGACCGATCCCGCCGTGTGGGAGAACACCCTGGGCGCCCTGGCCGTCGGCCGGGCGGTTCCGGGCGATCTGGCGGCGCGGCTGCGGGACGACCCGGGCCTGGCCATCATGCGCAGGCTGATCTGGAACTTCCGGGCCGGCGATATCGCCGGGCTGCTGCCGCTGACCACCCGCGCCCTGCTTCGCCACCTGGGGGAGGAAGAAACCCGGGCGCTGCTCGACCGCACTTTCGCGGCGGTGCCGCCCGAACTCTTTCCGACCGAGGAGGTGCTGGCCTGTGCCGACTGGCTGGCGGATCAGGACATTGCGGTACCCTTCTTCGCGGAGGCCCTGTCCTACGACCGTGCGGTGGTGCTGGCCCGCGCCTTCGGTGAGAGCAGCGTCGTGGAGCTGCCGGCGCAACCCGAGGCCTTCCTGGGGGCGCTCGCCGCCGGGCGCCTGCCGGAGGTTGCTGAGGGCACCCGCTACCAGGTCGACATCACGCCTTAGAACATTATCCGGCAATATTTGCGCAGTTCTGATTTCGGGGGCGGGTGCGCCTGACACAGGCCGTTGTCTACTCCGCGGTGTCCCAGCGAAACAGTTCGATCTGGTCCAGCGACACCGGTGTCGGGGAAAGCTGGATGACGATGCGCCGAGCGTCCGAATAGAAGAAGTTGTGCTCCTCCACCGAACTGCGCGGGGCCTCCGGCGTCGAGACCGGCCCGTCGTCGACGTAGGCGAAGCGTTTCAGGGCCTGGGCCCGCGCCAGGCTCTGCGCCAGGTACCAGCGCGGCGACCGAGATCGTCAGGCCGCCCTCCACGCGTGTCGCCGCGCGGTCCTGGAAGCCGATGTCTTGTGGGGCCTGGGGCGGGGTGAGGCTGGCGCAGGCGGCCAGCAGGCACAGGGCCAGCAGCGCGGCTTGCCAGCGCAGGATCCGGGGCAGCCTTCCCACCGGAGCACCTCTTGCCGCCGCCATTCTCTCCCCTTGTCGAAGCCAGGCGTGCAAAACTAGGGCAAGATTGAATCGCGCGGCAATCGGTGAGGGAGCGAGGGCCTCAATCGCCGAGGATCGTGGGGTCGCTTTGCAGGTGCAGGTCGTCGGCGCCCAGCAGCCGGTAGATCTGGCGTGGCCCGAAGCCGCGCACCTCGGCCTCGCCGCGTTCCTCGATCTGGAACTGCGCGTGCAGGCGCGGATACATTTCCTCGCTGAGCAGGATCTCCATGGGGCCGGCCAGGGCCTCCAGGCGGGCCGCCAGGTTAATGCCGGGCCCGAAGATGTCGTAGACATACTTCTGAATGCCGACGACGGAGCCGATCACCGGGCCCGGCGCCAGGCCGATGCGGCAGTGCCACTTGATCTTCTGGTTCTCGTTGCGCCGCTTCAGGTAGCGCAGGCACAAGAGCGCCAGGCGGGCGATTGCCTGGGCATGATCCGGATTGGCTTCGGGCAGTCCGGAGACCGCCACGTAGGCGTCGCCCATGGCCTTGATGCGCTCGCAGCCCTGGTGCTCGGCGATGCGGTCGAAGGCGGTGAAGATGTCGTTCAGTTCCGACACGATGGTCGTGGGATCGTGCTCCACCGACATGGTGGTGAAGCCGACGAAGTCGAGCATCAGGATCGAGGCCTCGTCGAAGCGCTGCGGGGTGGTCACGCCGAAGGTCTTGAGCTCCTGGTAGACCGATTCCGGCATGATGTTGAGCAGCAGCTTCTCGGCGCGCTCCTTCTCCTTCTTCAGCATGCGGTTCTGGCGTTCGACCATGCCGGAGTAGGAGGAGATCATCGACTCCAACTCCTGCACCTTGGTGACGTTGTGCAGTTCGATGATGACCCAGGAGCCTTTGTCCATGTCGGCGCGGGTCGCGGCGAGGGAAAGCGCGTGGATGCGCCGCCGCACCTTGACTTCCAGGGAGGTCTTGTAGGTCTTGCCTTCCTCCAGCGCCGCGCGCAGCGCCGGGATGTCGAGGTCGGGAATCTGCTCTTCCAGGCTCTGGGCGCTGCTCTCCTGCGTGCCGGGGAACCACTCCAGCACCAGATGGTTGCGGAAGACCGGCCGCAGGTCGGGGTAGGTAGCGATCATCAGGCCGACGCCGACGGTCTCCAGCAGCAGCTTGTTGAAGGTATCGAGTTGGAAACTCATGGGGACAGGCCGCCTATTTGCGGGAAACGATGTAGGAGCGGCGGCTGTTGATGTCTGCGATGACGCTGCGCACGTCCTCTTCCTTGAAATCGAACTCCTCCAGCGTCTGCCGCAGGATGCCCGCCATTTCGTCGAAGGCTTCGTCGGTGACGCCGATGTTGCGGTGGACCTGCTCCAACACTTCATTGGTGTAGGAGGCCGGGCCGCCCATGACCTGCGAGATGAACTTGGTCTGGTGATCGACCAGGGCTGACATGTCGACGTCGTCGAAGTAGGGGCCGACGATATCCGAATCGAGCATCCTGTCGTAGAAGGCCAAGACAACCCGATGCACGGTGCCGAAGCCCCCGTAGCGGTCGAACATCGTGGATTTCATTGGTTTATTCCCTGCCCCTCTTCCTGAAGCAGGCGAATCCTAGCACGTCTCTTCGGCTTAGACGATAGAGGGGCTAACCCTGAAACCCGGCTTTTTCCGGCAGCGCCTATGGTTTCGGCCAGTCAGGCGAAGATGTCCTGCGTGATGCTGTCATACCAGCCGCGGGCATAGTCGGCCTCCTGCTGGCGGAAGCTGTGGTCGGCTTCCATGGGGCTCAGCCCGCCGGCACCCTTCACCGCCACGATCTTGCCGTCGGCCAGATTGTAGACGGCGGCCACCGAGATGCCGTAGTCCGGCGCCACCAGGCTGTAGCAGGTGTTGACGAACTTCGGTTCGCCCGGCGAATCGCCGCGCAGCTTGGCCACGATGGCCGCGGCGCAGACCTTTGCCTGGGTGCTGGCGGCGAAGCCCGACTTCGGCATGGGCGCGGCGATGGAGGCGTCACCGATGACGTGGACGCCCGGCACCAGAGTCGATTCGAAATCGGCCTGGTGGACGGGGCACCAGCCGGTATTGTCGGCCAGCCCTGCGTCGCGGGCGATCGCGCCGGCCTGCTGCGGCGGAATGAAGTTGATGACGTCGCCGCGCACCGAATCGAAATCGGTGTGCAGGGTCATGTTGGCGGCGTCGACCCGCGCCACCCGCCCGTCGTCATTGAGGGTGCGGTACTCGATCATATCTCCGTAGAGTTCGGTCCAGCCCTGCCGGAAGAGCCCTTCCTTGGAGAACTTCTCCTTGGGGTCCAAGGCGATGATCTTTGAGCGCGGCTTGTGCTGCTTGAAATAGTGGGCGACCAGGCTGATCCGTTCCCCCGGCCCCGGCGGGCAGCGGAAGGGGTTCACCGGCGGCGAGATCACGAAGACGCCGCCGTCGGGCATGGCCTCCAGCTGGCGGCGCAGCAGTGTGGTCTGTTCCCCCGCCTTCCAGGCATGGGGCAGCTTGTCGATGATTGCTTCCTCGGCGCCTTCGACGGCGCCCCACTTGAAGTCGATGCCCGGCGAGACGATCAGCCGGTCATAGGCCAGGCGCGCGCCGCCGGCCAGGCGGACTTCGCGCTTGTCGCCATCGATGGCGACGGCCGTATCGTGCGCCACGACGACGCCGTGGCCGCGCAGGCCGTGGTAGCCGTGGGTGATGCGATCGATGGGGTTGAGGCCGCCGATCACGGTGTTGCTGAAGGGGCAGGTGACGAAGCTCGCGTTGGGCTCGATCAGTTCCACGCTGAGGGTGCTGTCGAAGCGGCGCAGGTACTTCGCCGCGGTCGCGCCGCCGAAGCCGCCGCCGACCACCGCCACCTTGGCGCCGGCGCCTCTTGCGACAAAGGGGGCGGCCAGGGTGACGGCCGCGGTGGAGGCGGCCAGCAGCTTGTTGAAGCCGCGGCGATTGATGGCGGATGTTTTCCGGGTCATGGCTGGGGCCCTCCTAGTTGCTGGCGCTGAAGTAGGTCGCCAGGGCCTCGATCTCCTCGTCGGTGAAGCCCTTGGCGATGCGCACCATGACCGTCGAGGCCTTGTCGCCGCTGCGGAAGCGCTTCAGGGTGTCGACGATGTAGTCGGCCGATTTCCCGGCGATGGAGGGCATGGCGCCGGCGCTGTGGCCGCCCGTGCCGTGGCAGGAGAAGCAGGTGTTGGCGAGCATGGCGCCGCGGTTTTCCTCCGCCTGTGCCGCGCCGACACCCAGGGCTGCGGCGGCGGCCAGGGCCGGCACCGCGGAACGCGCAAAGACGCTGAACATTGCAGTTCCCTCCCGCTTCTCATTTGTATGAGTTGTGAAACTCGTCCGCTCTGCAATTTTGGATCACTATATTCCACGTTTCAACGTGGGAGAATGTGGTTGCTACTGTATGCGGAAGGCCCGGATGGCGCCACCGCAGGGGTAGCGTAGGTTTATTTTTGCGCAGGAATGCCGCTTCCGGTTCCTAGATGAACGATTTAATCTCCACGCTTATTGGCGGCGTTGCGGATTCCTCCGGCGCCGGCAGGGGCTGGTAATTGACAATCAGGGGACCTGATGATGTTGAAAGAATTCAAAGAATTCGCCATGCGGGGCAACGTGTTGGACATGGCGATCGGTATTGTGATCGGTGCCGCCTTCGGCAAGATCGTGACCTCCTTTGTCTCCGACATCTTGATGCCGCCGATCGGGATGCTGCTGGGCGGCGTCGATTTCTCGAACATCTTCGTCGTCCTCGGCGAAGGTGAGTATGCCTCCCTGGAGGCGGCCAAGGAGGCCGGCGCGGCAACCTGGAACGTCGGCCTGTTCATCAACACGGTGATCGATTTTCTGATCATCGCCTTTGCCATCTTCCTTGTCGTCAAGGCGATCAACAATCTGAAGCGCAAGGAAGAAGCAGCCCCGCCGCCCCCGAGCGAGAAGGCCTGCCCCTACTGCACGACCAACATTCCGATCAAGGCGACCCGCTGCCCTCACTGCACTTCGCAGCTCGAAGCTGCGTAACGCAGGGGTCGCTTGACGAAGGGGAGGGACGCCGCTATCCCGGCGTCCTTCTTCTCGTTTTGAGAGACGCTTGACCGAGCCATGGTCCAGGACATCCGTACTCTGATCACTCCCGAAGGCCTGGCCCGCTTTCAGGCGGAGTTGAAACAGCTGCAGGCCGAGCGCCACGAGGTCTGTGCCATCGTGTCCTGGGCCGCCGGCAACGGCGACCGCAGCGAGAACGGCGACTACATCTACAACAAGCAGCGCCTGCGCCAGATCGACAAGCGCTGCAACTGGCTCGCCCGCCGCCTGAAAAACGCCACTGTGGTGCGCCCGGAAGAGCAGACGGCCGGCGGCAAGGTGCGCTTCGGCTCGCGCGTCACCTACATCGATGAGGACGACCGCAGCCACCAGGTGCGCATTGTCGGCTACGACGAGGCCGACATGGCGCGCGGCGAGATCTCCATCGGCTCGCCGGTGGCCCGCGCCCTCATGGGCAAGACCACCGGCGACGGCGTCGAGGTGCGCACGCCGCAGGGCGTGAAATACTTCGATATCGAAGCAGTGGAGTGATCGCCGCCCCCGCACGGTGCCGAAAAATTTCCTATTATCAGACCCGTAGACGTGTTGCGACGGCGCTGTGGCG
>JBNKHC010000389.1:0-23113 GCA_050290145.1 Kiloniellaceae bacterium | reverse complement strand
GAACCCGCGGATCATGCTGTTCGACGAGCCGACCTCGGCGCTGGACCCGGAGATGATCTCCGAGGTGCTGGACGTGATGGTCAGCCTGGCCGAGAGCGGCATGACCATGCTTTGCGTGACCCATGAGATGGGCTTCGCGCGCAAGGTGGCCAACCGGGTCATCTTCATGGACGGCGGCGAGATCATCGAAGAGAACGAGCCGGAAGAGTTCTTCAACAACCCACAGTCGGCGCGGACCCAGCTGTTCCTCAGCCAGATCCTGCACCACTAGAAACCGGCAAGGAGGGCGCCGCGGAGCCGCTGTGGCGGCGCCCGGCGCCCTTTTTCCGTCCTCCTGCGATTGTTCACGGGCCGTTCAGAGTCCTCTGTTAAAGTCGCTCCGAGAACACCTTGGGAAAGCGGGCATGAGTGAGAGGCAGGCGTCCCGGTCCGGCGGCACGGTGGCCGGGCGGGAACCGAGTGGCAAGGTCGTCTTCGCCCAGGTGGAGCCGACGACGCGCTGCAATTTCATCTGCGGCTTCTGCAGCGGCCGCCAGATGGACCAGACGGACTTCGCGGCCGAGGACTTCAAGCGCCTGCTGGAGGCCTTTCCAGATCTCGAGCACATCGAACTGCAGGGCGAGGGCGAGCCGCTGCTGCACAAGGGCTTCTTCGACATGGCGCGCCAGGCGCGCGAGCGCGGCATCCACCTGTCGATGATTACCAACGGCAGCCTGTTGTCGGAGGAGCGGGTGGCGGCGCTGCTCGATCTCGGGATGGAGGCGATCAACGTCTCGGTCGAGTCGCCGGACGAACAGGAGTTCCGCGACATCCGCGGCGGCAGCTTCGCCAAGGTCAAGGCCGGCATCGAACGCCTGCTGGCGGCCCGGCGGGCGCGCGGCCTGGACCGCCCGCTGGTCGGTTTCGCCATTACCGTCCTCAAGCACACCATCGACCGCCTGCCGGAGATCGCGGAACTTTACGAGGAACTCGGCATGGACGGCGGCGCGACGGTGCAGCCGCTGAACCGCATGGATGCCTACAGCGAGGTTTACGACGAGAAGGTTGCAGCCCAGCTCCTGGACCAGGCGGATATGCGACGCCTCTCACGCGTTCGCAACGGCTCCCCGAAGGTGGTTGGGATGGTGAAGCAGGCAACGCAAAGCAGCCACTTCTATCCCGAGATGCACAGGCGTTTTCCGATGCTGCATGGCTGCCCCTGGGTGAGGGGCGCTATCTACGTCGACCGCCACGGGGCTCTGCTCAGCTGCTGCATGGTGAAGGATGCCGAGACCTACGGCCTGGGCAAGCTGGGGCTCACCCCCGTCGAGGTCGTGCTGAACAAGCGCCGGGAGATCGACGCGGCGCTCAATGCCGGGCGGCCGCCCGAGCAGTGCCGGGGTTGCGGTTACTACAGGTCGCCGGAGGATCGGGAAAAGCTGCTGCAGAGGATCCGCGAAAGCACCGCAAGCCGCCAACGCGGCGGGGCCGCTAGGCCGGGATGATCCCGCTGATCGCCGGGTCGATGATCTCCTGCTCCTCCTGGCGGTAGGGCACGAAGCCCATGCGCTGATAGAGGGGCAGGGCGCGCGGATGGTCCATGGTGTTGGTGTTGACCGTCAGGCGCTCCGGCTCGTAGCTCCAGGCCTGCTCGATGGCCGAGTACAGCAGATAGCGCCCCAGGCCGCGTCCCACGCAATGCGGCATCAGTCCGAAGTAGGCAAGGTCGATGGTCGGCTCCTCGCGGCGGTCGAGCTCGAAGTAGCCCGCCGGTGCGCCGTCGACATAGAGCACGAAGACCTCGACCCTTTCGTCGGCCAGGATGCCGGCCAGCTCCTCGTCGCTCATCTGCCGCCGGTACCACCAGCGCCAGTCGCCGCCGACGGAGTTGTAGAGGTAGCGGTAGAACCCCACGGTCGGCTGCTCGGCCAGCATCAGCGCGTACTTGGTTTTCATCGGCGGGTGCACCGGGGGCAGGGCCGGGCGCTCGGTCATCTCCAGGTAGGTGATGGTGAAGCGGATCTTGGGATCACGGCCGGCGGCCAGCGCGATGTCGGGCGGTAGCTCGCCGTCCTGCGGCGGGTCCTGTGGCAGGTCGAGCCAGCGCGCCATGACCGCTCGCGGCGTCACCGCGTAGCCGAGGGCCGTGTAGAAGCCGATCACCGGGCGATTGGTCTCCCGCACCATCAGATTGATTTTCAGGATTCCCTGGCGGCCCAGCCACTCCTCGGCCTGGCGCACCAGGCGGCGGCCCAGGCCGGTGCCCTGCAGGGCCGGGTCGACCGCCGCGTAGTAGAGCCAGCCGCGGTGGCCGTCGTGGCCGCAGCAGATGGTGCCGACGATCTTGCCGTCGCGCTCGGCCACGAAGATCTCGGCACAGTCGCTGCGCTGCCACAGGGGAATGTCGCGGCCGGCGTCGTTGTACCAGCAGGTGAGGCCGCAGCTTTCCCACAGCGCGGTGCAGCCGGCGAAGTCGTCGTCGCCGTAGGGTCTGATCTTCGGCAAGGTCAGGACTGCTCGACGGTCGCCGGGCCGGTCTCGACGGGCGTGTCGCCCTCCAGCCCCCATTCGGACCAGGAGCCGTCATAGAGCGCCACGTCGCGATGGCCGAGGCGGTGTAGCGCCAGGCTCAGGACGGCGGCGGTCACGCCGGACCCGCAGGTGGTGACCACGGGGCGGCGCAGGTCGATGCCGGCGGTCGTGAAGAGCTCCTTCAGGGCGGCGTTGTCCAGCAGGGTCTGCTGGCTCTGCTCGACGGTTTCGACGAAGGGCAGGTTGCGGCTGCCGGGGATGTGGCCGGAGCGCAGGCCGGCACGCGGTTCCGGGTCGCTGCCCTCGAAGCGGCCACGGCCGCGGGCGTCGAGCAGCTGCTCGCTGCCGCTCTTTAGGTTGGCGAGGATCTGCTCGCGGTCGCGCAGCAGGAAGCCGTTGATCCGCGGGGTGAAGTGGCGCTCCTCGGGGTGCGCCTCGCCGTCCTCCACCGGCCGGCCCTCGTTCAGCCATTTCGGCAGGCCGCCGTCCAGCACCGCCACTTCATCGTGGCCGAAGTAGCGGAAGGTCCACCAGACGCGCGGGGCGCTCCAGATGCCGCGCTGGTCATAGATCACCAGGCGCAGGCCGTCGCCGAGGCCCAGCTTGCGGACCTTGGAAGAGAAGATGTGCGGCGGCGGCACCATGTGCGGCAGATCGCTCGCCGGGTCCTTGATGTCGTCGATGTCGAAGAAGACGGCGCCGGGGATGTGCTGCGCCTCGAACTCGCGGCGCGGGTCCAGGCCTTCGCCCGGCAGGTAATAGCTGGCGTCCACGACCCGCAGGTCGGGCGCCCCCAGGTTGTCGGCCAGCCACTCGGTGGAGACCAGGGCGTCCTTGTCGAAATCGACCATCGTTGCTTTCACTTCCTCCCAAAGGTCCGCCGCCAGGGGCGGGCCGGGTTCCTACTCGTCGAACAGGATGTTGATGCGCCGGTTCTGGCGGCCCTTGTTCTCGATCTTGCCGACCCTTACGCGGCCGATCTCCCCGGTGTGGCCCACGTGGGTGCCGCCACAGGGTTGCAGATCGACCCCGGGGATGTCGAGCAGGCGCACGCGGCCGCCGCCCATGGGCGGCTTCACCGACATGGTGCGCACCAGGTCGGGCTGGGCCTGCAGCTCCTCCTCGGTGATCCAGCGCGGCGCCACCGGGTGGTCATCGGAGATCAGGCGGTTGAGCTCCGCCGTGATGTGCTCCTTGTCCAGCTGGGTGTCCGGCAGATTGAAGTCCAGGCGGCCTTTCTCGGCGCCGATCTGCCCGCCGGTCACGTCGCCGGTGACCACGGCGCAGAGCAGGTGCAGGCAGCTGTGCATGCGCATGTGCTTGTGCCGGCGTTCCCAGTCGATCTCGGCCGTGACCTTGGTCCCGGGGGCGGGCGCGGCGGCGCCGTCCTCCAGGACGTGGACCACGTCCTCGTGGGTCTCGCCCTTGACCGTGTCGACCACGCGCAGACGGCTGCCGTCTTCCAGGGTCAGGGAGCCGCAGTCGCCCGGCTGGCCGCCGCCGGTGGGGTAGAACACCGTGCGGTCCAGGCGTACGCCCTCCGGCCCGCTCGCCGTCACCGTGGCGTCGCAGGACTTGAGATAGGGATCGTCCCTGAACAGCAGTTCCATGTTCTCCTCTCCCGGGCTCTCACACGGGCCCCTGGTCTTGCGGGCTCAGCCGCGCCAGCCGAGCCACTCCGGCACCGGCAGCCCTTTTTCGCGCAAGAAAGCCGGATTGAACAGCTTGCTTTGATAGCGCATGCCGCCATCGCAGAGGATGGTGACGATAGTATGTCCCGGGCCCAGCTGCTTGGCCATGCGCACCGCTCCGGCCACGTTGATGCCGCTGGAGGCGCCGAGGCAGAGCCCTTCACGCTCCAGCAGGTCGAAGACGTAAGGGATGGCCTCGCTGTCGGGAATCTGGAAGGGCTCGTTGACCTCGATGCCCTCCAGGTTGGCGGTGATGCGGCCCTGGCCGATGCCCTCGCTGATGGAGGAGCCCTCGGCCTTCAGCTCGCCATGGGCGTAGTAGTTGTAGAGGGCCGCGCCCATGGGGTCGGCCAGGCCGATGATCACGTCCTTGTTCCGCTCCTTGAGGGCCATGCTGACGCCGGCCAGGGTGCCGCCGGTGCCCACGGCGCTGACGAAGGCGTCGATCTTGCCGTCGGTCTGCTCCCAGATCTCCGGGCCGGTGGTCTCGTAGTGGCCGCGCCGGTTGGCGACGTTGTCGAACTGCTGGGCCCAGATGGCGCCCTGGGGGTGGCTCTCGTTCAGTTCCTTGGCCAGGCGCTCGGAAACGTGGACGTAGTTGTCTGGATCGCGGTAGGGGACGGCCGGCACTTCCTTCAGCTCGGCCCCGGAGATGCGCAGGATGTCCTTCTTTTCCTGGCTCTGGGTGTCGGGGATGACGATGACGCAGCGGTAGCCGCGGGCCCGGGCCACCAGGGCCAGCCCGATGCCGGTGTTGCCGGCGGTTCCCTCGACGATGATGCCGCCTGGCTTCAGCGCGCCGCGCTCTTCGGCGTCCTTGATGATCGCCCAGGCCGCCCGGTCCTTCACCGAGCCGCCGGGATTCTGGAATTCCGCCTTGCCCAGGATTTCGCAGCCGGTCTCCTCGGAGAGCTTGCGCAGGCGGATGAGGGGGGTGTTGCCGATCGCGCCGACAAAACCGTCGCAGACGTCCATTTCTTCTTCTTCCTTGCTGAGGCGCCGCCGCCGGAGGGCGGGGCGCCTGGCCGGCGAGAGTAGCTGCCCCGGCCAAGGGGATTCAAGGGGTGCTCCTATATTTTGACATATTCTTCTGTATATCACTTCCAAATACGCATAACTTCTGTGTGATTCAAGGCCAGCCATTGCAGGGCGGCCGCCGCGATCAGGTTCGTGACCTCCCCGGCGACCAGGCGGTCCAGGGCTTCCGTGCGGTCCAGGGGCAGCACCCGGATGTCCTCGTGCTCGTGGTCCAGGCCGTGGACGCCCCCGGCCCCCCCGCTGTCGACGCGTCCGCAGTAGATCATGATGGTCTCCGAGGAGCCGCCCGGGGTCGCCAGGAAGCGGCCGATGGGCAGCAGCTCGCCCACTTCGCATCCGGCCTCCTCGACGGCCTCCCGGCGCACCACCGCCTCCGGGGCCTCGCCCGGCTCGATGATCCCGGCGACGATTTCGATCAGCCAGGGCTCCATGCCCGCGGCGTAGGCCCCCGGGCGGAACTGCTCGATCAGCACCACCCGGTCGCGCGCCGGATCGTACAGCAGGACCGCGGCGGCGTGGCCGCGTTCGAAGATCTCGCGGGTCATCTCCCCGGTCCAGCCGCCGTCGAACTTGCGGTGGCGCAGGCGGTAGCGGTCGATCTGGAAGTACCCCTTGAATGGCGTGGTCTTCTCCAGGATCTCGACGCGGTCATCCTCGGTGGGCTCGCTCATCGACACAGGGTCCCGTTATCTGGTTGTCACATGCTCCGGCGCGGAGGCGGCGCCACCTTAACCGAGCCGCGCCGCCGGGCCCAACGGCATTCCCGCGGCTTGCCCGCGCGGCGCAGCCATGCTGCGATCGAGGGACAAGGGAAAAACCGGGAGGACACGGCGATGTCGGTGAAAAGCGAGAAGGTGACCTTTACGGGCGCCGGCGGCGACACGCTGGCCGCGCGCCTCGACCTGCCGCGCGGCCGGCCGCGGGCCTATGCGCTCTTCGCGCATTGCTTTACCTGCAACAAGGACATCTTCGCCGCGGCGCGCATCGCCGGCGCCCTGGCGGCGCAGGGCATCGCCGTCCTGCGCTTCGATTTCACCGGCCTGGGCGCCAGCGAGGGCGACTTCGCCAACACCAACTTCTCCTCCAACGTCGCCGACCTGATCTGCGCCGCCGACTACCTGCGCGAGGCCCACGAAGCGCCCAAGCTGCTGATCGGCCACAGCCTCGGCGGCGCGGCGGTTCTGACGGCGGCAGCCCGAGTGCCGGAGGCCGCGGCCGTCGCGACCATCGGAGCGCCGGCCGACCCGGCGCACGTCGTCGCCCACTTCACCGAGGCGCGCCCGGAGATCGAAGCGGCGGGGGAAGCGGAGGTACTGCTGGTCGGGCGGCCCTTCCGCATCAAGAAGCAGTTCCTGGAGGATATCGAGCAGCACAAGCTGGAGACCGCCATCGCCGGCCTGCGCAAGGCGCTGATGGTGTTCCACGCGCCGCGCGACGCGACTGTCGGCATCGACAACGCCAGCCGCATCTTCCTGGCTGCCAAGCATCCGAAGAGCTTCGTCTCCCTGGACGATGCCGACCACCTGCTGAGCCGCAAGAAAGACGCCATCTACGTGGCCGACGTGCTGGCGGCCTGGGCGGAGCGCTACCTGGGGGCGGGGCAGGCGGCCCCGGCGGTGAGCGCTGCAGAGGGCCAGGTTGTGGTGGAGGAAACCGGCGAGGGCAAGTTCGCCCAGCGCATCGCCGCCGGGGCGCATCAACTGCGCGCCGACGAGCCGGAGAGCTACGGCGGCCTGGACAGCGGGCCGTCGCCCTATGACCTGCTGCTGGCCGGCCTGGGTGCCTGCACGTCGATGACCCTGCGGCTTTATGCGGAGCGCAAGGGGCTGGCCCTGGAAAAGACCCGCGTGACCCTGTCGCACGACAAGATCCACGCCGAGGACTGCAGGACCTGCGAAACCCAGACCGGCAAGATCGACCGCATCCAGCGGACCATCGAGGTCAGCGGGCAGCTGAGCGCCGAGGAGCGCCAACGACTGCTGGAGATTGCCGACAAGTGTCCGGTACACCGAACGCTTGAAAGTGAAATCCTGATCGAGACAAAGGCAGGGGGGCAGAACGACTAGCCTGCTGTCATTGCGTCGCTTCTGTTGCAGTGACTGTCGCAAAGCTGCAACTCGCGGGTTTCGGCCAGCGCTAGAGTTTGTTAGGCTTGTCGTTGAAAAGAAACAAAATAAGCCAACGCTTGGCGGCACTTTTTTGTGGAGCGGCAGGGCGGAGAGGCGTTTGAAGAACAGGGGAAGCCAAGGGATTGCGGGTGACCGCCGGCCGTCATAGGCATTTTGCTGCCGCGGGACGGTTGGCATGCGCGTTGCCGGTGCAATCGGCCTTGGCTGGCCAAGCCCGGATGGGGCCGGGCGGATTTCAAGGAACCCGGATTTCAAGCGAACGATTACGCGTGCCTCGATATACGGTGCAGACGACTGCGGTCGGGAACTGAACGAGGCAGAGACGCGGGGAGTCATGAGAAACGGCCGATTACCTTGCTGTAATGCAGGGCGATCGCGCTAAAGAAAATCTCACAGGGAGACCTAAAGCAATGACGAAGAAAAACGAACTGGAAACCATCAACGGAAAACCGTTGCATCCGGGCGTGAAGGAACTCTGCGACCAGTATGAAGACGGAAAGATGGACCGGCGCGAGTTCGTGCGCCTGGCCGCTTTCCTCGGCGTCTCCGCGGCCTCGGCCTACGCTTTCGCCGGCGATCCGACCGGCGGCGGCCTGGTGCAGGAAGCCGCGGCCCAGACACCTAAGAAGGGCGGCACCCTGCGCGTCGCCATGCAGGTGCAGGAAATGGTCGACCCCGCGACCTTCGACTGGACCCAGAAGTCCAACCAGTCGCGCCATGTCATCGAGTACATGACGATCACCGGTCCCGACAATATCACGAGGCCCTATCTGGCGGAGAGCTGGGAAGCCTCCGACGACCTCAAGACCTGGACCTTCAAGCTGCGCCAGGGCGTCAAGTGGAGCAACGGCGACGACTTCAACGCCGACGACGTGGTGTTCAACTTCACCCGCTGGCTCGATCCGGCGACCGGCTCTTCCAATCTCGGTCTCTTCTCCGCCATGACGGAGGAATACGACACCGGCGAAAAGAACGACGACGGCACCGCGAAGATGGGCAAGCGCATGACCAAGGGGGCAGTCGAGAAGGTCGACGACCACACCGTGCGCCTGCACCTGAATTCGGCCGTGCTGTCGATGCCGGAGAACCTCTACAATTACCCGACGGCCATTGTGCACCGGAACTTCACCAAAGACGGTGGGGACTTCTCCAAGAACCCTGTCGGCACCGGTGCCTTCGAACTGGTCAAGTTCGCCGTCGGCGAGGAGTGCGTGCTGCGCCGGCGCAGCGAGCCCTATTGGGGCGGCGAGGTCTATCTGGACGAGATCCGCTACATCGACACCGGCGAGGATGACTCGGCGGCCATTGCCGCTCTGGCCTCGGGCCAGGTCGATGCGATCTACCGCCTCGGCATTCCGACCCTGGAGATTGCCGAGCGCATCCCGGGCGTCGTGGTCTCCCAGGCCGTAACCGCCCAGACCGGCGTGATCCGCATGAACGTCAACAACGCGCCCTTCGACAACAGGAAGGTGCGCCAGGCCATGGTGCTGGCATCCGACAACGCCCAGAACCTGAAGCTTGCGCACCGCGGCATGGGCTCGGTGGGCGAGAACCATCACGTGGCGGAGATCCATCCCGAGTACGCCAAGCTGCCGCCGCTGAAGCGCGACATCGCCAAGGCCAAGGCCCTGCTGGCCGAAGCCGGTTTCCCGGACGGCGTCCAGGTGACCTGTAACGTCGGCAACACCGACGGCACCTGGGAGCAGGATTCCGTTCAGGTGCTGAAGGAAAATGCCGCAGAGGCCGGCATCGACATCACCATCAACGTGATGCCCTCGGCCCAGTACTGGGAAGTCTGGGACAAGGCGCCTTTCAGCCTGACCTCCTGGACCCACCGCCCGCTGGGCACCATGGTGCTGAGCCTGGCCTACCGCAGCGGCGTGCCCTGGAACGAGTCCGGCTACAGCAACCCGGAATTCGATGCGGCGCTGGACAAGGCCGAGTCGATCCTCGACGTCGCCAAGCGTCGTGAGCAGATGGCCGTCGTGGAGAAGATCCTCCAGGACGACGCCATCATGGTGCAGCCCTTCTTCCGCTCCGTCTTCACCGCGGCGAAGGACAACGTCAAAGGTTATCAAACCCACCCGACCCGTTATCACCAGTTCAACGGCGTCTGGTTGGCTTAACAACGAAAGGGCCGCAGTACGGGGGGTGCTGCGGCCCTTGACCCTTTTTCATTGGCGGAATCCCTGCCGCCGGCTCTGCGACGTCGCCCTGGAGGGAGTCGCCGGAAGAGCGAGATAAGCCGCAGGCACAATGCGGGAACGGGAAGGCTAGTTTGCGATGCTGATATTTATGGTTCGGCGCTTCGGCACCATGGCTCTGACCATGCTCGTCGTATCGATCCTGGTTTTCCTGCTGCTCGAGATCAACGTGGAAAGCGTCGCCACGAAGGTCCTGGGGCCCTACACCTCGCAGGAACAGCGTGAACTCTGGCTGGAGCGCAACGGCTACACCGACCCGGCGGTCTGGCGCTACCTGCGCTGGCTGGGGAACTTCGTCATCGGCGATTTCGGCGATTCCGTCCGCTTCAAGGTGCCTGTCAGCGATGTCCTATGGCCGCGTCTGGCGAACACGGGCATCCTGGGAGGCATCGCCCTTTTCATCGCCTCGATTATCGGGCTGACCCTGGGTGTCATCGCCGGCATGCGCGAAGGCGGCGCGCGCGACCGTGGCGTTTCCGTGGGCGCGGTCCTGACGACCTCCGTGCCGGAGTTCGCCAGCGCGGTCTTCCTGTCGGGTCTCCTCGTCTTCACCTGGCCGATCTTGCCAGGGACCAGCGGCATGGCCGACGGTTTCGACCTGGTCCAGCTCGTTCTGCCGGTGATGGTGCTGGTGATCTACGACTGGGGCTACGTGGCGCGCATGACCCGGGCGTCGATGGCCGAGGTCATGATGACGCACTACATACGCACGGCCGTCCTCAAGGGCTTGCCCTACGGGCAGGTCATCCGCAGGCATGCCTTGCGCAATGCGCTGATCGCGCCCTTCACCGTCATCATGCTGCAGATCAACTGGCTGCTGTCCGGCGTCATCGTCGTCGAGGTGGCCTTCGCCTACAAAGGCTTCGGCAGCCTGCTCTACGAGGCCTCGCTGAACAGCGATATCTACCTCATCGAAGCCTGCGCCATGGTGGCCGTCTTCGTGGCCGTGATGACCCAGACCCTGGCGGACATCGGCTACACCTACCTCAATCCCCGTATCCGCTTCAGCTAGGAGGGCGCGCCATGACCGACCAAGCCGTTTCCGTGCCGCGCCGCGAATCCCCGCTGCTGCGTTTCATCAAGGGGCTGGCCCTGATCCGCGAAAGCTGGGTCGGGATGATCGGCCTCGGGATCATCGTCTTCTGGGCCCTG
This sequence comes from Kiloniellaceae bacterium, assembly GCA_050290145.1. Lineage (GTDB taxonomy): Bacteria > Pseudomonadota > Alphaproteobacteria > Kiloniellales > Kiloniellaceae > Pelagibius. Next base: position 12,388 of record JBNKHC010000389.1, on the reverse strand, counting down.
GTGGCGATCTTCGCCGACGTCCTGGCGCCCTTTCCGCCGAACCAGCCGGGGCTGCCGCTGGCGCCGCCCGGTTCGGCGTCGATCGACGGGATCGGCGTCTATTGGCTGGGCACCGACCAGCTCGGGCGCGACACGCTCTCGCGCATCATCCACGGCTCGCGGCAGGTCCTGCTCTATGCGCCCCTGGCGACCTTCTGCGCCTATCTGGTGGGCATCCCAATGGGACTGGCCGCCGGCTATCGCCGCGGACTGACCGATGACGTGCTGTCCTTCATCGCCAACGTCATCCTCTCCTTCCCGGTGCTGGTGCTCTACATCATCATCATCGCCACCATCGGCGCATCGGGATCCAATATCGTGATCGCGGTGACCTTCGCCTCGGCCCCGGGCGTCATGCGCATCGTGCGTGGCCTGGTGCTGGACCTGCGCAATCGCGAGTATGTCTTCGCCGCCGAGACCCGCGGCGAGCCGGGCTGGCGCATCATGCTGGTGGAGATCCTGCCCAACGCCCGTGGACCGCTGATCGTCGACGCCTGCCTGCGTCTGGGCTATGTGGTGATCACCATCGGGACCCTGGGCTTCCTCGGCCTCGGCCTGCCGCCGCCCGATCCCGACTGGGGCGGCATGGTCTCAGAACTCAGGCAGTTCGCCATCGTCGATCCCATGCTGGCGGTCTTCCCCTGCATCGCGATTTCCTCGCTGGTGCTCGGTTTCAACCTGCTGGCCGACGGCCTGCGTGAAGTTTCGCTGCGCGACTAGAGGAGAGGGGAATGTCGAGCCAGAGTCACAGCTTCGACGGGCCGGTCCTGGAGTGTCGGGATCTCTGCATCTCCTACTTCACCCGGGCCGGTGAGATCCCGGCGGTCATCGACTTCAATATGACCCTGGAGCAGGGGGGCAGTATCGGCCTGGTCGGCGAGTCCGGCTGCGGCAAGTCCACCGTCGCCATGGCGATCATGCGTTACCTCGGCGGCAACGGCGCCATCGTCGGCGGCCAGGTCCTCTACAAGGGTCGCGACATGGCGACCTTCAGCGAGGAGGAACTGCGCCAGCTGCGCGGCAACGAGATCGCCATGGTCTACCAGGAGCCCATGGCCTCGCTGAACCCTTCCATGACGCTGGGCAAGCAGCTCATGGAAGTGCCGCTGTGCCACGAGGACATCAGCGAGGAGGAGGCCTACAAGCGGGCCCGCCAGATGCTGGCCGACGTGAACCTGCCGGACCCGGACCGCATCATGTCGGTTTACCCGCACCAGATTTCCGGTGGCCAGCAGCAGCGCGTGGTCATCGCCATGGCGCTGCTCTCCAACCCCTCCTTGCTGCTGCTGGACGAGCCGACCACGGCGCTCGACGTCACGGTGGAGGCGGGCATCATCGAGCTGATCGGCCAGATCGCCGAGAAGTTCAACACCTCCATGGTCTATATCTCGCATAACCTGGGCCTCATCCTGGAGACCTGCGACCGTGTCAACGTCATGTACTCCGGGGTGGTCGTGGAGAGCGGCACGGTGGATGAGGTCTTCGACCACATGCGCCATCCCTATACCAAGGGTCTCTTCGGCTGCATCCCGCTGCCGGGTGCCGACAAGACGGCGCGCCCCCTGGTGCCGATCCGCGGCCAGCTGCCGCTGCCGCACCAGCGTCCGACGGGCTGCTACTTCGGACCGCGCTGCGATTTCTTCCAGGGCGGCCTCTGCGACCGCGAACAGCTGACCATGACCCAGGTGCCCAACGAGCCCGGCCATGACGTGCGTTGCCGCCGCTGGCAGGAGATCGACTGGGACAGCTACCATCCCGAAGGCGTCGGCGCCGGCGAGATGGAGGCCGGCGATGTGGTGCTCTCCATCGACAACATGAAGAAGTACTACGAGCTGACCGACAACTCGATCGCCGCCATGATTTCCGGCAAGCGGGTGCGCTACGTGAAGGCCAACGAGAGCATCTCCTTCGATGCGCGGTCCTGCGAGACCGTGGCCATCGTCGGAGAGTCCGGCTGCGGCAAGTCAACCTTCGCCAAGGTGCTTATGGGCCTGGAGACGGCGACCGACGGCAAGGTGGTGTTCAACGGCAAGGACATTTCGCAGGAGGAGGTGCAGAAGCGCTCGCCCGAGCAGATCGGCTCCATGCAGATGGTCTTCCAGAACCCCTTCGACACCCTCAATCCCAGCCACACCGTCGGTGCCCAGCTGGCGCGGGTGATCCGCAAGTTCGGCGTCGAGTCCAACAAGGACAGGATCGAGCAGCGCGTCATGGAGCTGCTGGACCTGGTGAAGCTGCCGCGCGAGTTCGCACGGCGCCGGCCGCGCCAGCTCTCCGGTGGCCAGAAGCAGCGCGTCGGCATCGCTCGCGCCTTTGCCGGCAACCCGACCACCGTGGTGGCGGACGAGCCGGTCTCGGCGCTCGACGTCTCGGTGCAGGCCGCGGTCACCGGCCTGCTGATGGACATCCAGAAGACCTACCGCACGACCCTGATCTTCATCAGCCACGACCTCAGCCTGGTGCGCTATCTGGCCGACCGCGTGGTGGTGATGTACCTGGGCCACATCGTCGAGCAGGGCACGACCGACGAGGTCTTCGCGCCGCCCTATCATCCCTACACCGAGGCGCTGCTCTCGGCCGTGCCGATCGCCGACACCTCGGTGGAAAAGACCCGGATCATTCTGGAGGGCAACCTGCCTTCGGTGACCAATCCGCCGAGCGGCTGCGTTTTCAATACCCGCTGTCCGCGTAAAATCGGTTCGGTCTGCGAGACCGAAGTTCCTCCCGTGGTGGAACCGACGCCGGGCCATCAGATCGCCTGTCACCTCTCGATGGAAGAGTTGCGGCAAATGAAACCGGTGATCGTAATGGCCGAGGATGCGGCGCCGCCGGCCGCGGAATAGGACGGTTTTCGGGGGGCAGCGGCATCCGGGTGCATGCGGCCTACCGCCTTTGTGTCCTCCTGCTGCGACTTTGCGACGCTTGCCGCGAAGCGCATCCGGTCGTACCTTCGGCGACATGAAAGCGGCTGAGTCATTAACCATAGCGCGTATTCCAGCGTTCCTCCGGCAGCGGCCCGGTGCCCGAAACGGGGGCCCGGCCCTTGTTTTGCTGCCCCTGGTCCTGGCCTCCCTGCTGCTGGCCGGTTGCACCATCGAGGTGGGACCGCCGCCGGAGTCAGACCCGCCCCTGGTACCGCAGAAGGCGAAGGCCCCGCCACCGCCGCCGCAGCCGACCGAGCCGCAGCCCTGGTCGCGGGACCTGAACCTGGACTCCGGTCCGACGCGGATCGACGAGGACGCGCTGGAGGAGGGGCTGGTCGCCAGCGACAGCGGGGCGGTCTACAGCAGCGAGCGCCTGACCTACGAGTCAGCCTTCAACGACGAGGAGCCGAAGAGCGAGGCCCAACGCGCCCTGGAGCGCGCGCGGGAGCGCGCGGAAGCGGCCGGCCGGCCGTTGCCGCCGGAGGTCGCCGCGGCGCCGGTGGAGGAGGTCAGCGCGCGCGAGCTGCCCCCGGTGGGGGAGGCCGCGGCGCCTGAGCCTGCCGACACGCCGGCTCCGGTCAAGCGGGACTGGCGCGAGTCGCGCCTGCCGCCGCCGCCGAAATTCCCGCCCGTGTCACAGGAAGCGGCCGAGACCCCGCCGCCGGAAGAGACAATGGCGGCCGCGGAGACTGCCGCTGCCCCCGAGGTCGTTGCACCCGAGGCCGCTGCCCCAGAGGCTGCTGCCCCCGAGGCTGCGGCACTGGAGGCGCCCCAGCCGGCACCGGAACCCAGCCTGCCTGAGATCGCGCCGGCCGCGGTGGAGCCGGCGGCGGACGAGCCGGGCCCCGGGGCGCAGTCGGTCGTGGAGCAGACGGTCGTGGAGCAAGCCGCTGCCGAGCAGGTCGCGGCCGTGGCGCCGCCGGCGGAAGAAGCAGCGCCGCGAGAGATGGCTGACGAAGCGGCGGTCTTTGCCGCCGAGGCCTGGGACGCCCCCGCGGGCACCATCCTGGTCCAGGTTTCGGCCGTCCAGAAAGAGGAACAAGTCGTCGAGGAATGGCAGCGCCTGAAGGCCCGCTACCCGCAGGTTCTGATGCCCCTGAGGCTGGTGGTCGAAGAGGCCAAGCTGGGCGACCGCGGCGTCTTCTATCGCGTCCAGGCAGGGGCTTTCGGTACGGAGGCGGGCGCGACGGCGGCCTGCGGCAGCCTCATCGACGCCGGGCAGGCCTGTTTCGTGGTGGTGCGCTGACGGCGGCGTCAGTGGGTGACGCGGATCTCGCTGTCGGTGACGGCGGCGAAGGGAACCCGTAGGGCAACCAGCTTCCACTCGGGTCCGCGGCCTTCCGCCCAGTGACGGAACTGCTGCTTGGCGCGGTGGACGACCTCTTCCTCGGTCTGCTCATGCGCAGAGATGACCTGCTGGTAGATCTCCAGATGAATCTGGTGCTCTTCGTCATCCAGCTGGAGTTTTACGTCGTACTTCGGCACGGAAGGACGCTCCGGTATTGCTTGCAATCGACCTCCGTGAGGCTAAGGCACGACCTCTTTCCCTTTCGTTAACCGCTGTGGACTCGTCCTAAGGTAGAGCATGGTTAACGGCACGTTAAAAGATGGAAGACCTTGGGATACGAGCGCCTTGGGCACGAATTCTCCGCTGTAAATGCGGTTTATAGGGCTATAATTGCAGCAGACTGTGGGAGTTAGGACAGCTCTATGGGTGGTCTGAAGCGCCTGGGACCAGAAGGAGCGCTGACAGGTGACGGGCAGAGTCCCGATCTGAGCCAAGTTGCCGGCGAAGCCTTTGAGCATCTTCCGGTCCCCGTGGCTTTGGGCCTGATGAGCGATGGCGCTGCCGAGCCCGAGCTCCTGCACGGCAACGGCGCCTTCCTGGGCTTGTTCGGCGGCCGGCTCCCGCAAGCACTGCCCTGCTATCTGGGTGAGCTGGCGGCGGAGGCGCGATCGGCGCTGGAACAACGCCGGGCGACCGGTCGATTCACCGCCGGTGAAGCCTTCGCCGAGACCTTGATCGTGACGGCGCCGGACGACCCCGACGGGACGGTTCCGATGAGCTGCCGCTGGACTCCGATGTCGCTGCAGGCGGCGGAGGGTCACTATTGGAGCGCGACGCTGACCCTCCCGGCGGAAAAAAGCCGCGACAGCCAGGCGCTGCGAGACAGCGCCGACCGCCTGGCGGCGATCTTCGAGTATTCGCCGGTCGACATCTGCCTGAAGGACGCCGAGGGTCGCTACGTACAGGTGAGCAGGCGCTTCGAGGAGCTCTACGAGGTCACCAACGCGCAGGTCAAAGGCAAGCTGGCCGTTGACATCGGTGTCGATCCGGCTTGGGCGGAAAGGGTGTGTATCGCCGACAGGACGGTGCTCGAGACACGCAAGCCTCTGGCCTATGAAGAAACGATCCCCCTGCGCCAAGGTGCCGTCGAGGGCTTCACGGTGAAGTTTCCGCTGATCGGGGCCGATGGCGAGCTGCAGGGGATCGGGACCATTTGCTCCGACATTACCGAGCGCAAGGAGGTCGAGCGGGCCCTGGCACGCAGCGAGCGTGAAGCCGCGCGCTCCAAGGCGCTGCTGTCGGAGGCGATCGAGAGCATGACCGACGGCTTCGTCTGGTTCGACAGCGAAGGCCGCCTGGTGCTCTGCAATCAGAAATACCGCGATCTCTATCCCAAGCTCGCCGGCGAGCTGACGGCCGGCGCTGCCTATTCCGATCTGATGAAGATCGCCTTCGACCGAGACCAGTTCACGGTCCTGGCCGGGTCCGAAGACGTCACGGGCGACAGAGAGGTCGCCCATGTCTTCCGCAAGCACCCCACCTTCCGCACCAAGACCAGTGAAGGGCGCTGGATCGAGGCCCGCAACCATCCCCTGGAAACCGGCGGCTTCATCGGCATCCGCTTCGACGTGACCGAGCAGGTCGCGGCAGAGGACGCCCTGAAGGAGAGCGAACAGCGCTTCAAGGACTTCGCACAGTCCGGTCCAGGCGGCTTCTGGGAGATGGATGAAAGCCTGCGGCTGTCTTCCTTCCTGGATGTCCAGACGGAGGCCGGGCGCTCGCGCCCGACCGCAGGCGAGGCAACCGGGCGGACCCTCTGGGAGCTCTTCGCCGCCGATGTCGAGGGCGACCAGTACTGGCGCCGCCTGCGTGAAAGCCTGGAGGGGCGGCGGCCGATCAAAGACCTGCGCACGGCCTTCGTCAGCGACGAGGGCGAGTGCTTCTACTGGCGCATCAACGGAAAGCCCTATTACGACCGCACCGGCCGCTTCCGGGGCTATCGCGGCGTGGCGGAGGACGAGAGCGCCGAGGTGAAGGCGCGTCAGCGGGCCGAGGCGGCGGAGGAGCGCCTGATCGACGCCATCGAGTCCATCTCCGGCGGCTTTGCGCTCTTCGATTCCGAAGACCGGCTGGTGCTTTGCAATCAGACCTATCGCAGCCGTGCTTACGGCGAGGGCAAGCACATCTACCCTGGGGCCACCTTCGAGGAGATCGTCCGCGTCAATGCCGCCCACGGTTGCGTCACGGGGCTGCTCAGCGAGGCCGAAAAAGAAGAATGGGTGCAGCGGCGCCTGCGCGCCCACCGGGCAGCGGACAGCGATTTCGAGATCGCCTGGAACGACGGCCGCGTCTACCAGATGACGGAGCGCCGCACCCACGACGGCGGCGTCGCCAGCGTCTCCACCGACATCACCGAGCTGAAGCGCGCGCGGGAGATCGCCGAGCAGGCCAACCAGGCCAAGACCCGCTTCCTGGCGGCGGCCAGCCACGACCTGCGCCAGCCGCTGCATGCCATCGAGCTTTTCGTCGCGGCGCTGGAGGCCACTGCCAGCGACGAGGAAACCCACAGCATCATCGGCGACCTGCGTGAGGCCTCAAACGCGGCCGGCCGGCTGCTCAACGCCTTGCAGGACGTCTCGGAGCTGGAGAGCGGCAAGCTGGAAGGCCGCTTCATGCATTTCCCGGTGCAGCAGCTGCTGGACCGCGTGGCCCGGGTCTACGGCCCGCAGGCGCGGGAGCGCGGCCTGGAGCTGAAGATGGTGCCCTCCAGCCAGGTCGTCTTCAGCGATCCCAACCTGCTGGAACGCATCCTCGGGAACCTGCTGTCCAACGCGGTGCGCTACACGCCCTCCGGGCGCGTGCTGGTCGGTTGCCGCCGACGGCGCAACAAGCTGCGCATCGAGGTCTGGGACACCGGCCTGGGTATCCCGGAAGGCGAGCGGCAAAGGATCTTCGAGGAGTTCCACCAGCTCGACAACCCGGCACGCGAACGCCAGCGGGGGATCGGGCTGGGCCTCTCCATCGTGCGGCGGCTGGCCAATATCCTGGGCCACGAGATCTTCCTGCATTCGGTGCGCGGGCAGGGCAGCGTCTTCGCCGTACAGCTGGACCTCACCGGCAAGTCCGTCGACCTGTCCCGGCGCGGCGGCGGGCGCAGCCGGGCGAGCATGAAGTCGAATGCCACCGTCCTGGTGATCGACGACGACCTCCAGGTGCGCAAGGGCATGATCCGCGCGCTCGAATCCTGGGGTTGCCGCGTGGAGGCGGCGGGCGACTACGATACTGCCGCCGATATCGTCGCCGCCGCACCGGATGCCTTCGACCTGATCATCGCCGACTACCGCCTGCCCAATGCCTGCAACGGCGTACGCGCGGCCGGACGCCTGCGCGTGCTCTGCGAGCGCATGGTGCCGGTCCTGATCGTCACCGCCGACCAGGGCGAGGAGGAGATGCGGGAGATCACCGAACAGGGCTTCCCCGCGCTGCAGAAGCCTGTCGATCCGGAAGCCTTGGCCCTTGCCGTGAGCAGCCTGCTCGAGGACTTTTCCGTGTCGGAGCCGGCAGTGTCCTGATATTCCGGGCGCCGGGCGGCAGTTCTTGAGGCGTCAATGATCGGGTGGTTTACGGATAACCTTTCGCTGGGCCTGGGCGGGCTGGCGGTCTTCATTCATCTGTCGGGCATTGCCTCGGCCCTGCACGCCGCCGTGCGTACCCGCACGGCGCAGGGGGCGGTCGCCTGGTCGATCTCGCTGGTCACCTTTCCCTACGTCGCCCTGCCGCTCTACTGGATCTTCGGGCGCGGCAAGTTTCACGGCTATGTCGCGGCCCGGCGCTCCGGTGACCTGGAGATCCATCACCTGGCCGCGGCCCTGCAGCAGCGCCTGACGCTGCACCACAGGGCGGCGCTCCCTTGTGGCGTCGAGCAGCTGCCGGTCTTCGAGCAGCTTGCCGGCACGCCGTTCTCCCGCGGCAACGCCGTTGACGTGCTGAAGAACGGCGAAGCCGCCTATGCCACCATGTTCGGGGCCATCGAGGCAGCGCGCGACTACGTGCTGCTGCAGGTTTATATGCTGCGCGACGACGATCTGGGGCGGGACCTGAAGTCCCGGCTGGCCCGGCGCGCGCGGGAGGGCCTGCGGATCCTGCTTCTCTATGACGAGATCGGCAGCTATGGCCTGCCACGCAGCTACATCAGCGCGCTCGCCGCCGCCGGGGTCAACGTAATGCCCTTCGGCACTACCCAGGGGCCGGTGAACCGCTTCCAGCTGAACTTCCGCAACCACCGCAAGATCCTGGTGGTGGACGGCCGCGATGCCTTCGTCGGCGGCCTCAACTTCGGCGACGAGTACCTGGGCCGCAACGCCAGCTACGGTCCCTGGCGGGACACCCATCTGCGCCTTTCCGGGCCGGTGGTGCAGGCGATCCAGCTTTCCTTCCTGGAGGACTGGTTCTGGGCGGCGCGCGAGGTGCCGGAACTGGCCTGGGATCCTCAGGCCACGCCCCAGGGCGACACCGCGGTGCTGGCCCTTCCGACCGGGCCGGCCGACCTTCAGGACAGCTGCGAGCTGTTTTTCCTGGAGGCGATCCGCAGCGCCGAGCGAAGGATCTGGCTGGCCAGTCCGTATTTCGCCCCCGACGAGCAGATCATGGCCGCCCTGGAGCTGGCGCGGCTGCGCGGCGTGGAAGTGCGGCTGTTGCTGCCGGGCCGCGCGGAGCACCTGATCGTTCATATGGCCGGCTTCGCCTACTATCCCACCGCGGAGCGCGTAGGGATCGAGGTCTATCGCTACCTGCCCGGTTTCCTGCATCAGAAGGTGCTGCTGGTCGATGACGCCCTGGTGTCGATCGGCACGGCGAACCTGGACAACCGCTCCTTTCGCCTGAACTTCGAGCTGTCGATCGTCGTCTGGGACCGCGGTTTCGCGGCGCAGATCGAGGCGATGTTGCTGGAGGATTTCGCCCAGAGCCGCCGGGTCGCCGCAGGAGAGCTGGACGAGCAACCCTTCTGGTTCCGCTTCGGGGTCAGCCTGTCGCGCTTGCTGGGGCCGGTGCTGTAAGCCCGGCCGTACGCGGCTACATCTTGCTGAGGGCGTCGATGGTGCGCAGGATGGCGGGGCCGATCAGCACCACGAAGAGCGGCGGCAGGATGAAGACGATCATCGGCACCGTCAGAAGGGCCGGCAGGCGCGCGGCCTTTTCCTCGGCCTTCATGGCGCGTTCCTCGCGGGACTCTGCCGAGAGAACGCGCAGCGACTGGGCCAGCGGCGTCCCGTAGCGTTCGGCCTGCATGAGGGTGCCGACCATGCCCCGCAGCACCGAGAGGTCGGTGCGCTTTGACAGGTTCTTCATGGCGGTACGGCGGTCCGGCAGGAAGCCCAGTTCCAGGCCGGTGAGGCCGAACTCGTCCGACAGCTCCGGCGCAGTCTTTTCCATTTCGTCGGACACGCGCATCAGCGTGGCGTCCAGGCTGAGACCCGCCTCGGCACAGATGACCATGAGGTCGAGGGCGTCGGGCAGCGACTTGCGGATGGCCTCGCGGCGCTTGGTCGCCTGGTTGTAGACCAGCAGGTCCGGCACATAGGCGCCGAACACCGTGACGCCGAGGGCGGTCGCCGCCTTGGTGATGGGCTGCAGGTCGTAGGCATCCAGGCCGTAGAGCATGAACACCGCCATGCCGCCGCAGACGAAGGGCAGGGCGAATTTGAAGAAAAAGAAGCGGACCAGGGCATCCTTGCTGCGCCAGCCGGCGCGGGTCAGCTTTGCCGAGACCTTGTTGGCCTGGGCGCTGCGCAGCAGCTTCAGCCGCTCCACAACCTGGCGCATGAAGGTCATGCTGCCCATGTGGGCTTCGCGGCGCCGCGGCGCCATGACGCCGACGCGCATGTCCTGGCGTTGCTTGGCGATCATGATGGCGCGCTTGGCCGCGGTATCGCGGTGCAGCAGGGCGAACCAGACCGCCAGGCTGCTGACCAGGACGGACAGCGAGGTCATGATGACCAGCAGGTCCTCGACAGACATGCCGGGAGGGAGCAGATCGTCGAAGGTCATATCTCGAACTTCACCATCTTGTACATGACCCCGGCGCCGATGGCGAAGCTGGTCAGGCCGATGCCGACCAGGAACATGCCGCGGGGATCGATCCAGAGCTCCGAGATGTAGCCCGGATTGATCAGGTAGATGAGGATCGCCATGATGAAGGGCAGGGAGCCGATGATGTAGGCACTGGCCTTGGCCTCGGAGGACAGGGCCTTGATCTTCAGTTTCAGCTGCCGGCGGCGACGCAGGACGTCGGAGAGGTTGGCCAGGGTCTCGGCCAGGTTACCGCCGGTCTCCGACTGGATCGCCAGAGCAATGGTGAAAAAGTTGAACTCCTGAATGTCCAGCCGCCGCGAGGTCTCCCAGAGGGCTTCCTCCAGCTTGGCGCCCAGGCGCACGGAGTCCGTGACATTCTGCAGCTCGGTGCCGACCGGGGCGACGATCTCAGCGCCGGCGGTACGGATCGATTCAGTGATCGGCAGACCGGAGCGCAGGCCGCGGACCATAAGGTCGATGGCCTCGGGGAAGTTGGCGATGAACTTGTTGCGCCGCCGGCTCACCAGGAAGCCGACGACGGCATGGGGCAGCAGGACGGTCGCCAGCAGGCCGACCAGGGTACTCAGCAGCAGCGGCGCGGCATTGGTGAACTTCAGGGCGCCGAAGACAAACAGCCCCAGCAGCAGCGAAATCAGCACGTAGTTGCCGAGCGTGATCTTGAGGCCGGCGCTGGCCAAGCGCAGCCGCAGCTTCTCAGGTCGCGGAACCAGGTGCCTGATGAGGTTGTCGAGAATGGGGATGCCGCTTTCGCCGGTGGCGCGGCGGATCGAAATGATCTCCTCCGGCGTCATCTGCGGCGCGTTGCTTTCCTTGATACGGCCGATGCGCCGGCGCGTCTGCTTCGCGGTGCCGCTGCCGCCGAAGACCAGCAGGAAAAGCACCAGCGCGCCGAAGGCCGGAAGGCTCATCAGCAACCACTCAATGGGCACCGACCCGAGTTGCAGGGGCAGCTCTACGTTCATCCCATGGCCTCGAGCAGCGGCTTGTCCAGGCTGAAGTAGGCGGCCTTGGGCGTGAAGTGCGGCCGCAGGCCGGAGGACTTGTAGCTGCCCAGCAGCAGGCCGTCCTTGCCTTCGCCCTGGAACTCGTAGGTGAAGAGGTTCTGGGTGGTGATGATCTCGCCTTCCATGCCGACGATCTCTTCCACGTGGGTCACGCGGCGCATGCCGTCCCGCATACGCGACACCTGCACGATCATGTCGATGGCGGAAGCGATCTGCGTGCGCACCGCCTTGGCGGGCAGGTTGATCCCGGCCAGGCCAATCATGTTCTCAAGGCGAGTCAGGGCTTCGCGCGGACGGTTGGCGTGCAGCGTGCCCAGGGAGCCGTCGTGACCCGTGTTCATGGCCTGCAACATGTCCACGGCCTCGGCGCCTCGCACCTCACCCAGGATGATGCGGTCGGGGCGCATACGCAGGGAGTTCTTCACCAGATCACGCATGGTGATCTCGCCGCTGCCTTCCAGGTTCGGCGGGCGGGTCTCCAGGCGGACCACGTGGGGCTGCTGGAGCTGCAGCTCGGCGGCATCCTCGATCGTCACGATGCGCTCGCCGGGGTCGATAAGCTGTGACATGGCGTTCAGCAGCGTCGTCTTACCCGAACCGGTACCGCCGGAGATCAGGATGTTGAGACGGCTGCGCGCGGCGATCTTCAGCACCGTCGCCATGGCTGCCGAAATGTTGCTCTGCCGCTGCATCACGTCCAGCGTGATGCCCTTCTTGGCGAACTTACGGATGGAGATGGAGGGGCCGTCGATCGCCAGGGGCGGAATGATGATGTTGACGCGGCTGCCATCGAGCAGGCGGGCGTCGACCAGCGGTGTCGTTTCGTCAACGCGGCGGCCGATCTGCGAGACGATGCGCCGGGCGATGTTGAGCACGTGCTCGTCGTTCTGGAAGGTGACGTCTGTCAGTTCCAGCTTGCCGCGGCGCTCCACGTAGACCTGCTTCGGCCCATTGACCATGATGTCGGTGACCGCCTCATCGGCCAGCAGCGGCTCCAGCGGGCCGAGGCCCAGCATGTCGTCGAGCATGATGTCGACGAT
>JBNKHC010000388.1:0-6345 GCA_050290145.1 Kiloniellaceae bacterium | reverse complement strand
GTTCAAAGGGCCTGGGCCGCTTCGAGGACTTCCTCGACGTGGCCTTTCACCTTCACCTTGCGCCACTCGCCGCGCAGCACGCCCTTCTCGTCGATCAGGAAGGTCGAACGCTCGATGCCCATGTACTTGCGCCCGTACATCGATTTCTCGACCCAGGTGCCGTAGGCCTCGCAGACCTTGCCGTCCTCGTCGGATGCCAGGGTGAAGGGCAGGTCGTACTTCTCCTTGAACTTGTCGTGCTTGGCGACGGTGTCCTTGGAGACGCCGATGATCACTGCGTCGACCTTGGTGAAGTCCGGCAGTGCGTCGCGGAAGCCGCAGGCTTCCTTGGTGCAGCCGGGCGTGTCGTCCTTCGGATAGAAATAGAGCACCACCTTCTGCCCCTTGAGGTCCTTCAGGGAGACCTTGCCGCCGCCGTCGGTCGGCATCGTGAAGGCGGGCGCTTTCTTTCCGAGTTCAGCCATAATCAACTTTCCCTGTTTGCTGTCCGAGATAATGCATCGAGGATAATGATGCCTTTATGACATTGCCCGCTGCCGGTCGAGGTCAAGCGCCCTCTGGGCTCAAGCCCCCTTTGCGAAGGGCAGGACGCCCTTGTCGGGCTCCGTGCCGCCGGGCGGTGCCGGGGCGTCGACGATCTCCACATAGATGCCGTGCGACCAGGCAAGGGTTTGTTCCAGGCGCGCACGCAACTCGGCGAAGTCGTCGATGCCGATGCTGGCGGCCAAGGCCGCCTGCAGCGTCGGCGACAGGGTGTCGGCGTCGAAGGCCGGGCCGACGGTCAGGCGCAGCGCCTCCTGCACTTGGCGCAGGAAGTGGGTGGCCTCGACCAGCTTCTCCGCCCGATCGGGCGCGATGATCCCGGCCCCGGCCAGCCGGGAGAAGGCCTGCTGGGTCGAGATCGCCAGCACCTCGGGCTTCTCGGCGGCGTGACGAAGCTGCAGGTACTGGGCGAGGAAGTCCAGGTCGATCAGGCCGCCCTCGGCGTACTTCACGCTCCAGATGGTGGCCGCCGGATGCTCCTTGTAGATGCGCCGGCGCATGGCGGCGACCTCGCTGAGCAGCTGTTCGGGATCGCGCGGGGCGCTGCGGATGTCCAGCAGGATCTCTTCCACCCGGGCGCAGATGTCGGCGGGGCCGGCGACGGCGCGGGCGCGGGTCAGGGCCAGGTGCTCCCAGGTCCAGGCGTCCTTCTCGTAGTAGCGCCGGAAGGAGGCGAGGGAGGTGGCGATGGGCCCCGCGTTGCCGGAAGGGCGCAGGCGCATGTCGATCTCGTAGAGCGTGCCTTCGGCGGTCTGGGCGCTCAGCGCGTTGATCATGCGCTGCGCCAGGCGCGCGTAGTAGCGCTGCGGCTCCAGCGGCTTGGGGCCGTCGGACTGCAGGTTGCTCCCTTGCCCGTCCTGGGCGGGCAGATCGTAAAGGAAGACCAGGTCGAGGTCGGAGGAGACGGTCATCTCCCGGCTGCCCAGCTTGCCCAGGGCGACCACCGCCAGGCCGGACCCCGCCAGGCGCCCGTGACTGCGCGCCAGGTCTTCCACCACGGGCTCGTAGAGGCCGCGCAGCGCCACTTCGGCGATGTCGCTCAGCGCCCGCCCGCTGGCATCGACGTCGCTCTTGTTGCGCAGGATGTGGACGCCGACCTGAAAGCGGCGGTCGTTGGCCCAGCGCCGCGTCATGTCGAGCACGTCCTGCAGGTCCTGGGCGTCGGTCAGCGCCGCCGCCAGCTCCCCGGACAGTTCCTCGGCCGGCGGAATGGGGTCGAAGAAGTCCGGCGACAGCACCGCCTCCAGCAGGTGCGGCTTGCGGTCCAGGCGGTCGGCCAGCATGGGGGCGCTGCCCATGATCTCCGCCATGAGGTCCAGCAGGTTGGGGTTGTTGTAGAGCATGGAGAAGAGCTGCACCCCGGCGGGCAGGCCCGCGACGAAGGTGTCGAACTTCAACAGCGCGCGGTCCGGGTCCTGGGTGCCGCCGAAGGCCTTCAGCAGCACCGGCACCAGCTCGGTCAGAAGTTGGCGGCTGCGGGTCGAGCGCAGCGCGCGGTAGCGCCCGTGGTGCCAGCCGCTGACCACCTGCCAGACCCGTTCGCTGTCGCGAAAGCCCAGGCCGGCGAGGGTGGCCAGGGTCTCCGGATCCGGCTCGCCGCCGGTGAAGACCAGGTTGCCGGGCTCGGAGAGGGTCGGCGATTCCTCGAAAAGGTGCGCGTAGTGGTCCTCCACCCGGCGCAGGCGCTTCAACAGTTCCTCGCGGAACACCGCCGGGTCGTCGTAGCCCAGGAAGACCGCCAGGGCGTCGACGCCTTCGTCGTCCTCGGGCAGCTTGTGGGTCTGCTGGTCCTCGATCATCTGCAGCCGGTGCTCGACACGGCGCAGGAAGAAGTAGGCCTCGGTCAGTTCCTCGGCCACCTTGGGCTCGATGTGGCCGCTTTCGGCCAGGGCCGCCAGGGCCTCCTTGGTCTGCGCGCTGCGCAGGCCGGGGTCGCGCCCGCCCCAGATGAGCTGCTGGGTCTGGCAGAAGAACTCGATCTCGCGGATGCCGCCGCGCCCCAGCTTCACGTTGTGGCCGTTGATGGCGATGACCGAGCCGCCCTTGTGGGCGTTGATCTGGCGCTTGATCGAGTGCACGTCCTGGATGGCCCAGAAGTCCAGGTGCTTGCGCCAGATGAAGGGGCGCAGTTCATGGAGGAAGGCCTTGCCCAGCCCCTTGTCGCCGGCGACGGGCCGCGCCTTGATCATGGCCGCCCGCTCCCAGTTCTGGCCCAGGCTTTCGTAGTAGGTGAGGGCGCTGTTGATGTTGATGGCCAGCGGCATGGCGCCGGGATCGGGGCGCAGACGCAGATCGGTGCGGAAGACGTAGCCGTCGCCGGTGCGGTCGTCGAGACAGCGCATCAGGTCGCGGGTCAGGCGCACCAGGCCCTGCTGCACGCCGCGCGAGTGCCGGTAGTCCACTTTCTCCGGGTCGAAGATGACGATGAGGTCGATGTCGGAGGAGTAATTCAGCTCGTGGGCGCCCAGCTTGCCCATGCCCAGGATGGCGATGCCGCAGTCCCGGGTCGGCGCCGCCTCGTCGGCCAGGCCCAGCTCGCCGCGGCCGGCCACCTGGCGCAGAACCCCGGCGAGGGCGGCATCGACCGCTGAATCGGCGAAATCGGACAGCGCGCGGGTGACCTGGGCCACGTCCCAAAAACCGCAGATATCCGCGAATGCGATGGTAAAAGCGGCGCGCCGGCGGGCGATCCGCAGGCTTTTCATCAATTCCGCTTGATCAGCCAGGGTTGCGGTCTTGCGTTTCAGGCCTTCCAGGACATTTTTTAGGACCAGTTCAGGTCCCTGCTTTAAAACATCGGCCAGGAGCCCGATATCGGCTATCAAACAGTGGCTGAGGAAGGGCGAATTGGCGAAAATCGCCTGTAACAGCCGCTGGCCCGCGGGATCTTGCGCCAGACTTTGCGCCAGTTCGCTCACGGCCGGATCGGGGGCCGCCGCCGCAGCCGCGTTCCAGCGCTCCAGCCAGGGCTCCGCCCGGGCGGACTCCAAGGCGCCTGGAAGAACCGAAGTATCTGGTAGGTAAGGGAGTTTAGACATCTCACGCCGCTCGCTTCAGGATCAGACTGCTGAAGGCGCGCGCTTCGGTCAAGCGCCGGCGCCCGCCATGGGACCGGCGGCTGCGGCCGCGCCGGCCCAAAAGGGGCAGCCGGGCGGCGGCGATCCGCAGGCCGAGGGCCCGGAAGGCAGCGGCGGGGCGCGGGGCCGGCAGGCGAAGCCGCGCCGCTCGCGCACGCATCGGCTGATCCGCTTCGGCGTCGAGCTTGCCGGCGGCCTCTTCGCCGCCGCCGTGCTGGTCGTCGCCGTCGCCGCCTGGCGGCTCTCGGAGGGGCCGATCCGCACGGATTTCCTCACCCCCTACCTGCAGGACGCGATCAACCGGGCCGGCAGCAACTCCGTCGATATCGGTGGCACCTTCCTGGTCTGGGAGGAAGGCAGCCGCGGCCTGGTGCTGCATGCCGCCGAGGTGGTGGTGCGCGATGCGGACAGCAAGCTCATCGCCTCCCTCCCGGAGGTCGCCTTCGAGCTGAGCAGCAGTGCCGCGCTGCAGGGCACCTTCGCCCCCAACCAGATCGAGATCATCGCCCCGCGCATCCGCCTGGTGCGCAGCAAGGACGGCCGGGTCGGTTTCGGCGAGGAGCTGGAAGGCGGCGATGCGGCGCAGGCCGGTGCGGCACGCGGCGAGAACCTGGTCTTGAGTCGCATGATCGAGGAACTGCTGGCCGAGCGGCAGCCGGGCAGCCCGCTGTCCTTCCTCAACGAGATACGCGTTCGCGACGGCCAGATCTATGTGCGCGACGAGATGTTCGGCATCTCCTGGGCGGCGCCCTCGGCGGAGGTTTCCCTGCGCCGCGACATCGCCGGGCTGGCCGGGGATATCAGCCTCAGCTTCGCCGGCCAGCGCGACCCGGCGACCTTCGATGCGGCCTTCCTCTTCGACAAGAAGGCCCAGGTGGTCGACCTCGCCGCCGGTTTCTCCGACATCAGCCTGGCCGCCATGGCGCAGGCGATCCCCGAGCTGGCCCCGGTGGGCGGCCTGACCTCGCGGATCAGCGGTTCGATCTCGACCTCGGTGACCCTGGACGGCACGCTCGGCCATACCGGATTCGACATCCAGGGCTTTGCCGGGACGCTGAGGATTCCCGGGATCGAGATGCAGGCTTTGCCGGTGCGCGAGCTGAACATGCGCGGGCGCTACGACGGCGACGAGCGGCGCTTCGATCTCGACGAGGCCAGGATCGCGCTGGGCAGCAGCGAGGTGCCGGGGCCGATTTTCGGCTTGTCGGGCATACTCGACTACGATCCCGTCAGCGGCGACTGGCGCATCGACACGGACGCGACGCTGGAGGATGTGAAGCTCTCCGAGCTTGCGACCTACTGGCCGGAATCCATCGCCGCCGACGCGCGGCCCTGGGTGGTCGAGAACGTCACCGGCGGGGTCGTCGACAAGGCGACGGCGGCGCTGGGCGCCGCCGTGCCGAAGGGCGATTTCTCCGCCGCCCAGGTGACCGGCATGACGGGTACGCTGCAGTATCGCGATGTGGAGGTGCACTATCTGCGCCCCCTGCCGTCGATCAAGAAGATCGGCGGGACGGCCAGGTTCGATCTCAACGCCCTGCGCTTTGCGGCGGAGACCGGCCGGTTGGGCGATCTGGCGCTGGGCGACGCCCAGGTCGACATCACCGGCTTCAGCACCTCCAACGCCAAGAAGGGCGTCTATGAGCGGCTGACCATCCAGACCAAGGTTGTGGGCCCGGTCCACGATGCCCTGGCGATCCTCGAGCACCCGCGTCTCAACCTGCTGTCCAAGCTGGGCCTCTCCGCCGAAGGCAGCGGTGGGGCGGTCTCGGCGCAGCTCGGCTTCCAGTTTCCCCTTGCCAAGGACCTCAACTTCGACGACGTGGCCCTGCAGGCCACCGCCTCGGTTCTCGGCGGCAAGCTGAAGAACGTCCTGCTGGGCCAGGACATGACCGATGCGCAGCTTTCCGTCACCCTTGATGAGACCGGTATGCAGCTTTCCGGCCCCTTGACCCTCGGCGGCGTGCCGCTCTCGGTCAGCTGGAAGGAAAGCTTCGCCGACAATCCCAAGGTACGCGCGGTCATGGAGGCGGAGATCCCCCGCAGCAGCGACGAGGAGCGCGCGCGCTTCGGCCTCGACATCGGCGATGCCGTGCGGGGGCCGCTGGCGGCGAATGTGTCCATGGTAAGCCGCGACAACGGCCTCTCGACCCTGCAGGTCTCGGCCGACCTGAAAGAGGCGGTCATCTCGCTCCCGGAAATCCATTGGCAGAAGCCGCCCGGCACCGACGGCAGCCTGAGTCTGACCATCGAAATGGATTCCGTCGGGCCGCTGGCCTATCGCGATATCGTGCTGCAGGCCGGCGACCTGACCGCCCGCGGCAAGGCCACGCCGGGGCGCGACCGCAAGGGGCTCAGCTCGGTCGAACTGGAGCGGGTCGCCTTCGGCCGCAGCAACCTGCAGGGCGTGGCGTTGCAGCTGGATGAGGACGGCATCGACGTCGGCATCGGCCAGGGCATCCTGGACGCGGAGCCCTTCCTGCAAGACGAGGCGGAAAAGGCGGGGCAGGAAGAAGCCTCGACATCGCCAAAGGAGGCGGCGCCCGAGGCCGCGCCGCGCAGCTACGAGCCGCTGAACGTCAGAGCGCCGGATCTGGACGTGCTCTATTTCGCCGGGGAGCGCCGCCTGGAACGGGTGAATCTGGAGCTGCGCCGCCGCACCACCGGATGGGAGACCATTCGCCTCTCCGGCAGCATCCCGGAACAGTACTGGTCGCCAGAAAGG
>JBNKHC010000387.1:0-9153 GCA_050290145.1 Kiloniellaceae bacterium | reverse complement strand
TCCTCGGGCACCTTGATCGGGGTGTGGCCCGCCGCCTCGATCAGGAGCTGCTGCTGGCAGCAGCGCTCGAGCGCGATGAACCAGAAGGCGGCCGCGTCGATGCTGTGGCGGCTGGCGGTCAGCAGGCCGTGGTTCTGGTGGATGGCGGCTTTCACGCCCTTGAAGGCCTTGGCCACCCCGGGGCCGGCCTTCTCTTCCACGGCGACCTGGCCGGCCTCTTCGGTGATCACCACGTGATCCTCGAAGAAGGCGCAGGCGTCCTGCGTAATGGGCTCCAGCGGCCGGCCGAGCGCGGCGAAGGCGGTGCCGTAGACGGTATGGGCGTGGCACATCGCCAGGATGTCCGGGTGCTCCTCGTGCACCGCCGCGTGCAGCACGAAGCCGGCGCGGTTCACCGCGTAGTCGCCCTCGATGACCTTGCCGTCGTGGTCGACGAGGATGAGGCTGGAGAGGGTCACGTCGTCGAAATGCACGGCCATGGGGTTGGTCCAGTACAGCTCGGGATGCTCCGGATCGCGGATCGTCAGGTGGCCCGCGAAGCCGTAGTCGAGCTTCTGCTGCCCGAAGGCGCGGCAGGCGGCTACCAGGCGCTTCTTGCGGTAATGGCGCAGCTCCTCATCGGAGTTGAAGTTCGGCTCTTCCGGGAACTTCAGGCCCGGCTGCTCCGGCTGGTAAATGGAGACACGGTGTCCAAGATCGACCATCGTTCGTCTTTCTGATCAAGGGGGGTGGAGTTGGGTTGGGTTCAGGGTATCAGCTCAAGTCTCGCCGCCTGCGTTCGGCGTCGTCCCAGGCGGTCAGCGGCTGGTAGTCGGGCACGAAGCCGAGGCCCTTCTGGGCGTCGGAGGAGACGGCTTGCCGGGTCGTCACCACGTCGATGACCGCCGGCGCGTTCTCCAGCGCGCGGGCGAGGGCGCCCGGGAGGTCCTCGGCCCTGGTCACCTGCTCGCCGTGGGCGCCCAGCGCGCGCGCCATGCCCGCGTAGTCGCAGTGACTGAGGGTCGTGCCGACGACGCGGCCGCCGTAGTTGAACTCCTGGTCATAGCGCTCGATGTTCCAGGCGGCGTTGTTCGAGACGATGAAGACGGCCTTGGCCCCATGGCGTACCGCGGTGTCGATCTCCATGGCGTTGATGCCGTAGGCGCCGTCACCGTTGACCGAAATCACCTGCCGCTCGGGAAAGGCCAGGGCGGCCGCAACGGCGAAGGGCACGCCGACCCCGAGGCAGCCGAAGGCGCCGGCGTCCATATAGGTGCGCGCGGCCAGCCCGATACGCGCGAAGCTCAGCAGGTCCCCGCCGTCGGCCACGGCGATATAGTCGGGGTCGGCCGCCGCCTTGATCGCCTCGAAGATCGCGAGCGGATGGATCTTGCCGTCGTCCCCGTACTGCGGCGCGGGCGTGGTCTCGGCCTTGGCCAGCCGCTCCTCGTGCTTCTTGCGCAGACCGTTCAGCCACTCCCGGTCGCGCTCGCCCGCCTCGTTGCCGAGCGCTGCGACGATGGCGTCCAGGGCGAGGTCGACGGGGGCCAGAATTTCCGGCTCGCCGCGGCGGTTGTCGATGAGCTCGCCGGCATTGTCCGCAATGCGAAGGAAACGGGCGTCGGGAAAGACCGCCGGCGAGCCGTAGGCGAGCTGGTAGTCGAGCTTGCGGCCCAGGGTGATGACCAGGTCGGCCTGGCCCATGGCGGCGGCGCGCACCGAGCCCACGAAGGAGGGATGGTCGGCAGGCACCAGTCCGCGGCTTTCCTGGGTGTCGAGGTAGAGCGCGTCGG
This sequence comes from Kiloniellaceae bacterium, assembly GCA_050290145.1. GTDB lineage: Bacteria > Pseudomonadota > Alphaproteobacteria > Kiloniellales > Kiloniellaceae > Pelagibius. The sequence continues at coordinate 7,381 of JBNKHC010000387.1, read as the reverse complement.
CCGCCTCGAGAAAGCGCAGGATGGAGGCGCTGGCTGTCTTGGCCCCGCGGCCACTGACGACGAGCGGCCGGCGGGCGGCGCGGAGGGCCGCGACGGCTTCGGCCAGCCGCTCCGGCTCGGGCAGCGGGCGGCGGGGCGGCTTGGGCCGTAGCCAGTCGGTCAGGACGAGCTGTTCGGCCACGGGGTGGCGCAGCACGTCCGTCGGGAACTCGATATAGGCGGGGCCGGGCTCGCCGGCGTCGCCCTGGGCGCGGGCGATGGCTTCGTCGAGCTCGCGCAGCGCCTGCTCCGGCACGCGGGCGGTGCGGGCATAACGTGTCACCGGCTGCATGATCTCGACGTGGGGGATGTCCTGAAGCGGCCCCATGTTGGCCTGCGGGCGCGAGGTGCAGCCGCCGATCAGGAGCACGGGGATGCGCGCCAGAGAGGCGTTGGCGATACTGGTGACGGTGTTGGTCACCCCCGGGCCGGCGGTCACCATGGCGACGCCCAGGCTGCCGGTCAGCTCGGCGTGGGCATGGGCCATGTGCACGGCGGCGCGCTCGTCGCGAACGTCGATGATCCTGATCCCGAGCCGTGCCGCATGGTCCCAGATCGGCTGGATGTGGCCGCCCTGCAGACCGAAGATGCGGTCGACGCCGCGTTCCTTCAGCGCCCGGGCGATCCAGGCGGCTGCGCTTCGCTCGTCCTTGTTCAAATCCTGTCGCGGTGCTTCCGCCGCCATGACGCTCATCACTTTGTTCTCCTCAAGATCACACGCGTTCCACCGGGTCGGTCCGGCGCTCGGCAAGCAGGCTTCGCAGCTCGCGGTGCAGGATCTTGCCCGTGGCATTGCGTGGCATTTCATCAGCGTTAAGGAACACGATCTCGCGCGGCCGCTTGTAGCCGGCCAGCCTTTCCCTGGACCAGGCGATCAGCTCCGCTTCGCTGACGCTCTTGCCGGCGCGCAGCACGACCGCGGCCTGGACGCTCTCTCCCCACTTGCTATCCGGACGCCCGACGACGGCCACGTCGCGGACAGCCGGATGGCTGCCGAGGACCGCCTCGACCTCGGAGGGGTAGATGTTCTCGCCCCCGGAGATGATGAGGTTCTTCTTCCGGTCGATCAGGCGGATGAAGCCGTCCGGGTCGCGCAGGGCGATGTCGCCGACCGAGAGATAGTTCCCGCGGAAGGCCTCGGCCGTCTTCTCCGGGTTGTTCCAGTAGCCCTCGAAGCAGTAGGGGCCGCAGGAATAGAGTTCTCCCGGTTCGCCATCGGGCACCTCCCTGCCATCGTCGTCGAGCAGTTTGATGGGCAGCGAGCCGACGACTTCGCGGCCCACGGTGCCGAGATGGTCGAACTGTTCGTCGGGGTGCAGCATGGTGACCCAGCCGGCTTCGGTCGAGCCATAAAGCTCATACAGCCCGGAGTTCGGAAACATCTCCATGATGGCGCGCTTCGTCTCCGGCAGCGCGGGCGCCGAGGAGATCATCAGCTTCTCGACCTGGGCGAAGGTCGCGCCTCCGCGCTCCGCCTCGGGTACCTCCAGCAGCATGCTGTACTGTGTCGGCACCAGGGAGGTGAAGGTCGCCCCCGTTGCTGCGAAGGTGCGCAGGCACAGCGCCGCATCGAAGCTCTTGCGCGAGAAGATGGTCGCCGTGCCGCCGCAGTAGATGAAGGACGTGAAGAAGTTCAGCGAGTTGGCATGGCACATCGGCATGACCAGAAGAGCGTTGTCGCGCCGGCGCAGCGACAGCTCGACCTCGGTCATGAAGGCAAGCATGGCCATCCCGCGGTGATTGCGGATGGCGCCCTTCGGCCGCCCGGTGGTGCCCGAGGTGTACATCAGGCACCAGGGGTCGTCGGCGCCGACCGGGATCTGGGGCTCGTCGGCGGCAGCGGCGGCGAGCAGCTCTTCATAGTCCGTGTATCCGCGCGGCAGCGATCCCGGGCCCATGTGAAGAAAGCGGCTGTCGGGCAGATCGATGGCGTCGCGGATCCCATCGATCACGCCCGTGAGGGGCGCATCGACGATCAGCGCGGCGGCGCCGCAGTCCTCCAGAATGTATTGAACCTCTGGCCCCGTGAGACGGAAGTTGATGGGCACCGAGATCAGCCCGGCCTTCGCCGTGGCCGCGTAGATCTCGGCCCACTCGACACGGTTGTAGGAGAGAACCGCGACGCGGTCGCCCTTGCTCAGGCCGAGGGCCAGCAGGCCGTTGGCCAGGCGGCAGGCGCGGTCGTTCCATGTGCGGTAGGTCATCGCCCGCTCAAGGTCCTGTGCGGCGATCTTGTCGGGCTGCAGACGGGCTTGGGCCGAGAGAACCTGCCCGATGGTGAGGGGGGCGATCGTCATGGTCGTGTCTTTCCTGCGCCGGTGGCTAGTGCGCCATCTTTTCCTGGGCCGCGTCGCAAGACGGGGAGTCGTGGCTTTCTCCAAGTGCCGCGATCAGGGCGTCGGCCGCCAGTTCGATGTGCTTGCTGGCCCGCGCCTCGGCGAGCGGTGCATCCCCCGCGACGACGGCTTCCAGGATCGAGGCGTGCTGTTGCCAGATGGCCTTGGGCGGTGCCGCGTGACGCAGGACATCGCTCATGGCGCGGCGCAGGAAGCGCCAGTGCAGTTCGGCGGTGCGCGGCAGGAGAGGATTGCCGGAGGCTTCGTAGATGAGCTTGTGGAAGGCCTCGTCGTTGCGGATCTGCTCCAGCGTGGCCTTGTCCTCGACCGCCTGGCGGCCCTTGGCGAGGATGGCCTCCCCACGCTGCGCGATGTCGCGGGCGGCGGCGGGGTCTTTCGCGGCGTGCTGGGCGGCCAGGCGCGCGGCGAGGCCGTCGAGGGCCGCCCGGATGTCATAGTGGTGGCGCATGAGCGCAAGATCGAGCTGGGCAACGCGCATGCCGCGCTTGCCGATCTCCTCGACGAGGCCGTCCGCCTTCAGCAGGACCATCGCCTGTTGGATGGGCTGGCGCGAAACCCCGAAGCGTTCGGCCAGCTGCTCCTGCACGAGGGGGGCGCCGGGCGGCAGGACGCCGTCGCAGATCTCATCGAGCACGGCCTGATAGACCTGCTCTGCGAGGGCCGGCGCTGTTTGGATGACCGTCACGTCTGCCTCTTATTGAATTCTGAATTCAGTATTCGATACACGAGGGAGAGACTTCTGTCAAGGACCCGCGCTTCAACTCGGCGGCCCCCAACCTTGACTCTTCGACTGGGGTTTATTAGAACAAAAAGAGAACAAACATGCGGGTAATCCCTGGGTTGAAAGGCGGGCGATGTCGCTGCTTCTGCGCGCGCAAGAGCAAGGAAAAGGCCGGGTTTCCGGGGCTGTCGAAGGCGGGCGGCCGGGCCCGCGCGGCGGCGCGGCGGGCTTTTCCGAGTCCCCCGCTGCGGTAGGGGGCGCTGGGCCTGAGGCCGGCCTTGCCGCCTTACGAGACCAGGTGCGGCGTCTCGAGCAGGGGGCGGTCGCCGGGCGCAAACGCCCGGTGGCGCCCCTGGGACTCGCGGCCCTCGATGCGGCGCTGCCCGGTGGCGGGCTGCCGCTCGCCGCGTTGCACGAGATCGAGGGCGAGCGCGCGGAGTGGGACGACGGCGTCACCCTCGGCTTCTGTCTCGCCCTCCTGGCGCGCCTGGAAAAAGCCTTTCCCGACAGCGGCAAGATCCTCTGGATCTCGCGCCAGGGCGACCTCTACCCGCCGGCGCTGGCCGGCCAGGGGCTCGATCCCGGCCGCTTCCTGCTGGTGCGCGCCAGGAGCGACGCCGAGGTGCTCTGGGCCATGGAGGAGGGGCTGCGCTGCCGCCGCCTCGCCGCCGTGGTGGGGGAGGTGGAAGGCCTCGACCGTCTCGCCGGGCGGCGCCTGCAGCTCGCCGCCGAGTCGAGCCTGACCGGGACGGGCGGCGTCACCGCCTTCGCCCTGCACCGCCGCTTCCGCCCGCTGCGCCAGGGCCGCGCGGCCAGCGCCGCGCTCAGCCGCTGGCGCGTCACGGCCATGGTTTCTGGGGCGGCTTCTTCTCAGGACGTGCAGGGTGACGCGCTCAGCATGAGATTCATCGGCCGCCCGCGCTGGCGGCTCGACCTCCTGCGCTGCCGCGGGGCGGCGCCGGGGTCCTGGCATGTGGAGTGGGACGATGCGGCGTGTGGTTTCGCTCTGGCTCCCGCGCTTCGCGACCGACCGCTGGTTCCGGGCAAGGGCCCAGAACAGCCGGCAGAGCAGCCGGCAGGACGCTCGCCCGCGCGGGATGCGGAGATCGTCGCCCTCCGGCACGTCGTCTGAGACGGGACGGGCTGATAAGGGGCGGGCTGAAGAGCAGCCGCCGCTGGCGCTGGTCGCCGATGACGGCCAGCGCCTCAGCCTTGCCGCGGTCAATGCGGCGGCGGAGGCCGCGGGGCTCGAGCCCGGCCTGCCGCTGGCCGAGGCGCGCGCCCTGCTGCCCGGCCTCATCACCCTGCCCCACGAAGCGCCGACCGATGCCCGCGCCCTCGCCGCGCTGGCCGCCTGGTGCGCGCGCTACACCCCCTGGAGCGCACCCGACTCGACCGAGGAGGGCGAGGGTAAGGGGCCGGGCGGCGCCGCCGGGGTGCTGCTCGACGTCTCCGGCTGCTGCCATCTCTTCGGCGGCGAGCACGCCCTGCTGGAGGACCTGCAGGCGCGCCTGGCCGGTTTCGGCTACACCGCCCGCTTGGGCCTGGCCGACACCATCGGCTGCGCCTGGGCCATGGCGCGCTTCGCCACCTCTGCCGGGCACCCTTGTGTCGTGGTGTTGCCCGGGCGCCAGCGCGCCGCCCTCGCGCCCCTGCCGCCGGCGGCCCTGCGCCTGCCCCCGGCGACGGTGGAGCTGATGGACCGCCTCGGGCTGCGCCGCGTCGAGGATCTCTACAACCTCACCCCTGCAGTGATGACACCGCGCTTCGGCGCGCTGACGGTGCGCCGCCTGGGCCAGGCCGTGGGGGCGGAGGCCGAGGCGCTGTCGCCGCGCCAGCCGCCGGCGGCCTATCTCACCCGTCAGATCTTCGCCGAACCCTTGAGCGATCCCGAGGACATCGCCCGCGCCGTGGGCCTGCTGCTCGATATGCTCTGCCGCGAGCTGGCGCGGGCCGGGCGCGGCGCACGGCAGCTGGAACTCACCGCCTACCGCAGCGACGGCAGCCTGCAGCGCCTCTCCCTCGGCGCCAGCCGGCCGAGCCGCGACGCCAGGCACCTGCGCCGCCTCTTCACCGAGAAGCTGCCGCAGATCGACCCCGGCTTCGGCATCGAGGTCATGACCCTGGGCGCCACGCTGACCGCACCGCTGGCCGCCCAGCAGGGCGAGCTGCGCCGGGTAGAGGAGAGGGCGGTGAACACGGCAGACGGCGCGCAGACCCTGCCCGAACTGGTCGACCGCCTGGGCAGCCGCCTGGGGCTGGAGGCCGTGCGCGCGCCGCGTCTGCGCGAAAGCCACCTGCCGGAGCGTGCCTTCGCGCTGGCGTCTCCTGTAGAGGGGGCGGCCGGCGGCAAAGAACGCAGCTCCGGGAAAGCTCCGGAGAAAGCGAATGACGACTGGCAGAAGACGCCGCATCCGAAGCTCAGGCCGCTGCGCCTGCTGGCGCGGCCGGAGCCGGTGGAGGCGGTCTCCCTGCTGCCCGACTACCCGCCGGCGCAGTTCCGCTGGCGCCGGGTGCTGCACCAGGTGGTGCGCGCCGAGGGCCCGGAGCGCCTGCTCGGCGAGTGGTGGCAGGCCGACCCGGAAGAGGGCGACGCCCCGCCGCGCGACTACTTCCGCGTCGAGGACGAAGACGGCCGCCGCTACTGGCTCTACCGCAGCGACGGCCGTTGGTTCCTGCACGGGCTGTTCGGGTGAGGGTGGTGATGAACGAAGCCCCCTCACCCCGGCCCTCTCCCCCTGGGGGAGAGGGAGAAGAAAGAACGCTTTCAATGTCCCTCGCCCCTTTTAGGGGAGAGGGTTGCGCAGGCTTGGCGAGCGTGAGCGAGCCTAGCCGAAGCTGGGTGAGGGGGTGACGGTGCCACAAGCGCGCAATCTTCGGCGCAATCAGACAACGGCGGAGCAGAAGCTTTGGTCCCGCCTGCGTGACCGGCAACTGGGCGGACACAAGTTCAGGCGCCAGGTGTCGCGCGGCGCCTTCGTCGTCGACTTTGCCTGCCTCCGCAAGAAGCTGATCGTTGAGCTGGATGGCGGCCAGCATGGTGACCCGAAGCAGCGCGCGCGGGATCAAGCACGCAGCGCATGGCTGGAAGGCGAAGGCTATCGCATTCTTCGTTTCTGGAACAACGACGTGCTGACGAACATGAACGGTGTCCTGAAGGCTATTTCTCAAGCTTTGGGTGGCCCGGGTCTTTCTGTCTCCGGCCAACCTACGGCAGAGGAGAAACTCTGGGAACGGCTGCGCAACCGGCGACTGGAAGGTCACAAGTTTCGCCGCCAGGTGCCGCTGGGACGTTTCATCGTCGACTTCGCCTGCTATGACGCGCGCGTTGTCGTCGAGCTCGACGGCGGCCAGCACGCGGAATCTGAAGCGGACGATGCGGTGCGGACCCAGTGGCTCGAGGGCCGGGGGTTCTGTGTCCTTAGGTTCTGGAACGACGAGGTCTTCGGGAACCTGGAGGGTGTGCTGGAGGTCATCCGTGCGGCAGCTGGTGCGAGTCTTCATAAAAAGAACCCCCTCCCCCTTGATGGGGGAGGGATGGGGAGGGGGTGATTCCCGATGTCTCTGCGCAAGCTTCACCATACCCCCCACCCTAACCCTCCCCCGCAAGGGGGGAGGGGAAAGTTGTGTGAGGGGAGAGCATGACTCCCACTCCCACCTACGTCCCCCTCGAGGTCACCAGCAACTACTCCTTCCTGCGCTCCGGCTCGCATCCCGAGGAGCTGGTGATGGCGGCGGCGGCGCTTGGCCTGCCGGCGGTGGCTATCGCCGACCGCAATTCCCTGGCCGGGGTGGTGCGCGCGCAGGTGGCAGCGAAGGAGGTCGGCATTACCCTGCTGGTCGGCGCACGCCTGGTGCCTTCAGATGGCCCCGACATCCTCTGCTTCCCCAAGGACCGTGCCGCCTACGCACGGCTCTGCCGCCTGCTCACCCTGGGCAAGCGCCGCGCCACGAAGGGCGAGTGCGACTTCACCCTGGAGGAGGTGATCGACCACGGCGACGGGCAGGTCTTCGTGGTGCTGCCCGAAGAAGCGGGGGCGGACGGGACTTTCGACGGCGCGCTGCGCAGCCTGGCGCCGCTCTTTCCCGGCGATGTCTTCCTCGGCGCCCGCGCGCTCTACCGGGGCGACGACCACCGGCGCCTGGCGGCCCTGGCGCGGCTGGCGGAGCAAAGCGGCGTCGGGCTCGTGGCCTGCAACGACGTGCGCCTGCATAGCGCCGAGCGCAAGCCGCTGTTGGACGTGGTCACCTGCATCCGCGAGCA
>JBNKHC010000386.1:0-12294 GCA_050290145.1 Kiloniellaceae bacterium | reverse complement strand
TCCTCGTTGCTCAAGGCCAGGGCCTGGCGCACGGCGAGATAGTTGTCGTTCACGTAGCCGCCGAAGTAGGCCGGGTCGTCGGAGTTCACGGTGACCATGAGGCCGCGGTCCAGCATCATCTTCAGGGGGTGGGCCGTCATGTCCTCGACCACGCAGAGCCTGAGGTTGGAGAGCGGGCAGACCGTCAGCGGCATCCTGCGCTTCGCCAGTTCCAGCACCAGCTCCGGGTCCTCCAGCGCGCGGTTGCCGTGGTCGATGCGGGAGACCTGCAGGTCGTCGAGCGCCGACCAGACATACTCCGGCGGGCCTTCCTCGCCGGCATGAGCGACCGTGAGGAAGCCTTCGGCCCGGGCCCGGTCGAAGACGGCCTTGAACTTGGCCGGCGGGTGGCCCTGCTCCGAGGAATCGAGGCCGACGCCGACGATGCGGTCCTTGTAGGGCAGCGCCTGCTCCAGGGTCGCCATGGCCGCCTCGGCGGAGAGGTGGCGCAGGAAGCAGAGGATGATCTTCGAGGTGATCCCCAGCTCCCTTTCGCCGTCCTGCAGCGCCCGCTCGATACCGGTGAAGACCGTCTCGAAAGCGATGCCGCGATCGGTATGGCCCTGGGGATCGAAGAAGATCTCCACGTGGCGCACGTTGTCCTCAGCGACGCGGCGCAGGTAGGCCAGTGTCAGATCGTAGAAATCCTGCTCGGTCAGCAGCACCGACATACCCTGGTAGTAGAGATCGAGGAAATCCTGCAGCTTGGTAAAGCTGTAGGCGGCGCGAATCTCCTCGACGTCGGCGTAGGGCAGCTCGACGCCGTTGCGCCGGGCCAGGGCGAACATCATCTCCGGCTCCAGCGAGCCCTCGATATGCAGGTGCAACTCGGCTTTCGGCAGGCCGGCGATGAAATCGTTCACACTGTCACTCACTCTCTCACTCACGGGCGCTCGGATCCTCTCTCGTGAAAAGCAAAATACTCCCCGCCGGGGCGCATGCTAACCGCCGCGGCGGGCCGGGGCACCCCTTTTGCCCACCCCTTTGGCCCTAAACTTCTACGGCAGCCCGGGCACAGTGCTGTACCATAAGACCGCTAGCGGGCAGCAGAAGAGGAGAGAGGCCATGCCATTCATCCTGAACGACCGCCTGGAGCTGCACATGGGGCCGGCCGGCCTGGGTGCGCCCGACGACCTGGAACAGGTCATCGTCGACTTCATCGACGGCGCGCAGAAGAGCCTGGACGTCGCCGTTCAGGAGGTCGAGTCCCTGCCCATTACCGAGGCCCTGATCCGCGCGCGCCAGCGCGGCGTGGTCGTGCACGTCGTGCTGGAACAGGACTACCTGCGCGCCGATAACCCGCCCGCCGACCCCTTCGCGGTGGGCGGCGAGGACGAGGAGAACCGCAACCTCTACGCCGCCATGCTGCGCGCCAACATCGACGCGCGCACCGACTACAACCCCGATATCTTCCATCAGAAATTCATCATCCGCGACAGCGGCAGGCCGACCCGTGCGCTGCTGACCGGCTCCACCAACTTCACGCCGACGGGCGTGGGCAGCCATGCCAGCCGCAAGAACCTGAACCACGTGGTCATCGTCCACGACCAGTGGGTCTGCAAGGAATACGACAAGGAGTTCTCGGAGATCTGGCAGGGCACCTTCGGCCAGCTGCGCAACCGCCACGAGCCCTCGCCGCGCAACAACCGCGTCGCCGGCATCAGCGTGCGCGCCCTCTTCGCGCCGGACCACGCGCCGGAGATGGAGATCATGAAGCAGATCATGAAGGCCCGGGAGCGGGTCGACTTCGCGATCTTCACCTTCGCCAAGTCCTCCGGCATCGACGACGCCCTGGTGGCCATGGCCAAGGGCGGCGTGCGCATCCGTGGCATCTTCGACGCCGGCCAGGGCAACCGCGACTGGGCGGCGACCCGCATGGTGGCCGACGGCGGCGGCGAGGCCTTCCTCGCCTCGCGCAAGCACGGCCTGGGCAAGCTGCACCACAAGCTGATGGTCATCGACGGCGCGGTGATCATCGCCGGCAGCTTCAACTACACCGACCCGGCCAACCGCCTGAACGACGAGAACATTCTGGTCATCGGCGACCTGGAGGACGACGACCCCGAGGCCCAGGCCGCCCAGCGCCAGCTCGCCGCCTTCGCGCTGGCCGAGATCGACCGCATGATCGCCGAGCACGGCGAAAGAGTACCGCTGACGCCTTAGCGGTGGCACACCCTTCGAGACGCGCTCTAGCGAGCGCTCCTCAGGGTGAGGTCCTTCTCGCCCTCATGCTGAGGAGGGCCGCAGGCCCGTCTCGAAGCCTGTGCATCCGCTCAATCGATCACCCGGTGCGGCTCAGCCCCGCCCTGCGCCTGGGCCAGGCGCTGGCGGAAGGTCTTCTCGTCAGGCACGCCGGCGATCTCCAGCAGCAGCTTCTTGCGCACCGCCGCGGCGAAGGACTCCATGTCGTCGGCGGTGATGACGAAGGCGGCGGGCCCGCCGATGATGTCGCGGCGATAGGCCTCCTCCAGGTCGTAGAAGACCGGGCGGCCGCTGCAGTCCCGGCACAGGATGGCGAGACCGTTGATGACGATGTCGGCGGCGATGGCGGCCTGTCGCGCGGCCTCCAGCGGGATGCCGCCCCAGGAATTTGCGGAATCGCCGGAGAGGTCGATCACCCGGCGGAAGCCGTTGATGTTGTTTCCCTCGATCAGCAGGTGCGCATAGGTGATGGCGGAGCCGATGGCGTTGCGCCCGAAGGCGCGGCGCGGGGTTTCCATCAGCGCCTCGGCGAAGTTGGCCGCCGCGCCCTGGCCGTCGATGATGGTCCAGGGCACCACGACCTCCTGGGAGGAGGCATCGCCCCATTCAACGTAGGTCACCGCGATCCTGCCGTCGTGGCCCAGGGAGATGGCGGAGAGGATGTCGGGATGCAGGATGGCGTCGGCGTAGCCCTGGCGCTGGAAGAAGATCTCCTTGTCGTCGATGGAGCCGGTGGCGTCGGCCAGCAGCACCAGTTCCAGGTCGACGGGCAGGCCGCTGCGGTTCTGCGGCGGGATCTCGGGCAGCGGCTCGTCACCGAGCTGCAAGGGGGTCTGGGCGCCGGCCGGTCCCGCCGGCGCGGCGGCTCCCAGCAGGAAGGTCAGCAGGAACAGGGCCGCAAAGGACTGTCGCATCGTCGAGATCCCCCGTCTGACTGCGCAGATTATGACTGCACCAAGAGAGAAAACTAGACCGCAAAGCGGCGCCGCCAAGGGAGCCCGCCCGCCACTATAGGGCAGTTCGCGGGCCGCGCCAGCACCGCCGGCCCTCCTGAGGCGCTCCCAATTGCCGTTGGTGCCCCGGCGGGTGCCCGCTATGCTCTCCCGACCCTGGGGAAAGGGCGAATCGGAACAATGAAAATCACCAAGGCGCGCGCCTATGTGGGGCCGAACGAGATTGCGGCGGTCCCGCTGGTCCACATCCGCGTGGCGATCGAAGGGCCGCAGGAGCGGGCTGAGGTCACCTGGCCCGACGACAGCGTCACGCCGGCCCCCACCAAGGCATTGCTCAAACTGATGCCCGGCCTGGCCGAGCACCCCAGCACGGCGGAGGAACCGGGGGGCTTTGTCGCCGAGCTGCACCGCGCGCCGGGCCTGCCCCTGGCCTACGTCGCCGGACGCATCGCCACCGAACTGCAGCGCCGCCCGGGCGAAGCCCCGAAACCCGCCGCCTTGCGCCGCCCGCCGGCAAAACAGGAGGATGCCAGCCGGGAAGACGGCGGCGAGGTCCAGGACATCTTCTTCCACTACGACGACCCCGAGATCGGCGTGCTGGCCGGCCAGGCCGGCGTCATCATCGCCCTGGCGCTGCTGCCGCCGGAACTGCGCCCCGCCCACCAGTACCGGGAGCCGCTTGACGCCGCTCAGGTGTTGAACAATTACCACAAGGCCGCGCAGAGCCTCGCGCCCGACCAGACGGCGCTGGCGCTGATCGAGGAGGCGCAGCGCCGCGACATTCCCTGGTTCGTCGTCGACCGCGCCCTGCGCGTCGTGCAGTTCGGCCAGGGCCGCCACCTGCAGCGCACCCGCGAAACGGTCACCGACAAGGTCTCCAACACCGCCGCCCTGTTCCAACGCGACAAGGCGACGACCAACCGCATCTTTTCCGAAGTCCTTCTGCCGGTGCCCAGGCAGATCGTCGTGCACGACAATGAAGCCGCGGTGCGCGCGGCCAGGACCCTGGGCTATCCCGTCGTCGTGAAGCCGGCGCGCGGCGGTAAGGGCAAAGGCGTCAGCGTGCAGCTGGAAGGCGACGAGGCCGTCGCCGAGGCCTTCGTCGTCGCCCGGCAGCACCATCCGGAAGTCATCGTCGAGGGCTACATCGCCGGCTTCGATCACAGGGTCCTGGTGGTCGGCGGCCGCATCGTCGCCGCGGCCCAGCGCATTCCCGGCGGCGTGACCGGCGACGGGCGGCACAGCATCGCCGAGCTGGTGGCCGAGGTGAACAAGGACCCGCGGCGCGGCACCGCCTTCACCAAGCTGATGAACCGCATCGAGCTGGACCGCGAAGCCCAGCGCATGCTGGACAAGCGCGGCTATACCAACGACACCATCCCGCCGGAAGGCGAGGTGGTCTATCTGCGCGGCACCGCCAACATCTCCACCGGCGGTACCGCGATCGACGTCACCGACCGGATCCACCCCGACAACCGCGTGATGCTGGAGCGCGCGGCGCGCATCTCCGGACTGGACGTGGTCGGCGTCGACTTCCTGACCCGCGACATCTCGCGCTCTTACCGGATGATCGGCGGCGGCATCTGCGAGGTCAACTTCTCGCCCGGCCTGCGCCCGCATTTCGTGGCGGCGCAGACCTCCGGCGTGGCGCGCGACGTCGTCGGGCCGATCATCGAATGGCTGTTCCCGGGCCGGAGCAACGGCCGCATCCCCCTCGCCGCGGTCACCGGCACCAACGGCAAGACCACGACCTCGCGCATGACGGCCCATATCCTGCGCCAGGCCGGCAGTGAGATCGGCGTCGGGACCATCGGACTGGTGACCACCTCGGGCGCCGAGATCGACGGCCAGATGGTGGCCAAGGGCGACATCGCCGGCGCGACCGGCGCCCAGGTGCTGCTGCGCGACCCCTCGGTCGACGCCGCAGTGCTGGAGACCTCGCGAGGCGGCATCGTGAAGGGCGGCATGGCCTTCGACTGGTGCGACGTGGGTGCGGTCCTGAACGTGGCGCACGACCATGTCGGAATCGATGGCATCGACAGCCTGGACGATATGGCGCGGATCAAGGGCCGCGTCGCCGAAGCCGCCCGCAAGCTCGCCGTGCTCAATGCCGATGACCCCCGCTGCCTTGCCTTGGCCAGGCTCAAGCCGGCGCAGCAGGTCTGCCTGATTTCGACGCAGCCGGCCGGCGCGCTGCTGCGCGATCACGTCGCCGCGGGTGGCCTGGCGATCAGCCTGGACGCAGACAGCGACGCGCCGGGCATCCTGCTGCATCGCCCCGGTACCAGCGACACCGTCATCAAGGTGGGCGACATTCCCGCTACCCTGGGCGGGGCGGCGAAGCACAACGTGCAGAACGCCATGGCGGCGATCGGCCTGGCCTACGGCCTCGGCATCTCGCCGGCGGGCATCGCCGCGGCACTCGCCAGCTATGACAACACCTTCGACAGCAATCCCGGCCGCTTCAACATCTACAAGGGGCATGCATTCACCACCGTGCTGGACATGGCGCACAACCCGCACGGGGTCCTGGCCGTTTGCGATGCCCTGCAGGACATGAAGACGCCCGGCCGGCGCATCGGACTCCTGGCGAACTTCGGCAACCGCCATCCGGAGCACATTGCCGAAATAGCGGAGATGCTCGCGGGACAGTTCGACACCTTCATCTGTTCCCGCAACAAGGGCTACAGCGAAGCCTTCAAGTCGATCCGCGGCTTCCCCTCGGAAGAGATCCCCAAACGCATCGCAGCGGCGCTGGAGGCGCAGGGGGTCGAGAGCAGCCGGATCATCACCATCGACGATGAAGCCGCGGCAATCGACGAGGCGCTCGGCCTCGCCGGTGAAGGCGACCTGGTCGTGCTTTTCTCAGGTGATTCGGAGAGGTGCTGGCAGCGCGTCGTCGGCCACCTGGAGCCAGAGAAAGCGGAGCCGGCCTAGCCATGATTGAACCTTCCCTGCCGCCCCGGCGACAAACGGGGGACGACAATCGAGAGAGGCCGCTTTGCGGGCGCTTGCCCGCCCCGCGGCCAATCCGTTTCAGGGGTGGGAGAACCCGATGTCATTTGGAATCGTAATCGGCGTCCTTGTTGCGCTTGTCGTGCTGCTGCTCTTCTGGGCGGTGCTGATCTACAACCGCCTGGTCGCCCGCAAGCAGCAGACCGAGGAAGGTTGGAGCGGCATCGACGTCCAGCTGAAGCGGCGTTCCAATCTGATCCCCAACCTGGTGGAGACGGTGAAGGCCTACACCAGCCACGAGCGCCGCACCCTTGAGGAACTGACCCAGCTGCGCGGCCAGGCCCTGGCTGCCGAAAACGCCCCGGCCGGCACCCGCGCGGCGGTGGAGTCGCGCCTGGGCGGCGCCCTGGGCCACCTCTTCGCCGTCGCCGAGAACTACCCCGACCTGAAGGCCAGCAACAACTACCTGGCCCTGCAGGAAGAGTTGAGCGACATCGAGAACCACATCCAGATGGCGCGGCGCTACTACAACGGCTCGGTACGCAACCTCAACACCCTGATCGAGTCCTTCCCCAGCAACCTCATCGCCGAGCGTTTCGGCTTCGTGAAGGCCGAGTACTACGAGGTCGACAAGGCCGCCGACCGCGCACTGCCGGAGGTCCGCTTCGGGGAAGGCAGCACATGACCGGCGCCCCGCTGCGGAGCGCCCTGGCCGCGCTGCTCGCCCTGCTCTTTCTGGCCGCGCCTGCCGCCGCCCTGGCGCAGGACAACGACCGCATCCCGCGCTTCGCCGCCACCGTCGTGGTGGAGGACAACGGCGACCTGACGGTGACCGAGGAAATCGACTTCCTGGCCATGCCCGGCAGCGAAAAGCACGGCATCTACCGCGACTTCCCGACCACCTACCGCGACGCCCTGGGGCTCAACACCCGGGTCGGCTTCGAGATTCTGGAGGTCACCCGCAACGGCCGGGCGGAGCCCTATCTCCTGCAGCAGGCCGGCGCCGGGGTGCGCATCCGCATCGGCGATGCCGACGTGCTGATCGGCGAAGGCACGCACCGCTACAGCCTGACCTACCGCACCAGCCGCCAGCTTTTCTTCGACGCTGAATCCGACGAGGTCTACTGGAACGTCACCGGCAACGACTGGGCCCACCCCATCGACCACGCCGAGGCGACGGTCTATCCGCCGGCCGGCGCGCCGGTGGTCGACACCAAGGCCTTCACTGGCTACCTGGGCGAGGACGGCCAGGAGGCCACCGTCGGCCGCAGCGGCGACGGCGCGGTCACCTTCGCCACCACGCGCACGCTGGAGCCCGGCGAGGGCCTGACCATCGTCGTCGCCTTCCCCAAGGGCTTCGTGCCGGAGCCGGACAGCGGCGCGCGCCTGGCCGCCGGCCTTGGCGACAACCTGGGCCTGCTGGTCGGCTGCCTCGGCCTGCTGGCGACCTTCGTCTTCTTCTACCTGCGCTGGCGCGCCGTCGGCCGCGACCCGCAAAGCGGCATCATCGTGCCGCGCTTCGAGGCGCCGCAGGGCCTTTCCCCGGCCGGCACGGGCTACGTCTGGGCGCGCTGCCGCGGCACCACGCTGCCGACCGCCCAGGCCTTCACCGTCGCGCTGACCAGCCTGGCCATCAAAGGCCGGCTGACCATCGAGGAGGACGGTAAGTCCTACGTCCTGGAAGGCCGGCCCAAGGCGGAGGGCGAGGCCGCCGCCCGCCTGCCGGGCGGCGAGGCGGCCGCCCTGTCGCGGCTCTTCCCCCTGGGCAACGAGCGGGTCGAGATCAAGCGCGCTTACGACGCCGCCATCGGGACCGCCGCCGACAAGGTGATGGCGGCCCTGAAGCGCGAGCACGCCAAGGTCTATTTCCGCCACAACACCTGGCACTGGCTCGGCGGCCTGGTGGTCGCCCTGGCCGGCATCGCCGCGGCGCTGACCCTGCAGTTCGGCGACCTGGAATTCCTCTTCATGGTCGCCTTCGGCCTCATCTTCATCGGCGGCTTCACCACCCCCGCCGCGTTGATCGCCTACAAGCTGGCGCCGCTGTGGGCGGCCGCCTTGAGCGGCGACACCAGGAACCTGGCCGGCACGATCTTCGGCAGTGTCTTCATCCTGCCCTTCTTCATCCCGGCCCTCGGCGGGGTTTACCTGATCTTCCAGGAGTTCGGCCCGCTGATGGCGCTGCTGGTCGGCCTCCACATCTTCCTCGTCGTGCTGTTCTGGTTCCTCATGAAGGCGCCGACCCGGCTGGGCCGCGACCTGCGCGACGAGATCGAGGGCTACCGCCTCTACCTCTCGGTGGCCGAGAGGGATCGCCTCAACATGCTGACCGCCGAGCCGGAGATGACGCTCGACCTCTTCGAGCATCACCTGCCCTACGCCATGGCCCTGGGTGTCGAGGAGCAATGGACCCGCCGCTTCACCGAGAACGCCAGCGCCGCGGTTCAGCAGGCCGCCGAAAGCGGCCGCCGCTGGTACCGCTCCACCAGCAGCCATCGCAGTTTCACCAGCATGGCCCCGGCCCTGTCCAGCGGGCTCAGCCGCACGCTTTCCAGCGCCTCGACCCCGCCCAGCAAGAGCTCGTCTTCCGGCGGCGGCTCCTCGGGCGGCGGCGGCGGTGGCGGCGGCGGCGGCAGCTGGTAGCCGCACCAAACCGGAGAATTTCCCAATGCGCCTTGTACGGCACCTTACCGTTCTCACATTGGTTCTGAGCCTCCTGAGTGGCTGCATCGCGCCGCCTGACGGCGCCCAGCAAGAGGACCCCGACCGCATCCCGCGATTCGCGTCCGACATCGTGATCAAGGAGAACGGCGATTTCCTGGTCACCGAGGAGATCGACTTCCAGGTCACGCCCGGCAGCAAGAAGAACGGCATCTACCGCGACTTCCCCACCACCTACCGCGACGCCCTGGGCCGCGTCACGAGGGTCGGCTTCGAAGTGCAGGAGGTAACTCGCGATGGCACGAAAGAGCCCTTCATCCTCATCGAAAAGCCCGCCGGGATGCGTGTGCGCATCGGCCGGGAGAGCCTGCTGCTGGAAGAAGGCGTGCACCGCTACCGCATCGTTTACCACACGGACCAGCAGCTGTTCTTCCACAGCAACCGCGACGAGATTTACTGGAATGTCACCGGCGACGACTGGACCCACCCGATCGACCGCGCCGAGGTGACCATCCATCTGCCGCCCGGCGCCGATGTCCTGGGGAGCGCCGGCTACACCGGCTTTAAAGGCGAGGTCGGCAAGGATTATACAGAGAGCCGGGGGCCCGACGGCACGATCATGTTCGCGGCAACCCGCAGCCTGCAGCCCGGCGAAGGCCTGACGGTGGCAGTGGCTTTCCCCAAAGGATATGTGACGGAGCCGAGCCCGAATTGACGCTGGACCTCTTCGAGCACTACCTGTCCTACACCACAGCCCTAAACGTCGAAGTGGTCTGGATCCGTTGCAACATGACGAACTGCAGCAGTTGACAGCCGCCCGAACCCGGAGTTTACCTATGCGCCTGGAACGGCACCTTCCTGTCCTCGCCCTGCTGCTGAGCCTGCTGCTGGTCTGTCTGGCGCCGCCCGCCGGCGCGCAGGAGGGGGACCTAGACCGTATCCCGCGTTTCGCGTCGGACATCGTAGTGGAGGAGAACGGCGACTTCCTGGTCACCGAGGAGATCGACTTTCAGGTCATGCCCGGCAGCCAGAAGCACGGCATCTACCGCGACTTCCCGACGACCTACAGCGGCTTCCTGGGCCTCAGCGACAAAGTCGGCTTCAACGTGCTGAAGGTGACGCGCAACGGCGAGGCAGAGCCCTTCATCCTCATCGAGGGGCGCGCCGGCGTGCGCCTGCGCATCGGCCGTGAGAACCTGTTGCTGCAGCCAGGCCTGCACCGCTACCGCATCGTCTACCGCACCGACCGCCAGCTGTTCTTCCACAGCAATCACGACGAGGTCTACTGGGACGTCACCGGCAACGACTGGGCCCATCCCATCGACCGCGCCGAGGCCACCATACACCTGCCGCCGGGCGCGGTGGCCCGGCAGACCGCCGCCTATACCGGCTACGCCGGCGAAGACGGCAAGGACTACACCGAGAACCTGCAGCCCGACGGTTCGGTCTTCTTCGCCACCACCCGCAGCCTGCAGCCCGGCGAAGGTCTGACGGTCGCGGTGGCCTTTCCCAAGGGCTATGTGGCGGAGCCCGGCCTCGGCGAGAAGCTGGGCCGCGCCGTCGCCGACAACCTGGGCCCGCTGGTCGCCTTCCTGGGCCTTGCCGTCGTCTTCTTCTATTTCCTGGTCCAGTGGCGCCGCGTCGGCCGCGACCCGAAAGCCGGCGTGATCATCCCGCTGTTCGAGGCCCCCGAGGGCTTGTCGCCGGCGGCCACAGGTTATGTCTGGGCCGCCGCCCAGGGCAGCGCCTTCGGCAAGACCAAGGCCTTCACCGTCGCGCTGACCAGCCTCGCCATCAAGGGGCGGCTGACCATCGACGAGGACGGGCGCAAGTACACCGTGACCCGCGAGCCCGAGAAAGCGTCAGCCGCAAAGCTGCCGCCCGGCGAAACGGCGGTCATGGAGTCCATGTTCCCGGGCGACCAGGAAAGCACGGTCATCAGGCCCAAGTACAGCGAGGCGATCAGCACGGCGGTCGATCGCATCGGCAAGGTATTGCACCGCGAGTACGACAAGCACTACTTCCGCCACAACATGGGGTTCTGGATCCTGGGCGTGCTGCTGGCGGTGGCCAGCGCGGTCGGCGGCCTGCTGATCCAGGCCGGCAACCTGGACCTGCTGCTCTATATCGGCCTGGGCGGCCTCTTCGGCATCGTCTTCTCCATCCCGGTGGTGCTTATCGCCCGGCTGGTCCTCTTGGAGCTGGCGGCGGCGGCCCGCGGCGAGTCGCGGCTGTCAGGGGGCACGGTCATCATGACGTTCTTCATCATCCCCTTCATGGTGCCCGGCCTCGCCGCCCTCTACTTCACCTGGGACACCTTCGGGCTGCCGCTGGCGCTGCTGGTCATCGCCCATCTCGCCAACCTGACGCTGTTCTGTTTTCTGCTGAAGGCACCGACGCGCCTTGGCCGCGACATGCTGGACCAGATCGAGGGCTACCTGCTCTACCTCACGGTCGCCGAGAAGGACCGCCTCAACATGCTGACCGCCGAGCCGGAGATGACGGTGGAGCTCTTCGAGTACCACCTGCCCTATGCCATGGCGCTGGGGGTGGAAAAGGAATGGACCGCGCGCTTTACCGCCAGCGCCAGCGCCGCGGCCAGGAAAGCCGCCGCGCAGCACCAGCAGCGCTGGTACCACTCGCGCTCTGGCGACGGCTTCCGCGATCTCTCGGGAGTGACCAGCGGGCTGGCGGCGGGGCTCAGCAGCACCCTCAGCACCGCCTCGACGCGGCCCAGCAGCAGCAGCGGCTCCAGCGGTTCCTCGGGCGGCGGCTCCTCGGGCGGCGGCGGCGGCGGTGGCGGCGGCGGCAGCTGGTAGGCGCCGCCGGCCCCGCTCTCATGTCCGGGCCTCAGGTCCCGGCGTTGCGCAGATCGGCCTTGGCGCCCGCTGCCGGTACGGCCTCGGCCAGGAAGTCGACCGCAGCCTGCACCCCGCCCTTGCTGTGGGGGATGCCGAGCGCGCCGAGGGCGATTTCAATGGACCCCAGGGTGCCCAGCATCATCGCGCCGCTGACGTGGCCCATGTGGGCGATGCGGATCCCCTTGCCCAACAGATCGCCGATGCCCTCGCCCAGCATCACGCCGCAGACGTCATTGCAGTAGTCACGCAGCACCTGGGGGTCGATGCCCTCGGTGCGCACGGTGGTGACCGAGTTGCTGCGCGCCGCCGGGTCCACCACGTTCAAGGCCAGCGCGCCGCCCTCGGCCCAGACCGCGACCGCGCGGCGCGTCGCCTCGCCCAGCAGGCGGTGGCGCTCGAAGACCGCCTCCAGCCCCTCCTCGAAGAGCATGTCGATGGCCTGGCGCAGGCCGAAGAGCAGGTGCTCGGGCGGGGTGCCGCAATATTTCTCGTAGTGCAGCGGCCCTTCGCGCTTGGTCCAGTCCCAATAGGCCGTGCGCAGCCCGGCGTTCCGGTGCGCCGCCAGGGCGCGCGGGCCCGCCGCGTTGAAGCCCAGGCCCGGCGGACACATGAGCCCCTTCTGA
>JBNKHC010000385.1:0-25352 GCA_050290145.1 Kiloniellaceae bacterium | reverse complement strand
CGCTCGGCGAGCTCGGCGCGCTTGCGGAAGGCGCCGCTGAGCCGCGCCCAGACCATCGGCGCCATGACGAAGGGCATGTCGCGGTAGCAGTGGGCGGCGAAGGCGGGAAAGCGGTGCAGCACCTCCAGCAGCAGGGTGGTGCCGGCGCGCGGCAGCGAGGTGATGAAGACCGGCGGGCCCGCTTCGACGGCGCGCAGCTCTCCGCCGTAGAGCCGGCTCTCGATGTCCGCGGCGGCGAGCTGCAGCGTCGGGGCGCCGAAGGCGAGGCGGTGCAGGGCGCGGTCGAGCGCCGAGTAGTTCAGCTGGAAGCCCACAGCAGCATCCGCAGCCGGTAGCCGGCGAGCATCACGATGGAGACGACGACGATGATGTCCCAGCGCGAGAGGTAGACCATGACGGCGTCGCTGGTGACCACCCCGGCCGTCTCGGCCAGCCAGATCGGCGCGAAGGACAGCAGCAGGGCAAGCGCGCTGCGCGCCAGGATCGAGAAGAAGGCGCCGAAGAGCCGCAGCGACGCGCGCTGCACCGCCGCCTCGCGGGCCGCGTCGTCGAGGCCCGGGTCACGCAGCGCCGCGACGGCGCCGCGGGCGACGGCAAAGACCTCCGCCCCGGCACGCAGAATGCCGAGCCCCCAGAGGGCCAGGGCGAAGAGCGCGACGGCGGTGAGCGCGACCGCGGGCGTCGTCAGGCCGGCGGCGATCACGTGCTGGGCGCCTCGCCGCCGTCCTTGGCCTGTCGCAGCTTGCGGCGCAGCCGCTTGAGCGGATACCAGACGAAGCCCACCAGCATCAGGGCGACCGCGCCGAGCAGCGCCACCACCGTGCCGATGGCTGAAATACCGGCGCCGGGGCCGATATAGGCCTCGGCGGGCTGCGGGACGGCGAACAGTAGGGCCGCGGCCGCCAGGGTGAGGAAGAGTGCGCGAGGCATAATCGATACTCCTCGGGTTGTGCGTTCGGACTAGGTGCTGGGGCCGTCGCAGGCCCAGCTCGATACGGTGAAGTAGTTCTGCGGATAGAGGCGCGCCTCGGTAATCTCGGCGACCGTCTCGCTGTCATAGCGGTTGATGTATTCCCAGATCACCCGGCCTGCGGCGTCGCTCTCGAAGACCCGGCCGCCCTCGAACTCGGTGACCAGCAGCCCACCCAGCGGCGTCAGCTCGACCTTGCCGCGCACGATGGTCAGCATCTCCTGGCCCGCCCTATGGCCGTAGAGGGTCTCGTAAGCGCCGGAGGCCGGATCGATCTCGATGACGGTGGAGCCACGATCGAATTCCACCGGCGTCTTCTCGTCGCCGACGGGATAGGCGGTCTTGTAGGTGTTGTTGTTGAACACCACGAGGCGGCCGCCGGCCTTGAACTCGGGATCGTGCTGGCGCAGCCAGGGGCCGACGCGCCACCACTTCACCTTTTCGTCGTCGGGATCGATCACCATGACCAGGTTCAACTGGCGGATCGAGACGGCCAGGTCGCCCGCCTCGAACATCGGAAAGTCGTCCGCGATCTCGGCCGGCAGCTCCGCGATCTTGTTCAGGTGCACGATCTCGCGGTCCCAGGACATGGACTTGTAGAAGGTATGGCCGCTGGCCGTCAGCAGGCCTTCCAGGCCGCTGTCGTACATGATCTGCAGCAGGGAGAGCTCGCGCAGCACCTCGCCTTCCGCCGAGACCTGCAGCAGGGTGTCCTCGGAGAAGGGAGTCTGGAACGGCGGATAGGGCGAAACGGCTCCTTCCTCGTGGATCCGGCGCCCCGGGACCCAGAAGCCGCCGGTGGCGGCGAACTCGACCGAATGATGCGTGATGCGGGGCAGCGTCCAGGCGACCCGGCCGCAGCGGTCCAGCTTGACCAGGCCGGCGTATTCGAAGTTGAAGACCACGGAGCCGTCCTGCTGGATCAGCGCGCCATGCATGTCGACGTTCCAGTCGGTGGCGGGAGGCTGGTCGAGGTGGCCGGTATCCGGGAAGAGCTCGGAAAAGCGCACCGGCCAGCGGGCCACGATATCGCCGTCGCGGCGGATCAGGCGCAGCTCATTGCCGCCGTCGAAGAAGCCCGACAGCAGCACCAGGTCGGCGTCGCCACCCGGCACCTCGTTGACCGTCACGCCCTCGCCGTCATAGCGGGCGGGCTGCAGGAAGCGCTCCGGGCGCACGCCGGTCAGCGTATGGCGTTCCTGGTAGACGCTGGCGAGGCTGTCGCCGATGAAAAGCAGCGCGTCACGCGGCGCCGTATGGGCGACGCCGAAGATCACGCCGACGAGGAAGAGGCTCAGGATACCGGCGCAGTTGAACAGAGCCTTTGAAAGGTCGACATTCTTCATCAGCCTGCTCCACGACGCCGCCTTCTCCGCGGGTCCGCCTTCTCGCCTTTCCGTTGGGCTAGGCGACAAGACTAGGCGCTGAGAGTGAGCATTAGGTTAATGTGCGGCGGTGCAATTAGGCTTGGAAAGCCGCGGATTTCTGCGGGATTAGGGCGAATTTTGTGACTTCCGGCGGCGCTGGGCCGGCGACCGACGGAGGGCCGGAAGCCCTGGTCGCGGGAGCGCAGCAGCTGCGCTCCTGCCGCCGGGATCAGCTTTTGGAGCTGGGGCGCCGCTCCACACGGAACACGAGGTTGCCGAGGCGCAGCTCGGCACCGGACTTGAGCGGCGCTGCGCCGTCCTCGGGATCGACCGGCTTGGCGTCGACTGCGGTCCCGGTTTTTGAATGCAGGTCCTTGATCCCCAGCTCCTCGCCCAGCCGCACCAGTTGTGCGTGGCGCCGGTCGATACCGTCGGCGGCCAGGCAGCGCTCGCAGGCGGTGTCGCTGCCGATCACGAGCCCATGCGGCGCCCGCCGCAAATCGTCTTCGTCGATGACGATGTCGATCGGACCGCCTTCCTCGGTCGCGTCGCAGTGCAGCCGCCAAGTGATCTTGCGCGGCCTGGCGCCTGTGCGCGGGTGCAGGATTAGGTGGCCGAGGGCGCGCGCTCCGTTTCGCGCGACATCGCGGCCAACAACCACCACGTGGATCACGCGCCGCGGCCAATGCCTTACAAGAAGGAGGAGGAGGGCGAGGAGGACAGCGCCCGCCGCGGCGGCGTACCAGGGATAGGCGGTCGAGGCGACTCCGAAGATGACGCGGCACACTTTCGGTGAGCCGCTGTAGGGCACGTCCAGTTCTCTCAGCTTTTCGATCAGGACCGATACATGCGAGGCGAAGAAGACCCCCTGGATGACGTCGTAGACGATCGGCAGGCCTGTCGGCGTCAGCAGCACCGCCATCTCGCGCTCGGTGTTCATACCGACGACCTGGCCGCAGGGATTGACGACCGGCCCGCCGCTGTTGCCCGGATTGGTGGCGGCGGAATGCTGGATGATGCGGATGCGTGCGCTTTCGGCGGTCCAAGCGCCGACGAAGATGCGGTTGGCCATGCCGGCGGTGAAACTCATGCCGGCGTCGGCGCCGAGCCGCTCGCCCGCCGCCGGATAGCCGATGGCGAAGATCTCGCTGCCCTGCGCCGGGAGCTGCAGATCGGCTTCGCTGAGCGTGACCGGCGGCCGCTCCAGACCCTCGACCTTGAGAACCGCCAGGTCTTCATCGGGATAGGTGCCGACCACCGTGACGCTGCGGCGGGCTGCCGGCGCGGCGCCGCTTTCCAGCACAAAGAGTTCCCAGCCCGCCTCGATATGCGGCCTCAGCATGTGAAAGGTGGTCGCCACGTGACCCTCGGCGCTGACCAGGAAGCCGCTGCCGCTGGCCCGGCCCGCCGGCCCCTCAACCACCACCCGCACCATGCTCGGCTCGACCATGCGCGCGACCGCGGTCGGCTCGATGGCGGCGGCCGGCCAGGCCACCAGCAGGCAGGCCGCGCAGAGGACGAATCGTGCACTACGGTGTGACATGCCCTGATATTAGGCTAAGAGCGCGCTGTTGGGAAAACCAACTCCAGCGCTGTTCCTGCCGCGGTTTCCGCTGCCGGTTGCGGTCCTGCCGGACTGCCAGGGCTAAAAGTCCTCGTTTCGCGACCGCAGCAGCTGCTCGCCGATGTCGCAGGGCGGACTGATGCGGGCGTCGCCATCATCGATGAACTGGGCATCGATGAAACGGGCGGGCTGCAGTGCCGGGCCCGGCCTGGCGGCCGGCGGGGGCAGGCCGGCGATCTCCAGGATCAGCTTGCGGCGGATGGCGCTGGCGAAGGCGGCGAAGTCCTCGGCGACCACGATGAAGGCGGCCGGGCCGCCGATCACGCAGTCGCGGTAGTAGAGATCCAGGTTGGGGATGTTGTAGCGCGAGTAGGGTCCCGTGCTCTGGTCCAGGATCGGCAGGCCGTTGATGGTGATGCCCTTTGCCACGGCGCGGTCGCGGGCGTGGACCACCAGGTCGCCCCAGTTGTTGGGGCCGTCGCCGGAAACGTCGATCACCTGGCGTGTGCCCTCGAAGCCGTTGTCCTTGAACAGGGCGGCACCGAAGTCGATGGCGCCGCTGATGGAGGTGTAGTGCGCCGGGCCCGGGCGCCGCGCAGCCAGGGCCGTGGCGAAACGCTCGGCGGCGGCGGGCGAGTCGATCAGGGTCCAGTCGACGATGAGCTGGGTATGCGCGGAGTTGGCCCACTCGAAATAGGTGACCGCGATACGCCCCAGGATGCCGCCGCCGATGGCGTCTACAACCAGGGGGTCGCGGAACGCCTGCACGTAGCCCTGGCGCTGCAGCTGCGCTTCTTCGGAATCGACGCTGAGCGAGACGTCCACGGCCAGCACCAGCTCCAGGTCTACCGCGATTGACGGGCGGGCCTTGGCTTCAGGGGCTTGCGAGAGGGCCGGGATCGGGGCGAGGGCAAGGGCCGGGAGCAGCAGCGCCGCGAGGAAACCTCCGATCCGCACCATCAACACCTCCTCCGGGTGGACGACCCTGTCAGCATGCCACCGCCTGCCGCGCCGGTCCACCAGCTTGCGGCCCAGCAGTCCGGGCGTTGCCTGACGGGCGCATCTGGGTCAGTCTCTCCTCCCCACCGTCAGCTTCTATCGTTCGCCGATGATTTCCGATCCCTGGTTCTACTTCGCCGCCGTGCCGGCCGTGATGATCGCCGGCATCTCCAAGGGCGGATTCGGCGCCGGGCTGGGCATGCTCGCGGTGCCGTTGATGGCGCTGGTGCTGCCGCCGGTGCAAGTCGCCGCGATCATGCTGCCGATCCTCTGCCTCATGGACCTGGTCGGGGTCTGGGCCTATTGGAAGAAGTGGGAGCCGAGGGTGCTGACACGCCTGGCCCTCGCCGCCGTGGTCGGCATCGCCATCGGCACGCTGACCTTCCACGTCATGACGCCCTGGATGATCCGCCTGCTGATCGGGGTGATCGCTCTCGGCTTCACCGCCAACTATCTGCAAAAGCGCCTGCGCCGCCGCCAGACCTCCGGCTTCCCGCCGGGCCGCGCGAGCGGCTGGTTCTGGGGGGCGGTCTCCGGCTTCACCTCCTTCACCGCGCACGCCGGCGGGCCGCCGGTCAACGTCTACCTGCTGCCGCTGGGCCTGCCGAAGACCCAGTACCAGGCCACCACCGTCGGCTTCTTCCTGCTGGTCAACTACGTGAAGCTGCTGCCCTACACGGCCTTGGGTCTCTTCACCGCAGAGAACCTGGCGACCTCGGCCGCGCTCTTCCCGGTCGCCGTCGTCGGCATCCTGGCCGGCATCTGGCTGCACAACCGCGTGCCCAGCGACCTTTTTTACACCGCCTGCTACGTCTTCCTGGTGCTGACCGGCATTAAGTTGATTTGGGATGGGCTTGAAGGCGCCGGCTTGTTCTAGGGTGCGAGGCCTCTTTCGGTGCGAAAAGCCGGAAAAATCAGCTTTTTTGAGTGGTCGGACCGGCCGGCGTTAAGGCTTGGGAAAACAAAATTAACCATTATGCGATACTAGAGCGGGGTGCGACGGTAAGAAATTGTTAAGGCATATGGCTTCGATCAGGACGCTGGAGATCGACGGGCGCCGAATCGGCCCGGACGATCCGCCGTACATCATTGCCGAGATGTCGGGGAATCATAACGGCGACATCCGCCGGACCTTCAGCATTCTGGAGGCGGCGAAGGCTGCGGGCGCGGATGCGGTGAAGCTGCAGACCTACCGCGCCGACACCATTACCATCGACCACCAGGGCCCGGAGTTCATCGTCGAAGGCGGGCTGTGGGCCGGCCGGCGGCTCTACGAACTCTACGAGGAAGCGCACACCCCCTGGGAATGGCACCCGGAGATCTTCGCCCGCGCACGCGAATTGGGAATCACGGTGTTCTCCTCGCCTTTCGATCCGACGGCGGTGGATTTCCTGGAGAGCCTGAACGCCCCTGCCTACAAGATCGCCTCGCCCGAGATCATCGACATTCCGCTGATCCGCAAGGCAGCGCGCACCGGCAAGCCGATGATCATCTCGACCGGCATGGCGACACTGGAGGAGATCGAGGAAGCCGTGGCCGCGGCGCGAGGCGAGGGCAACGAAGACATCGTCGTGCTTCATTGTACGGCGGCCTATCCGACGCCGCCGGAAGAGGCAAACCTGGCGACCATTGCCGATCTGCAGAAGCGCCTGGGCGTGATCGTCGGGCTATCGGACCACACCCTGGGCACCACCGTTGCCACCATTGCCGTCGCCCTGGGTGCGGCAGTGATCGAGAAGCACTTCACCCTGGCCCGGGCAGACGGCGGTGTGGACAGCGCCTTCTCGCTGGAGCCGGCGGAACTGGCACGCCTGGTCGAAGAGTCCGCCGTCGCGCACGCGGCTGTCGGCGCGCCGGCCTACGAGCCGACGCGTTCCGAGGCCTCGGTGCTGCGCAATAGGCGCTCGCTCTACGTGGTGGCGCCGGTCGCCAAGGGGGAAGTCTTCAGCTACGAAAACGTCCGCTCGATCCGGCCGGGCAACGGTATGAAGCCGAAGTACCTCGACGCGGTAATCGGCCGCAAGGCGGCGCGCGACCTGGCTTTCGGCGAGCCACTGGATGCTTCGATGATCGAAGGCGGTGTGGCGACATGAGCAGCGACGCGCTCACCTCTGTTGCGATCATCCCGGCGCGGGGCGGCAGCAAGCGTATCCCGCGCAAGAACATCCGCCCCTTCCGCGGCAAGCCGATGCTGGCCTGGTCCGTCGCCGCGGCGCTGGAGGCCGGCGTGTTCGACGCGGTGATGGTCAGCACCGACGATACGGAGATCGCGGAGGTGGCCCGGGCCTGCGGCGCAGAGGTACCTTTCATGCGCTCGCCCGAGACCGCGGACGACCATGCAACGACCAGCGACGTGCTGGTCGAGGTACTGGCGCGCTACCGGAGTGCCGGGCAGACTTTCGATCTCGCCTGCTGTCTCTATCCGACGGCGCCCTTCGTGCGCGCCGAGGAGCTCTCGGCCGGCAAGACGCGGCTGCTGGAAGAGAACTTCGACGTCCTGATGCCGGTGGCCGCTTTCAGCTATCCGATCTGGCGCTCGCTGATGCGCGACGACGACGGGCGGGTGACGCTGAACTTTCCGGAGAATCTCAATGTCCGTTCTCAGGACCTGCCGCCCGCCTATCACGATGCCGGCCAGTGGTACTGGTTCCGCACCGCCGCCTTCGGGCGCGACGGCGTTCTGATGGGGCCGAACACCGGTTCCCTGGTGTTGCCGGCAGTGCGCGTTCAGGACATCGACAGCGAGGACGACTGGGCCCTGGCCGAGCTGAAGCACGAGAGGATTTTCGGATGAACGACCCGCGCCTGAGGCGCAACGCGCTGGGCTTCCTGGAGGTCGTGTCGCGGCCGAGCGAAGAGGAACTCTCGGACTACTACGCGAAGACCTACTACCAGCAGGAAAAGAGCAGCTACCGGAAATCCTATCCGCCCGAGGAGCTGGCGGTCATCGACCTGCGCATTGCCCAGCGCGGCGCCCGCGCCCTGGAACTGCTGGAGCGTGAGGAGCCGGGCAGCCTGCTGGACGTGGGTTGCGGCGAGGGTTTCGTCCTGGCGGCCTTCGCTAGGCAGGGCTGGACCGTGGCGGGTGTCGATCACAGCCGGGCCGGCGTCGAGTCCATGAACCCGGATTTCGCCGATAACGTCGAGCAGGGCGACCTCTTCGCGCTGCTGCGCCAGAGGATCGAGGCGGGCGAGCGCCATGACCTGGTCTGGCTCGGCAATGTGCTGGAGCATGTGCTCGATCCCCTGGGTCTGCTGGACTCGCTGCGTTCCCTGGTCGCGCCCGGCGGCCTGCTGGTTGCCACGGTGCCGAACGACGGCAACGCCTATCACGAGGATCTGCTGGCCAAAGAAGCGATCCCGGAACGCTTCTGGATCGCCATTCCCGACCATATGTCCTACTTCACCATCGACAGCCTGCGCCGCACCGCCGAGGCGACCGGCTGGGACTGTCTCGACGTGCAGGCCGATTTCCCGATCGACCTGTATCTGGCGCACGAAGGCTCGAACTACGTTCGTAACCGCTCCCAGGGCGGCGCCGCGCATCGCGCCCGCCTGCAGCTGGAGCGAATCATCGGCATGGCGGGGGCCGAGGCGGCCAACCGCTTCTATTCAGCCCTGGCCGACGTCGGGCTGGGGCGGAACATCACCGCGTTCATGCGGCCCAAGGGTTGAGGAGAGTTTCCATGACGGCCAAGAAAGAGATCCGGACGCTGGTGGGCTCGACCCGGGGCGAAACCGACCGCAAGCAGGACCTGGTCGACAAGTTGCGGGGGGCGCCGATCCCGGACGCGGAGCTGCTGGACAACATCGGGCTCTTCCTGACCCGGCAGACCCTGTCGCGCATCAACTTCATGCAGAAGCTCTACGAGATGATCGTGCCGGTGCATGGCGTGATCATGGAGTTCGGCGTGCGCTGGGGCCAGAACATGGCCCTGTTCTCCTCCCTGCGCGGCATCCACGAGCCCTACAACCACAACCGCAAGATCATCGGCTTCGATACCTTCGAGGGCTTTCCCGCCGTGGCGCCCGAGGACGGCGGCCATGCCAAGGCGGGCGACTACAGCGTCTCCGAAGACTGGGCCGGCCAGCTCGAGTCGATCCTGGAGTTCCACAACGCCAATTCGCCGATCCCGCACAAGCGGAAGTTCGAGCTGGTGAAGGGTGACGCGACCCAGGCGCTGCCGGCCTATCTGAAGGAACACCCGGAAACCATCGTCGCACTGGCCTACTTCGACTTCGACATCTACAAGCCGACGCGCGACTGCCTGGAAGCGATCCAGCCGCACCTGACCAAGGGCAGCGTGCTGGCCTTCGACGAGCTCAACATGCCGGAGTTTCCAGGCGAAACCCTGGCCCTGAAGGAGGTGCTCGGGCTGTCGCGCTATGCGATCCGCCGCGATCCGGCGAGCCCGCTGACTTCCTATCTGGTCGTGGAATGAACAAGGCCAGCCTCAGCGCAGCGAAGCCGGAGGGCAGCGGCGGTTACCGCTGCATGCCGCGCGCGGAGATCGCCGACGGTCGCTATGCCGTGCGCGCGGTCGAGCCGGAGCATATCGAGGCGATCCGCCAGTGGCGCAACGCCCAGATCGACGTGCTGCGCCAGGCCACCCCGATTTCACCGCAGCAGCAGGCCGACTATTACGCGCGGGAGATCTGGCCGACGAAACTGGTGGCCGAGCCGCGTAACATCCTGCTGATCTATATGGAGGACGGCCAGCCGATCGGTTACGGCGGTCTGGTCCATATCGCCTGGGAACATCGCCGGGCGGAGGTGTCGTTTTTGCTGGATCCGGCGGTGCCGCGCAGCGACGCGGAACTGGCCGCGCTCTTTGCGCAGTTCCTGTCGCTGATGAAGGTACTGGCCTTCCGCGACCTGGGCTTCATTCGCCTTCACACCGAAACCTACGCCATCCGCCATGTCCATATTGCGACACTGGAAGCCTGCGGCTTTCGGCGTGAAGGCCTCCTGCGTCAACACGTGATCATCGGCGGCCGCCCGACCGACGCCCTGCTGCACGGCTGCCTGGCCGACGACACCGCGGCGGGATGACGGACGTGGACAGTCCGGCGGTGAACATCCTGATTACCAGCGCGGCGCGCAAGGCACCGCTGGTGCGCGCCACGAAAGCTGCGGCCGCGCGGGCGGTGCCCGGCGCCGCCATCATCGCCGGCGACATCGACCCCCTGGCCCCGGCGCGCTACGTCGCCGACGGTTTCTGGCAGATGCCCCGCCTGGCCGATGTCACGCCGCAAGCACTGCTGGACGATTGCCGCGACAGGGGTATCGGTACCGTGCTGCCGACGCGCGACGGGGAGCTGCCGTTCTGGGCCGGGGCCAAGGCGCTGTTCGCCGAAGCGGGGGTCGACGTCATCATCTCGTCGCGAGAAAGCGTCGAGCGCTGTCTCGACAAGCTGGCCTTTGCGCGTTTCGGGGCGGCGCAGGGCCTGCCCTTCATCCCGGCTGCTGCGTCGCTCGACGAACTGGATGGCGAGACCTTCGTGGTGAAGGAGCGCTTCGGCGCCGGATCACGCAGCATCGGGATCGACATGCCGCGCGCAGCGGCGCTGAAGCATGCCCAAAGTCTGGAGGCGCCGGTCTTCCAGCCCTTCGAGGCCGGCGTGGAGATCAGCATCGATGCCTGGATGGACCGCACCGGCGCGCCGCGCGGCGTTGTGCTGCGCCGCCGCGACCGCGTGGTCGGCGGAGAATCCCAGATCACCACGACGTTTCGCGATGCGGCTCTGGAGGCGGCGTCCCTCGACGTGCTGCGCGCGCTGGACCTGCGCGGACCTGCCGTGATGCAGGCCATCGTTCCGCCCGCTGGCGGCCTGCGTGTCATCGAATGCAACTGCCGCTTCGGCGGCGCCTCGACCGCGTCCATCGCCGCCGGTCTGGACATGCTCTACTGGAGCCTCGCCGAACGGCACAGCCCCGAGGCCGCACCGGCCTTCCATCGTATCGAGGGCGAGCTGCGCCAGGTGCGCCTACCCGAAGACGTTATTCTCCATGATTTTGATCTTTGACCTCGACGACACTCTCTACGACGAACGCAGCTTCGTCGAGAGCGGGCTGCGGGCCGTCGCGCGGCACGCGGAGCGGGACTACGGCTGGGATGCGGCGGAGTCCTTCCGCTTCATGGTCGAGGTGCTGGACAGCCAGGGGCGCGGCCGTATCTTCGATACCCTTCTGGAGCGCCATGGCAGGATGACGCGGAGCGGCGTCGAGGCACTGGTCAGGGCCTACCGTCATCACAAGCCGTCGCTGTCGCTGTTTCCGGCAGCGCGCCGGGTGCTCAATCGCTACGAAGGCCGCGCGCCGCTCTACCTGGTGACCGACGGCCACAAGATCGTTCAGGAGAACAAAGTCGGGGCCTTGGGCCTTTGGCCCCGCTTCCGGCGGGTGATGATCACCCACCGCTTCGGCCTTCGCCACGCCAAGCCGTCGATCTACTGCTTCGAGCGGATCCGCGCCGCCGAGAGCTGCGGCTGGGGCGATATGGTCTACGTGGCCGACAACCCCGCCAAAGACTTCGTGAACCTGAACAGGCAGGGCATGCCTACGGTGCGGGTCCTGACCGGCCTGCATCGCGATGCCGACGCCAAGCCCGGCTACGAGGCCCGCTTCCGCATCGCCGATCTCGATGCGCTGCCGGGCGTGCTGGACAAGGTCTTCTCGGACTAGACGGCCTTCCTGGCCGGCTTCGGGAACGGCAGAACGGTGGCAGGTCCCTGGGCCTCTTCAGGGCGCCTCGCGGCCAGGGCCTGGATCGCCTGGGGCAGCAGCGCGAAGTGGGCGAAGCTGCCGTCGTGCCGCAGCGCGGCACAGGGCGTGTTGCGGTAGCCCTCGGTGAACAGCAGGAAGGGCACCTTGGCGAAGCCGGCGGTCTGGGCGTCGGTTTCACTGTCGCCGACGTAGACGGCTTCATCCGGCTTGGCCCCGCAGGTCGAGATGCAGGCCAGCAGCGGCGCCGGGTCCGGCTTCTTGGCCAGGCCGCTGTCGCCGCCGACCACGGCCTGGAACAGTCCCTCGACCCGCAGATGGCGCAGGATCTCCAGGGCCGGGCCGCTGTCCTTGTTGGTGCAGAGGCCGAGCGCCACGCCGCTGCCCGCCAGGCGGCGCAGGGCCGCGTCGGCGCCGGGCATGAAACGGGTGCGGCGGTGGCCTTCCTCTGCGTAGAACTGCTTGAAGCGGGCCACCTGCCTGGGGAGGTCCTCCGGCAAGCTGCCGTGACGGGCAAAGCAGCGCTCGACCAGACGGGCCATGCCGTTGCCGATGAAGCTGGTGACCGTGGCCAGGTCCAGCTCCGGGCGGCCGTTCTGGCGCATCAGCCGGTTGGCGGCGGCCTGCAGGTCCGGCGCGCTGTCCACCAGGGTGCCGTCCAGATCGAAGATCACCGCCTTCATGCGGCACCGCCTTCCTTGCCGTTCAGGCCACCGGTAAAGACGCGGCTGGCCCGGATGTCGGTCTCGTCGATGGCCGAGAGCGCGGCGGCGTCCAGCGGCCCCTCGGCGTTCTCGAAGAGTCGATTGGCCTGGCGCAGCCGCGCGCGGTCCAGCGCGTTGCGGATCGAGCGCGCGTTGGCGAAGTGCGGCTGACCGCGGCGGGTGTGGATATAATCCTTCAGCGCCTTCTCGGCCGCCGGGGTCAGGCTGTAGTTCTGCTCGTCCAGCATGTGCTCGGCGATGTGGAACAGTTCGTCGTCGCTATAGTCGGGGAAATCGATGTGGTGGGCAATACGCGAGCGGAAGCCGGGATTGCTCTCGAAGAAGCGGTCCATGCGGTCTGCGTAGCCGGCCAGGATCACCACCAGGTCGTCGCGCTGGTTCTCCATGACCTGCAGCAGGATCTCGATGGCCTCCTGGCCGTAGTCGCGCTCGTTCTCCGGGCGATAGAGGTAGTAGGCCTCGTCGATGAACAGCACCCCGCCCATGGCCTTCTTCAGGATCTCCTTCGTCTTGGGCGCGGTGTGGCCGATGTACTGGCCGACCAGGTCGTCGCGGGTGACGGTCACCAGGTGGCCCTTGCGCACGTAGCCAAGGCGGTGCAGCAGGTCGGCCATCTTCATGGCCACGGTGGTCTTGCCGGTGCCGGGGTTGCCGGTGAAGGACATGTGCAGGGTCGGCGTCTGGTGGGCGAGGCCAAGACGCTTGCGCGCGCGCTCGACCAGCAGCAGCGCCGCGGTCTCGCGGATGCGCTTCTTCACCGGCGCCAGGCCGATGAGGTCGCGGTCCAGCTCCTCCAGCACCTCTTTCACGCCGGAGGACTCGTACTCCGCTTTAAGGTCGATTGCCGTCTCGGCAATTTCCTCTTCAACTTCCGGCGTCGCGGCTTCGGCGCTGCTCATCCCGTTCTCCTAGAACTCTAAGCGAAGAAGCGGCGGGCGGCGGCAGCAGGGTATCGCCGCCGCCCGCCTTTTTCCTACGCCCCACGGATTTGGGGTCCTCAGGTGTAGCGCTCACCTTCGGGTTTGCGTGTGGCGTAGGGATGGGTGGTGTAGCGGATGTTGCGGCCCTGGCTCTCGCTGCGCTGCAGCCAGAAGCCGGCCTCCTCCGCCTTGGGGCGGTTGACGATGAAGGACAGCTTCACCGACTCCCAGCCGTGGCTGGAGTCGAAGGCCGAGAGGCGGATGTAGTGATTGTCGCCGTAGACCTTACGGCACTCGTTCAGCTCGTAGAGCACAGCCGCTGCGTCGGCCACGTCGAACATCGGATGGCCCCACATGTCCCAGTAGGTGTTGCGGGGATGCGGGTCGTCGGTGACCTCCAGGTTCACCGCCCAGCCGTTGTCCAGGCAGTACTGCACCTGCTTGGTGATCTGCTCGTCGGTGAGGTCCGGCAGGAAGGAAAAGGCGCCTTGGGTGATACGCATGTCGATGCTCCTTATTCAGCAGCCGTGACGCTCGGCACGAAGTCCGGCGAGTCGGTCGAGGCATAGTCGAAGGTGACGTTCTTCCAGGTCTCCAGCGCCTGCTGCAGCGGGCTGCAGGTCTTGGCGGCGGCGGCCAGGATGTCGGGCCCTTCGTTCAGGATGTCGCGGCCCTCGTTGCGGGCCAGCACCATGGCTTCCAGGGCGACGCGGTTGGCCGTGGCGCCCGCGGCGATGCCCATGGGGTGGCCGATGGTACCGCCGCCGAACTGCAGCACCACGTCCTCGCCCAGCAGGTCGAGCAGCTGGTGCATCTGGCCGGCGTGGATGCCGCCGGAGGCGACCGGCATCAGCTTGTTGAGGCTGGCCCAGTCCTGGTCGAAGAAGATGCCGTTCTCCAGGGCCATCGGATTGAACTCCTCACGGCAGATGTCGTAGTAGCCCTTGGTCGTCGCGGGGTCGCCCTCCAGCTTGCCGACCACGGTGCCGGCGTGGATGTGGTCGACGCCGGCCAGGCGCATCCACTTGGCGATGACACGGAAGGAGACGCCGTGGGTCTTCTGCCGGGTGTAGGTGGAGTGGCCGGCACGGTGCAGGTGCAGGATCATGTCGTTGGCCCGCGCCCACTTGGCCATGGACTGGATCGCCGTGTAGCCGATCACCAGGTCGATCATGACGATGCAGGAGCCCAGCTCCTTGGCGAACTCGGCGCGCTCGTACATGTCCTCCATGGTGGCGGCGGTGACGTTCAGGTAGGTGCCCTTCATCTCGCCGGTTGCCGCCTGGGCCTTGTTCACCGCCTCCATGCAGTAGAGGAAGCGCTCACGCCAGTGCATGAAGGGCTGCGAGTTGATGTTCTCGTCGTCCTTGGTGAAGTCCAGGCCGCCCTTCAGCGCCTCGTAGACCACGCGGCCGTAGTTGCGGCCCGAGAGGCCCAGCTTCGGCTTCACCGTGGCGCCCAGCAGCGGGCGGCCGAACTTGTCCAGTCGCTCGCGCTCCACCACGATGCCGGTGGCCGGCCCCTGGAAGGTCTTCACGTAGGCCACGGGGAAGCGCATGTCCTCCAGGCGCAGGCCCTTCAGCGGCTTGAAGCCGAAGACGTTGCCGATGATGGAAGCCGTCAGGTTGGCGATGGAGCCTGCCTCGAAGAGGTCCAGGTCATAGGCGATATAGGCGAAATACTGGCCCTCGGCGTTGGGCACAGGGTCGACCCGGTAGGCCTTGGCGCGGTACTTCTCCGCCGCCGTCAGGCGGTCGGTCCAGACCACGGTCCAGGTGGCCGTCGAGCTCTCCCCCGCGACCGCCGCGGCGGCCTCGATCGGGTCGACGCCGTCCTGCGGGGTGATGCGGAACAGGGCGATGACGTCGGTGTCCTTGGGCTCGTAGTCCGGTTCCCAGTAGCCCATCTTCTTGTATTCCATCACGCCGGACTTGTAGCGATCCTTGCCGGTGACGGTCTCAGACTTGCTATCCATGTATCCTCTCCTTCCTTCGGGGGGCGCCGTCAGGCGGCTTTGGCGGCGGCGATCTGCGGATCGAGCGCGCCGCTCAGGTAGCGCTCGGCCATGGCCGCGGGGGTAAGGGGGTTGATCCTGGAGGCCTGGCCGGCGGCGCCGAACTGCTCGAAGCGGTCGCGGCAGAGCTGCTCCATGGCATCCCATGACGGTTTGAGGAACTTGCGCGGATCGAACTCCGCTTTCTTTTCCTCGGCGACGCGGCGGAACTGGCCGGCCATGGCCAGGCGGCAATCGGTATCGATGTTGACCTTGCGCACGCCGTACTTGATGCCGCGCTGGATCTCCTCCACCGGCACGCCCCAGGTCTGCGGCATCTCGCCGCCGAACTTGTTGAACAGCTCCTGCAGCTCCTGCGGCACGGAGGAGGAGCCATGCATCACCAGGTGCAGGTTGGGCAGCTTCTCGTGGATCGCCTTGACCACGTCCATGACCAGGATGTCGCCGTCGGGCTGGCGCGAGAACTTGTAGGCGCCGTGCGAGGTGCCCATGGCGATGGCCAGGGCGTCGACCTTGGTCTTGGCGACGAAGTCGACCGCCTGGTCCGGATCGGTCAGCAGCTGCTCGCGCGAGAGCTTGCCCTCGGCGCCGTGGCCGTCCTCCGCCTCGCCCTCGCCGGTCTCCAGGGAGCCGAGGCAGCCCAACTCGCCCTCCACCGAGACGCCGATGGCATGCGCGGTCTCGGTGACCTTGCCGGTGATGGCGACGTTGTAGTCGTAGCTGGCGGGGGTCTTGCCGTCGGCCTCCAGGGAGCCGTCCATCATCACCGAGGTGAAGCCCTGCTGCATGGCGGAATAGCAGGTCGCCTCGTTGTTGCCGTGGTCCTGATGCAGGCAGACCGGGATGCGCGGATACATTTCCTCCACCGCTTCCACCATCTTGCGGATCATCACGTCGCCGGCGTAGGAGCGCGCACCGCGGCTGGCCTGCAGGATCACCGGCGCGTCCACCGAGGCAGCGGCCTGCATGATCGCCAGGATCTGCTCCATGTTGTTCACGTTGAAGGCGGGCAGGCCGTAGCCCTGCTCGGCGGCGTGGTCGAGAAGCTGGCGGAGGGTGATACGTGCCATCGAAGGTCTCCTTTCTTTCCTGAGCGCGCGGCTCTTACTGGATGAGGTCGCGCGCGGCGGCGGCCACGGCGTCGGCGGTGATGCCGAAGTGCTGGTAGAGCTGTTCGGCCGGGGCGGAGGCGCCGAAGCCGGACATGCCGACGAAGGCGCCTTCCGGCGTGATCCACTGGTCCCAGTCGTTGCGCACGGCCGCCTCGACGCCGACGCGCGGGGCCTCGCCCAGCACCTGGGCGCGATAGGCGGCGGGCTGGCGCTTGAAGAGCTCCCAGCAGGGCAGGGAGGCCACGGCGGCCTTGATGCCCTCGGCGGCCAGGGTCTCGGCGGCCTCCACCGCCAGCATGACCTCGGAACCGGTGGCCAGCAGGGTGACGTCGCGCGGTCCTTCGGTTTCGCGCAGCACGTAGCCGCCGCGGGCGACGAGGTTTTCCTCGACATGCTCGCGGCGCTGGGCCGGCAGGCCCTGGCGGGTCAGGCAGAGCATCGAGGGCCCGGCGTCGTTCTTCAGGGCGCAGGCCCAGGCCTCCGCCGTCTCCACCGCGTCGCAGGGGCGGAAGACCAGCAGGTTGGGGATGGCGCGCAGCGCGGCGAGGTGCTCGACCGGTTGGTGCGTGGGGCCGTCCTCGCCCAGGCCGATGGAGTCGTGGGTCATGACATGGACGACCCTCGTGCCCATCAGCGCGCCGAGGCGGATCGCCGGGCGGGAATAGTCGGCGAAGACCAGGAAGGTGCCGCCGAAGGGGATGAAGCCGCCGTGCAGCGCCAGGCCGTTCATGGCCGCGGCCATGCCGTGCTCACGTACGCCGTAGTGGATGTAGCTGCCGCTGTAGTTCTCGGCCGTCACCGGCTTGTAGGTCGCGGTCTTGGTGCCGACCGAGCCGGTCAGGTCGGCGGAGCCGCCGACGAGGCCGGGCACCGCGGGAACCAGCGCCTCCAGCACCTTCTGCGAGGACTGGCGGGTGGCCAGTTTCGGCAGCTCGGCGGCGAAGCCGCGCTTTACATCATTGACCAGCTTGTCCAGGTCGGCCGGCAGGTCACCGGCGACGCGCGCCGCGAAGGCGCCGCGCTGCGCGCTGGCCTCCAGGCGCTGGCTCCAGGCATCGCGCTCGCGCCGGCCGCGGGCTCCGGCCTCGAGCCAGGCCTGGCGGATGTCCTCGGGGATCTCGAAGGGCGGATGGCACCAGCCCAGTTCCTTGCGGGCGGCGGCGATCTCCTCGTCGCCCAGGGGGGCGCCGTGGGTGGCGGCGGTGCCCTGCTTGTGCGGCGCGCCGTAGCCGATCACCGTCTTGCAGGCGATGATGCTGGGCTTGTCGCTTCGCCTGGCGGCGGCGATGGCGTCATAGATCGCGCCGGGTTCGTGGCCGTCGGCGGAGAAAACGGACCAGCCCGCCGCCGCGAAGCGGGCGAGCTGGTCCATAGACGTGGCCAGGGAGGTGGGCCCGTCAATCGAGATGGCGTTGTCGTCGAAGAGGACGATCAGCTTGTCCAGCTTCAGGTGGCCGGCCAGGTCGATGGCCTCGTGGCTGATGCCCTCCATCAGGCAGCCGTCGCCGGCCAGCACGTAGGTGTGGTGGTCGACCAGCTCTTCGCCGAACTCGGCGGCCAGCTTGCGCTCGGCCAGCGCCAGGCCGACGGCGGTGGCGATGCCCTGGCCCAGCGGGCCGGTGGTCACCTCGATGCCGGCGGCGTGGCCGTATTCCGGATGGCCGGCGGTGCGCGCGCCGAGCTGGCGGAAGTTCTTCAGCTCCTCCAGCGTCATGTCCTCGTAGCCGGTCAGGTGCAGCAGCGCGTAGAGCAGCATGGAGCCGTGCCCGGCCGAGAGCACGAAACGGTCGCGGTCGGGCCACTGCGGATCGCTGGGGTCAAACTTCAGGAAGTCGGTGAACAGCACCGTGGCGACGTCGGCCATGCCCATGGGCATGCCCGGGTGGCCGGAGTTCGCCTTCTGCACGGCGTCCATGGCCAGCGCGCGGATGGCCTTGGCCATTTCGCCGGCGGCGACGGCGGCGCGCGGTGTCGCCGTGGTGGCGGCCTCAGAGGTCTGGGCGAGGGACATGGCGGAACTCCTTATGGCTCGCTGCGCCGGCTTACTTCGCCCGGCGGCCGCGTTCGACGAGGCGGATGATCATCGGCGTCAGGACCAGCTGCATGGCGAGGTCCAGCTTGTCGCCGGGAATGACGATGGAGTTGGCGCGGCTCATCCAGCTGCCCGGGATCATGGAGACCAGGTAGGGGAAGTCGATGCCGCGCGGGCTCTTGAAGCGGATCACCACCAGCGACTCGCCGGCGGTGGGGATCCAGCGGGCGATGAAGGGGTTCGAGGTGTCGACCACCGGCACGCGCTGGAAGTTGATGTCGGTCTCGGTGAACTGCGGGCAGATGACGTGCACGTAGGAGTGCATGCGCCTGAGGATGGTGTCGGTCACCGCCTCGGTGGAGTAGCCGCGCGAGGCGCGGTCGCGGTGGATCTTCTGAATCCATTCCAGATTGATCACCGGCACCACGCCGATCTTCAGGTCCGCCTGTCCGGCGATGTCGATCTCCGGCGTCTTCACCGCGCCGTGCAGGCCCTCGTAGAACAGCAGATCGGAACCTTCGCCGAACTCGTGCCAGTCGGTGAAGTGGCCGGGCGGCACGCCGTAGCGGTCGGATTCTTCGTCGTCGTGGACGTAGTGGCGGGTGCGGCCTTTGCCGGTCTCGCCGTACTGGCGGAAGGTGCTCTCCAGCTCGTCGAGGATGTTGGCCTCGAGAGAGAAGTGACTGAAGGTCTGATCGCCCTCCTCGAGGCGGCGCGCCAACTCGGCCTTCATGTCGGCGCGGTTGTAGCGGTGGAAGGCGTCGCCCTCGATGGAAGCGGCGTTGATCTCCTCACGGCGGAAGATCTGCTCGAAGGTGTGCTTCACCGTGGAAGTGCCGGCCCCGGAGGAGCCCACAACGGAAATGATCGGATGCTTGACGGACATGATAATGGATCACTCGCTCAAGAACTGAACAGACCACGTTCGCGGAACAGCGGCGGCGTGTCGCGGACCAGGGCGGGGTCGATGTGGTAGCCGACGATGAGGTGCACCTTTTCGGCGCAGCCGAAGACCAGCGGGGTGCGCTGGTGCAGCTCGCCCGGTACCTTCAGGAGGATGCGCTCGATGCCGTCTGTCGCCGCGCCGCCGGCCTGTTCGGCCAGGAAGGCGATGGGCGCGGCCTCGTAGATCAGGCGCAGGCGGCCCTTCTCGTAGCCGGGGCGCCGGTCGGCGGGATAGAGGAAGACGCCGCCGCGCGAGAAGATGCGGTGCGTCTCGGCGACCAGGGAGGCGACCCAGCGCATGTTGAAGTTCTTGCCGCGCGGCCCCTCGGCGCCCTCCAGGCAGTCGTCGATGAAGGTGCGGATCGGCGGAAACCAGTGCCGGGAATTGGAGGCGTTGATGGCGAATTCCGTCGCCGCGGCGGGGATGGTCAGGCCGCTGCGGGCGAGGCGGAACTCGTGATCGGCCGGGTCCAGCACGAAGAGATCGACGCCCTGGCCCAGGGTCAGCACCAGCGCGGTGTGGGGGCCGTAGACGAAGTAGCCGGCGGCGATCTGTTCCTCGCCGGGCCGGAAGAAGGAGGCGGTGGCGCCCTGCGGGTCAGTCGGGAAGATCGAGAAGATCGTGCCGATGGAGACGTTGACGTCGATGTTGGAGGAGCCGTCGAGGGGATCGACGGCCACCGCCACCGGCGCATCGGGCGCCAGGGTGAGAATGGCGTCTTCCTCCTCGGAAGCGAAATAGGCGACCGGCGCGTCGCGCAGGGCGGCCAGCACCAGCTCGTTGGCCTGCAGGTCCAGCGCCTTCTGCACATCGCCGTCGGCGTTGGCGGCGCCGGTGGCCGCGCCCAGGGCGCCGGCGAGCGGGCCCCTTGCGGTCAGCTTGGCGATCTGCGCGGCCGCCGTGGCCAGGGCCGCCACGGTTTCGGCCGCGGCCTGCAAACGGGGAGTTTCGGTGCCGGCCTCGGCAAGATAGGCCGGGAGGGCAATGCCGACAGGTGGTGCGTTTCGCTGTGCGACAGCGACCATTTCACTTCCTCCCAAGCAGCCTTTCGCGGGCGCTCTTGCGGCCGCCTTGGGCGGCCCTTTGTTTCGGGGCTCCCCGGGAAGGCCTCCCGGGGCAGTGGACTTTTTTGTTGTCCGGAGCCGCATGCTCGGGGAAAATTCACCAAAAGAAAATTTAAAAAAATGGAATAAGGATTAAGAAAAACTTTGGTCGACTTCCGCAGCCTCTCCCTGAAACAGCTCCGCGCCTTCGCCGCGACGATTCGCACCGGCTCGGTCACCCAGGCCGCCGCAGACCTCTTCGTGACCCCGCCGGCGGTGACTACACATCTGAAATCTTTGGAAAAAATCGTCGGCCAGCCGATCTATGAGCGTAACACCGAGGGGCCCGAGCCGACCGAGGTGGGCCGCGAGCTGCTGGAGGCAGCCGACGAGATCGAGAAGGTGATCGAGCGCTGCGGCCAGCGCATCGACGCGCTGAAGGCCGGGGCCACCGGCTCGGTCACCCTGGGGGTGGTCAGCACCGGCAAGTACTTCGCCCCGGGCATCGTCGCCCGATTCCGCCGCCTGCACCCGGAAATCCGCGTCCAGCTCGCGATCGGCAACCGCACGGAGATCATCAAGGGCCTGGAACGGCGCGAATACGACCTGCTGATCATGGGCCGCCCGCCGGCCCATGTGGCGGTGGAGCGCGAGGTCCTGGGCGATCATCCCCACGTGCTGGTGGCCGCGCCCGACCACCGCCTGGTGGGCGACCCCGACATTCTGCCGGAGGATCTGCTGCGCGAGACCTTCCTGGCCCGCGAGGAGGGCTCCGGTACGCGCCTGCTGATGACCCGCTTCCTGGACCGTATCGGCGGCGGGCGGACCTTCAACATGGTGGAGATGGGCACCAACGAGACCATCAAGCAGGCGGTCATGGCCGGGCTCGGCATCGCCATCATCTCGGCCCACACCTGCCACAGCGAAGTCGCGGAGGGTAAGCTGGCGGTGCTGCAGGCCGAGGGCCTGCCGCTGGTGCGCCAATGGTTCCTCATCCACCGCAGCGACCGCCCGCTGACCCGCGCCGCCGAGGTACTGCGCCGCTTCATCATCGATCACAAGGGCGACATCCTGCCCTGAGCCGGCGTCGCGGCAGTGTGGCAAAAGGCCGCGCCGCGCAAAGCGCCCCCTTCTGCCGGAAACGCAGTGCTGCGCTGCGGCGCGCCGCATTGCGGCGGCCTGCAAGTCATTGTAGTTTCACCACAACGGGTGCGCGACCAACGGGCTTCCCTGATCTGCAGTTTCGCGGTCCGGGCTTTGCTGTGGTGTCGCCGGCAGCCCTGCCTTGCCGGTCGGAAGGGTCCCGAATGAGTAAGCGCCTTTTCCTTGTCCTGGTTCTTGTCGCGCTCCTGGCCGGCGCCGCAGGCTATGTCTGGTGGCGCGACAACCGCGAGCAGCTTCCCGACTACATCGCCAGCGGCAACGGTCGTATCGAGGCCGAGGAGATCCAGGTCGCCACCAAGTACGCCGGGCGCGTGGCCGAGGTGCTGGTGAACGAGGGCGACATGGTCGCGGTCGGCCAGGTGCTGGCCCATATGGACACCGCCGAGCTGCGCGCCTCCCTGGCCGCCGCCCGGGCCAGCATCGCCCAGGCCCAGGAGAACGTGATCGAGGCGCGCGCCCAGATCGTGCAGCGGCAAAGCGAGCTGAAATACGCCGAGGAGGAGCTGGCGCGCGCCGAAGCGCTGGTCGCCAAGGGCCATATCTCCAAGCAGCTCGCCGACCAGCGGCGCACCGACCGCGATACCGCCAGGGCGGCGCTGGAGGCCGCCCGCGCGCGCCTGGCCAGCACCCAGCGCGCCGTCGAGGCGGCCGAGGCCCAGGCCGAGCTCATCCAGACCCAGATCGACGACTCGACGCTCACCGCGCCGCGCGCCGGGCGGGTGCAGTACCGCCTGGCGGAGCCGGGCGAGGTGCTGCCCAGCGGCGGGCGGATCATCACCCTGCTGGACCTGACCGACGTCTACATGACGATCTTCCTGCCGACGGCGCAGATCGGGCGCCTGCTGGTCGGCAGCGAGGCGCGCATCATCCTGGATGCCGTGCCGCAGTACGTGATCCCGGCGCAGGTCTCCTTCATCTCCGCCGAGGCCCAGTTCACACCGCGCGAGGTCGAGACCCGCAGCGAGCGCGAAAAGCTGATGTTCCGCATCAAGGTCAAGATCGCACCGGAGCTGCTGCGCGAGCATATCGAAAAAGTGCGCAGCGGCCTGCCCGGTGTCGCCTACGTCATGCTGGGCGGGGGCAACACCTGGCCGGAGCGCTTCGCCGTCAACCTGCCGCCGGTCGACGGGCAATGATCGGGATGGGGGCGCTGGCTGCGAAGCTGGAGGCCGTCTCCCACCGCTACGGCAAGACGGCGGCGCTGCAGTCCGTCTCGCTGGACCTGCCGGCCGGCAGCATGACCGGCTTCATCGGCCCCGACGGCGTCGGCAAGTCGACCCTGCTGGGGCTCATCGCCGGGGCGCGCAAGATCCAGGGCGGCCGCGTCGAGGTGCTGGGCGGCGACATGGCCGCGCGCCGCCACCGCGAGGCGACGCAGCCGCGCATCGCCTATATGCCCGAGGGGCTCGGCAAGAACCTCTATATGGATCTGACGGTGGCCGAGAACCTGCAGTTCTTCGGGCGGCTGTTCGGCCAGGGCCCGAAGGAACGGCGCCGGCGCATCGACTCACTGCTGAAGAGCACCGGGCTCGACCCCTTTCCCGACCGCCGCGCCGGCAAGCTCTCCGGCGGCATGAAGCAGAAGCTCGGCCTCTGCTGCGCGCTGATCCACGATCCCGACCTGCTGATCCTCGACGAGCCGACCACCGGCGTCGACCCGCTGTCGCGCCGTCAGTTCTGGGAACTGATCGAGCGCATCCGCGGCGAGCGCCCGGACATGGCGGTGCTGGTCGCTACCGCCTACATGAACGAGGCCGAGGGCTTCGACAATCTGGTGGTGATCAACGACGGCAAGGTGCTGGCGACCGGCAGTCCGGCGGCGATCAAGCAGGCCCAGGGCGCCGGAACCCTGGAGGAGGCCTACATCGCCCTGCTGCCGGAGGAGAAGCGCCGCGGCCACCGCAAGCTGGAGATTCCGGCGCGGCGCCGTCACGACGGCGCGCCCGCCATCGTCGCCGAGGGGCTGACCCGGCGCTTCGGCGATTTCACCGCCGTCGACGACGTCAGCTTCCAGATCGAGCGCGGGGAGATCTTCGGTTTCCTGGGCTCCAATGGCTGCGGCAAGACCACGACC
Source organism: Kiloniellaceae bacterium (assembly GCA_050290145.1). GTDB lineage: Bacteria > Pseudomonadota > Alphaproteobacteria > Kiloniellales > Kiloniellaceae > Pelagibius. Next base: position 1,698 of record JBNKHC010000385.1, on the reverse strand, counting down.
ATGAAGATGCTGACCGGCCTGCTGCCGCCGTCCGAGGGCGAGGCCTGGCTGTTCGGCGAGAAGACCCGCTCCCACGACATCGCTTCGCGCAAGCGCGTCGGCTACATGTCGCAGTCCTTTTCGCTCTACGGCGAGCTCTCGGTGGAGCAGAATCTGCAGCTGCACGCCCGCCTGTTCCACCTGCCGTCCGAGCGCGTCGCGCCGCGCGTCGAGGAACTGATGACGCGCTTCGACCTGGCGCAGCACGCCGAGGCCCTCTCCGGCGAGCTGCCGCTGGGCGTGCGCCAGCGGCTGTCACTGGCCGTGGCGGTCATTCACGAGCCGGAGGTCCTGATCCTCGACGAACCGACTTCCGGCGTCGATCCCCTGGCCCGCGACGATTTCTGGGAACTGCTGATCGACCTGTCGCGCAACCAGGGGGTCACGATCTTCATCTCGACCCACTTCATGACCGAGGCCGTGCGCTGCGACCGCGTTTCCCTGATGCACGCGGGCAAGGTGCTGGCCAGCGACACCCCCGACGCCTTGGTTGCCGCACGCAACGCCGAGACCCTGGAGGAGGCCTTCATCTCCTACCTGGAAGAGGCGACGGAAGAGGGCGCGGCGATGCCGGAGGAGGTGGCCCAGGTACCCCTTGCGCGCGAGAACGGCTCGGGGGCGCGGCGCGCGCCTTTCGGCTTCAGTCTGCGCCGCCTGCTGGCCTACAGCCTGCGCGAGGGCCGGGAACTGCTGCGTGACCCGATCCGTCTCGGCTTCGCGCTGGCCGGCAACGCCTTTCTGCTGTTGGTGTTCGGCTATGGCATCACCTTCGACATCGAAAACCTGACCTACGCCGCCTTTGACCGCGACAAGACGCCGGAGAGCCGGCGCTATCTCGAGAATTTCGCCGGCTCGCGCTATTTCGAGGAACGACCACCGATCAACGGCTACGAGGAGATGGACCGCCGCCTGAAGTCCGGCGAGGTCACCCTGGCGATCGAGATCCCGCCGAACTTCGGCAAGGACCTGCTGCAGGGGCGGCAGCCGCAGATCGCAGCCTGGATCGACGGCGCCATGCCGTTCCGCGCGGAGACCGTGCGCGGCTACCTGGAGGGCCTGCACCGCGGATATCTTGCCGACCTGGCCCGGCAAATGCCGGACCTCGCCTCGCCACAGCTGCCGGCGGACATCGAGTCGCGCTACCGCTACAACCAGAACTTCGAGAGCGTCAACGCAATGGTGCCGGCAAACCTTGTGATCATGCTGGTCTTTATTCCCGCTATCCTCATGGCGCTGGGCGTGGTGCGGGAGAAGGAGCTGGGCTCGATCACCAATCTCTACGTGACGCCGGTGAGCCGCCTGGAGTTCCTGCTCGGCAAACAGCTGCCCTATGTCGTCGTCGGCCTGGCGAACTTCCTGGTCATGACGGCGCTGGCCGTCTTCCTCTTCGACGTGCCGGTGAAGGGCAGCTTCCTGGCCCTGAGCTTTGGCGCCCTGCTCTTCGTGATCGCCACCACGGGTATCGGTCTGCTCGTCTCGTCCTTCACGCGTACGCAGGTCGCGGCACTCTTCGGCACCGCCATCTTCACCATGGTGCCGTCGGTTCTATTCTCCGGCATGATGCAGCCGGTGTCCTCGCTGGAAGGCGGCGCGGCGGTCTTCGGCAATATCTTTCCGACCGGCTACTATATGACCATCTGCGTCGGCACCTTCACCAAG
>JBNKHC010000384.1:0-23633 GCA_050290145.1 Kiloniellaceae bacterium | reverse complement strand
GGAACCTTGGCGGAGGCCTCTGTATTTCCATGAAGGTATTCAACAACCGCAGGGAGGCTGGCCGTCGCCTGGCCACCCGGCTTGCCGAGACCCTGGCGCCGTTTGAGGACGCCGCACCGCCGGTGGTGGTGGCCCTGCCGCGCGGCGGCGTGCCGGTCGCCGCCGAGATCGCCGCGCGGCTGGACGCGCCGCTGGACGTGATCATCGCCCGCAAGATCGGCGCGCCGGGGCAGCCCGAACTGGCCATCGGCGCCGTTGCCGAAGCGGGTGACGGGCCCGAAGACAGCGCGGGAAATGGCGCGGCTGAAACTGTCTGGAACCGGCGCATCATCGCTGAACTGGGCCTGGGAGAGGAGAGTCTCGACCGGCGCCGCGCGGAAAAGCTGCAGGAAGTCCGCCAGCGCGCGGCCCTCTACCGGGCCGGGCGGCCGCGCCTGGCCCTGGACGGCCGCAGCGTTATCCTGGTGGACGATGGTATTGCCACGGGGGCGACCACGGAGGCCGCTTTGCGGGCATTGCGCCGGCTGCGGCCTGGGCGCATCATTCTGGCGGTGCCGGTGGCCCCGGAGGACACCGTGGCGCGTCTGCGCAAGCTGGCCGACGACGTGGTCTGCCTGGCGCAGCCCGCTGATTTCTTTGCCATTGGCGCCTATTACCGCGATTTCACGCAGGTGAATGACGCGGAGGTTGTCCGGTGCCTATCTCAATACAGGCCGGATCAGCCCGAAGAAGCGGCGGGCGGCAATTGATCAACCTCAATGCGGCCGCCGGCGGCGCTACAGGATGATCACGGATAAAGTTCAATCGCCTCAGGGTAAGGGAGGTACAAGACAGCATGCAGACACCCCTCGAGATCACCTTCCGCAACATGGACCACTCGGACGCCGTCGAGGCCCGAATCCGGGAAAAGGTCGACAAGCTGGAGCAGGTCTTCGACCGCATCACCGCCTGTCGGGTGAGGGTCGAATCGATCAACCGCCAACACACCAAGGGCAATCTCTTCCAGGTCAATATCGAGCTGTCGGTGCCCGGCAAGCAGGTCGTCGTCGGCCGCAATGCCGGCAAGAACCATGCTCATGAGGATGTCTACGTGGCCGTGCGCGACGCCTTCAACGCGGCGCGGCGCCGCCTGGAGGACCATTCCCGGCGCAAGGCGGGCAAGGTGAAGACTCACGAGGTGCCGCCGCACGGCAAGGTGGCGCGGCTGTTCCCTTACGAAGGCTATGGCTTCATCGAGACGCCCGACGGGCGCGAAATCTACTTCCACCAGAACAGCCTGGTGGATGGCGACTTCGACAAGCTGGAGCAGGGTCAGGAAGTGCGCTACGTGGTCGCCGAGAAGGAGAGCGACAAGGGGCCACAGGCCAGCACCGTGAAGCTGATCGGCAAGCACCACCTGGCCTAGCGCGGGCCGGTCGTTGCCGGTGCCGGCGCGCTGGGAGCACTTCGCCCACGCCGCCGACGTGGGCGTGCGTGGGCTTGGGGCCGACATGGCCGAGGCCTTCGAGCAGGCGGCCGTGGCATTGACGGCGGTGGTGACCGATCCTGAGACCGTGGCGGCCGACCAGGCGGTCACGCTGTCCTGCCGGGCGCCGGACCCCGAGCTGCTGCTGGCCGAATGGCTGAACGCGATCATCTATGAGATGGCGGTGCGCGGCATGCTGTTCTCGCGTTTCGCCGTCGAGATCGCCGACGGCGGCCTCTCCGGCACCGCCTGGGGCGAAGCGGTGGAGCCGGCGCGCCACCATCCGGCCGCGGAACCCAAGGGGGCGACCTTTACCGAGCTGGCGGTGCGCCGGGACGCGGCGGGCGGTTGGATCGCCCAGTGCGTCATCGATGTCTAGACGCTGCCCCCGCAGGCGGAAAGTGAGACGGCATGGACCCGGCCCAACTGCAACGCGTCGATGATTTCGAATGGCATTACGGGCCGCGCGGCGCCATGCGGGTGCCCGGTGTCCTCTATGCCGACGAGGCGCTGATCCGCGGCATGGACGACAAGGTGCTGGAGCAGCTCGCCAACGTCGCCGCTCTTCCGGGCATCGTGAAGGCCGCCTACGCCATGCCGGATGCGCACTGGGGCTACGGCTTTCCCATCGGCGGCGTCGCCGCTTTCGACGCGGAGGCCGGCGGCGTGATTTCCGCCGGCGGCGTCGGCTTCGATATCTCCTGCGGCGTGCGCCTCATGGTGAGCGACCTCGAGGCGGCGGCGGTCGAGCCCCATAAGCAGGTGCTGGCCGACGCGCTCTTCGCCGCCATCCCCGCCGGCGTCGGCAGCCGCGGCGCCATCACCCTCGACGATGCCGGCATGACGGCCATGCTCGCCGGCGGCGCACGCTGGGCGGTGAGCGAAGGCTACGGCCGCGAGGAGGACCTGGCCCACATCGAGGAGCAGGGCTGCATGCCGGGCGCCGAGCCGGCGCAGGTCTCGGAGCGGGCCAGGAAGCGTCAGCGCCGGGAGATGGGCACGCTGGGCTCCGGCAACCACTATCTGGAGGTTCAGAGGGTGGCCCAGGTCTTCGATACGGCCGCCGCCGGCGCCTTCGGCCTCCGGCCGGGCCAGGTGGTGATCAGCATCCACTGCGGCTCGCGTGGGCTTGGCCACCAGATCGGCACCGAGTACCTGAAGGAGATGGCCATCGCCGCGCCGGAACAGGGCATTGCCCTGCCGGACCGCGAACTGGCCTGCGCCTTGATCGCCTCGCCGCTGGGCCGGCGCTATCTGGGCGCCATGCGGGCGGGGATCAACTGCGCCTTCGCCAACCGCCAGATCCTCAGCCACCTGACCCGCCGGGTTTTCGCCGAGGTGTTTCCCGGCGAGGACCTGCGGCTGCTCTACGACGTCTCGCACAACACCTGCAAGCTGGAGCCGCACCGCATCGACGGTGAAACGCGGCAGCTCTTCGTGCACCGCAAGGGAGCGACCCGGGCCCTCGGCCCCGGCCACCCGCTGCTGCCGGAGCGCCTGCGGGCCGCCGGCCAGCCGGTGCTCATCGGCGGCAGCATGGGAACCGGCTCTCACGTGCTGGTCGGCACGGCGGAGAGCGAAGCTCGCGCCTTTTCCTCGGCCTGTCACGGCGCCGGCCGCGCCATGAGCCGCCACCAGGCGGCCAAACGGTGGAAAGGACGCCAGGTTACCGATGACCTGGCCGCTGAAGGCATTCTCATCCGTTCGCCGTCCTCGCGCGGCGTCGCCGAGGAGGCGCCGGGCGCCTACAAGGACGTCGACGCGGTGGTGGAGGCGGCCGAGCGGGCCGGGCTGGCCCGCCGCGTCGCGAAGCTGCGCCCGCTGGTCTGCGTGAAGGGCTAGGCAGCGGGAGGCGCGCTCATGGCTTTCGAAGGGGAAGAGTTCATCCGTGTCGACTGCTACGCCGGGCATCGCGGCGAGCAGACGCCGCAGCGCTTTTATCTCGGCGAGCGTTCCATCGAGGTGGCGCGGGTCATCGACCAGTGGCTGGCGCCCGACCATCGTTACTTCAAGGTCGCGGGCTCGGACGGCGCCATCTACATCCTGCGTCACGATACGCCGACAAACCGCTGGGCGCTGGTGATGTACGACAGCGGCAGGTGATCCCTAGTCGCCCTGCGGTTCCTTTTCCGTCTGCAGGACGATGGGGACCTTCGCCCGCTCGATGATCTGCTCGACCTGGCCGTTTTCGAACCAGGGTTCGTCGGCGGGCAGCACCAGCAGGCCGCGGTCCAGTGTACAGAGCCGCTGCAGGGTGGCCTTGCGGTCGCGCGGGATCCAGATCTGCAGCGACGGCAGCGGGTCCTTGGCGCCGGCTTCGCGAATCTTCTCGGCCATATCTTCCATGGAGGCGGCGGTTTCGCCCAGCAACATGATCTCCAGCGGCGCGTGGCGGGTGACCGCCAGGTCGGCGGCGATGGCCAGCATGTGCTCGGCCGCCGGCGAGGCGTCGTAGGGCAGCAGCACAGGGCCCGACCGCTCGGCCCCGCCGTCGCCGGCAAGCAGCAGCGGCCCCGGTGCGCGGGCGGCGATGAGACGGACCTCGCGGCTGACGCGCCCGAAGCGCGCCAGCGGGCCGAAGCCGCGGGCCACGGCAATGACGTCGCCGGCCGCCGCGGCCAGCAGCAGGGCTTCCTCGCTGCGCCCCTTGGCGACCTGGAAGGACCAGGCGATGCGGTGCAGGGCGGCCTGCTTGGCCATGGCCTCGCGCGCCACCGCCGCCTGGGCGCGCAGGTCCTGCAGCAGCAGGGTGGGATCGAGCGCCCGCGACAGGGATTTGCCGGGTGGGGCCTTGCCCAGCTGGACCTCGCGGGCGAAGGGCAGCTCCGCCAGACGCAGCAAATCCTGATCCTCGACGAAGAGGCCGCTGAGCTCGCTGGCCGTGGCGGCGGCCAGGCTGGCGGCAACCTCCAGCGTAAAGGCACTGGCAGTGGAACTGTCGAGCGCCACCAGCACCCGGCGCACGCGCAGGGCCCCGCGGCCGCCTGGCGGCGAGGATTTCTCAGCCGCCGGCATTCTTGCTTCCTTCCTTCCCTTCTCCTTCGCCGTCATGCGCGGCGAAGCGGCGCCGCGCCTCGGCGAATGCGGTGAGGCGGTCCTCGACCAGGCGGTTGACCGAGTCTTCCGGGAAATGCCCGTCGGCGCCGCGCTCGCCGGCGGGCCGCCCGGTCAGCAGCTCGATGCCCTGGGCGATGGTCTCCACCGGGTAGATGTGGAACTTGCCGTCGGCCACCGCGTCGATGACCTCCTGGTGCAGCATCAGGTGCATGACGTTGCTCGCGGGGATCAGCACGCCCTGGTCGCCGGTCAGGCCGCGCTCCTTGCAGATGTCGAAGAAGCCCTCGATCTTCTCGTTGACCCCGCCGATGGCCTGGACGTGACCGTTCTGGTTCACCGAGCCGGTGACCGCCAGGTTCTGCTTCAACGGCACCTCGGAAAGCGCCGAGAGGAGGGCGTAGAGTTCGGCGGAGGAGGCGCTGTCGCCCTCGACCCCGCCATAGGACTGCTCGAAGACCAGGCTGGCCGCCAATGACAGCGGCTTGTCGCTGGCGAAGTGGCTGGCCAGGTAGGAGGAGAGGATGAGCACGCCCTTGGAGTGGATGGGCCCGCCCAGCTCCACCTCCCGCTCGATGTCGATGACCTTGCCGGCGCCCAGGCGCACGCGCGCGGTGATGCGGCTGGGGCGCCCGAAGGCGAAGTGGCCGAGCTGCAGTACGCTGAGGCCGTTGACCTGGCCGACCGCAGCGCCCTCGGTATCGAGCAGAACGATGCCGCGCTGGATGGCCTCGTAGCTGCGCTCGCGCAGGCGGTCGGCGCGGCGGATTTGCGCGTCGATGGCCTGCTGCACATGCGCGGCATCGGTCACCTCGGCCCCGGCCTTGCCGGCGAAGAAGTCCGCCTCGCGCGTCAGGTCGCAGATGGCGCGCAGGTTGATCGACAGCTTTTCGGCATCTTCGGCCAGGCGGGCGCTGTGCTCCATGACGCGGGCCATGGCGGCGCGATTCAGCGGACGCAGCTTTTCCTGCTTCACCATGGTCGCGAGCTGGCGCGCGAAGAGCGCCTCGCCGGAGCCGGCGCGGTCCATGGAGCCGCCGAAGTCGGCGGCGACCTTGAACAGCGTCGCGAACTCGGGATCGTATTCGCCCAGCAGGTAGTAGTAGATAGGCTCGCCGCAGAGGACCACCTTGGCCTTCAGGGGAATGTCGCCGGGCTCCAGCGACACCGTGCTGATGAGGCTCATCATCTGTCCCGCCGACTCGATGCGGATCTTGCCGACCTTCAGGGCCCGCTTCAGGGCCTCCCAGGCGAAAGGCTGGCTCAGCACCTTCAGCACGTCGAGGATCAGGTAACCGCCGTTGGCGCGGTGCAGCGCTCCACCCTTGATCAGGGTGAAGTCGGTGATCAGCGCGCCCAACTCCGAGATGTGCTCCACCCGGCCGATGAGGTTCGCCAGGGTGGGATTGGTCTCGAAGATCACCGGCGCGCCTTCGCTGTCCTCGCCGCTGACGACGACGTTCACCGCATAGCGCTTGAAGCCGTTGATATGGGCGTGGCCCGGGGTCGGGCCGGCAGCGGCCTCCCCGGGGCCCTGCTGCTGCGCGGCGATTTCCAGCTGCAGCAGGGAGTGCACGTTGTCCAGCAGGTCCTCGCGCACCTCCTCCAGGTGTTCGCCGATGCCCTCGATCTCGCCAAAGCGCTCGTTCAGCTTGTCGATCGGCTGGTCGATGGTCTGGGCGGTGACCTCGCGGTTCAACTCGCGCAGGGCGTCGCGGTGCTCCATGGCCCAGCCGGGAATCTGTTTGACGATCTCTTCCAGCTCGGCCTGCAGCTTCTCGATCTCGTCCTGGATGCGCTTGCGTTCCTCGGCAGGTAGGGCGTTGAAGGCCTTGGGCTCCATCACCGCGCCGTCCTCCATGGGGGCGAAGGCGAAGCCCAGCGGTGTGCGCACCAGGGCGATGTTCTTTTCCTCGGCCTTCTCGCGCAGGGTCTGGAAGGCCTTTTCCTGGCGTTCGCGGGCGCTTTCCTCCAGGGCCTGGCGGCGGTTGCGGTAGTCCTCGCTCTCGAAGGCCGCAGGCACCGCGGCGCGCAGTTCGTCGATCAGCTGCTTCATCGCGCTCTGCAGCTCGCGCCCCTGGCCGGTGGGCAGAGAGAGCGCCTTGGGCTGGTGCGGCGTGACGAAATTGTTGAGGTAGACCCAGTCCGGCGGCACCGGCTCCTTGGCCGCCTTTTCCTTCAGGATGCGCAGCACGGTGGTGTGCTTCCCGGTGCCCGACGGGCCCAGGACGAAGAGGTTGTAGCCCTCCTGCTCGATCTCGGCGGCGAAGCGGATCGCTTCCAGCGCGCGGTCCTGGCCGATGACCTCCTCCAGGTCCTGCAGGTCCGCCGTGGTCTCGAAATCGAGATCGTCGATTTCGCAGCGTCTGTAGAGCTTCTCCGGCGCAAGCGGTGAAATGGCCATGATATCCGTCTACCCAGTGGAACATTCCGGCGGCTTGAGGCGTCCCGCGACCTTGCGGGGCCCCGGTCGCCGAGGCATTGACCAGGATCAAAGCCTATCGCCTGACCGGTTGCCGCGATAGGGGGGTTGATTTAAGTCATAGAGACGCCGAGGCTGGGCGGAGAGGATGTCACGCACAACAAGAAGCATCCGGCATAGAACCTAGGCGGGAGGCCCCTTTTGGACATCATCCACAAGCAGGACCCGGCCCTGCTCGCCCAGGCCAATCTGCGCGACTATGATGCCGTCTACGACAGTTTCTCCTGGGACGCCGCCCGCGCGGAGCTGGACGGCCTGCCCGGCGGCGGCCTCAACATCGCCTACGAAGCGGTCGACCGCCACCTGGCCGGCGGCGGTGGTGGCGCCAAGGTCGCGATCCGCTGGCTCGGCAAGGACGGCAGCCGCCAGGACCTCACCTACAAGGATCTGGCGGCGGCCAGCAACCGCTTCGCCAACGTCCTGAAGTCGCTGGGCGTGGCGCGCGGCGACGCCGTCTTCGGCCTCATGGGCCGGCGGCCGGAGCTCTACGAAGCAATGCTCGGCATCCTGAAGAACGGCAGCGTCTTCTCGCCGCTGTTCTCCGCCTTCGGGCCGGAGCCGCTGAAGGCGCGCATGACCATCGGTAGCGCCAGGGCGCTGGTCACCACCGACGCGCTCTACAATCGCAAAGTCGCGGCCTGGCGCGGCGAGCTGCCCGGCCTGGAGCACGTGCTGCTGGTGCGCACCACGCAGAAGCCCCTGCCCGAAGGCTGCATCGACCTGAGCGCCGCGATGGCGGAAGCCGCCGAGGAATTCGCAATCGCCGAGACGGGGCCGGAAGACCGCGCCCTGCTGCACTTCACCAGCGGCACCACCGGCAAGCCCAAGGGCGCCATCCACGTGCACGGCGCGGTGGTCGCGCACCACATCACCGGGCGCTACGCCCTGGACCTGCATCCCGACGACATCTACTGGTGCACGGCCGACCCCGGCTGGGTGACCGGCACCTCCTACGGCATCATCGCGCCCCTGACCAACGGCACCACCATGATCGTCGACGAGGCGGAATTCGATGCCGAGCGCTGGTACCAGATCCTGCAGGACGAAAAGGTCACGGTGTGGTACTCGGCGCCGACGGCGATCCGCATGCTGATGCGCGCCGGCAAGGAGGCGGCGGACAACTACGATCTCTCCAGACTGCGCTTTCTCGCCAGCGTCGGCGAGCCGCTGAACCCCGAGGCCGTGGTCTGGAGCAACGAGACCTTCGGCAAGCCATTCCATGACAACTGGTGGCAGACCGAGACCGGCGGCATCATGATCGCCAATTACGCGGCCATGGACGTGAAGCCGGGCTCCATGGGGCGGCCGCTGCCGGGGATCGAGGCGGGCATCGTCGAGCGCAAGCCGGAGGGCGGTGTCAGCGAGATCACCAAGCCCATGGCCCTGGGCGAGCTCGCCTTGCGTCCCGGCTGGCCCTCGATGATGCGCGGCTACCTGAACGAGGAGGAGCGCTACAAGAAGTGCTTCGCCGACGGCTGGTACCTTTCCGGCGACCTGGCGATGCGCGATTCCGACGGCTACTTCTGGTTCGTCGGCCGCGCCGACGACGTGATCAAGTCCGCCGGGCACCTGATCGGCCCCTTCGAGGTGGAAAGCGCCCTCATGGAGCACCCCGCCGTCGCCGAGGTCGGCGTCATCGGCATCCCGGACGAGACCGCGGGCGAGGTGGTGAAGGCCTTCGTCGGCCTGAAGCCGAAGTTCGAGCCGAGCGAGGAGCTGCGCAAGGAACTGCTGGGCCATGCCAGAAAGCGCCTGGGCCCCGCCGTGGCGCCGCGCGACATCGCCTTTCGCAGCAACCTGCCGAAGACGCGCAGCGGCAAGATCATGCGGCGCCTCCTGAAGGCGCGCGAACTGGGCCTGCCGGAAGGTGATCTCTCGACCCTGGAAAGCGACGAGAAGAAATGACCAAGCCCCGCCTCAGCCGCGAGCATGCCCTTAACCTGCTGAAGCAGATGCTGCGCATCCGCCGCTTCGAGGAGAAGTGCGCCGAGCTCTACACCCAGGAAAAGATCCGCGGCTTCCTGCACCTCTACATCGGCGAGGAGGCCAACGCCGTCGGCGTCATGCAGGCCCTGCAGCCGGAAGACGCCATCGTCGCCACCTATCGCGAGCACGGCCACGCCCTGGCGCGCGGCATCTCCATGAACGGCGTCATGGCGGAGATGTACGGCAAGCAGGAGGGCTGCAGCCACGGGCGCGGCGGCTCCATGCACATCTTCGACAAGGCGACCAACTTCTACGGCGGCAACGCCATCGTCGGCGGCGGCCTGCCGCTGGCGGTGGGCCTTGCGCTGGCCGACAAGCTGCAGGGGCGCCAGCGTGTCACCGCCTGCTTCTTCGGCGAGGGCGCGGTGGCCGAGGGCGAGTTCCACGAGAGCCTGAACCTGGCGGCGCTGTGGGACCTGCCGGTGCTCTTCGTTTGCGAGAACAATCTCTATGCCATGGGCTCGGCCCTCGAGCTGACGGAGTCCGAGACCGACATCCACAAGAAGGCCGAAAGCTATCGCGTTGCCTCCCACGTGGTGGACGGCATGGACGTGGTGGCGGTGGAGGCCGCCGCCCGGACCGCCGTCGAGGCGGTGCGCCGCGACGGCAAGCCGCAGTTCCTGGAATGCCGCACCTACCGCTTCCGCGCCCACTCCATGTTCGACGCCCAGCTCTACCGCGAGAAGGGCGAGGTGGAGGAATGGAAAGGCAAGGGTCCGATCCTGCGCTACCAGACCTGGCTGCGCGAGACCGGCATCGCCCACGAGAGCGACTTCGAGGCCATGGAGAAGGCGGTCGCCGGGGAGGTCCAGGCTTCGGTCGACTTCGCCGAGGCGGGTAGCTGGGAGCCGGTCGAAGAGCTGCTGCGCCATACCTACGCCGAGGAGGGTGCCGATGCGGCCGTCACCGTCGGCGCCGCGCCGCCGCCGGAGATGACCTACCGCGAGGCCATGCGCGAAGCCCTGCGTGAGGCGCTGACCCAGGACGAACGGGTCTTCCTCATGGGCGAGGACGTCGGCCACTACGGCGGCTGTTACGCGGTCTCCATGGGACTGTTGCAGGACTTCGGGCCGGAGCGTATCCGCGACACGCCGCTTTCCGAGTCCGGTTTCACCGGGGCCGGCGTCGGCGCGGCGGTCAACGGCCTGCGGCCCATCGTCGAGGTGATGACGGTGAACTTCAGCCTGCTGGCCCTCGACCAGATCCTCAATTCGGCGGCGACCCTGCGCCACATGTCCGGCGGCCAGTGCGGCGTGCCCCTGGTGATCCGCATGGCGACCGGCGCCGGCAAGCAGCTCGCCGCCCAGCACTCCCACAGCCTGGAGGGCTGGTTCGCGCATATCCCCGGCATCAAGATCCTGGCTCCCGCGACGGTGGCCGACGCAAGGGCTATGCTGGCCCCGGCGCTGGCCGACCCGGACCCGGTGCTGATCTTCGAGAACGTCATGCTGTACAACCGCACGGCCGAAGACGAAGCGGAGGTGGCGCCGGCGCCGGACAGCGTCTGGCAGGCCGCCGTGCGCCGTCCCGGCAAGGACGTGACGGTCATCGCCTATGGCGGTGCCCTGTGGCGCGCGCTGGCGGCGGCGGAGACCCTGGCGGGCGAGGGCATCGAGGCCGAGGTCATCGACCTTCGATCTCTGAGGCCGCTGGACGACGAGACCATCGCCGCCTCGATCGCCAGGACCCGCCGCGCGGTCATCGTCGACGACGGCTGGCGCAGCGGCAGCCTGGCGGCTGAGGTCTCGGCGCGTATCAGCGAGTGCTGCTTCTGGTCGCTGGACGCGCCGCTGGAGCGGGTCTGCGGCGCCGAGGTGCCGATCCCCTATCCGCAGCACCTGGAGCAGGCCTCCATTCCCCAGCCGCCGCAGATCGTCGCCGCGGCCAAGCGCGCTCTGCATAAATCATGAGCGACTTCCGCATGCCCTCGCTGGGCTCCGACATGGAGGCCGGCACTCTGGTCGAATGGCTGAAGCAGCCGGGCGACGAGGTGCATCGCGGCGACATCGTCGCGGTGGTCGAAACCCAGAAGGGCGCCATCGAAATCGAGATCTTCCAGGACGGCGTGCTGGAGGAATACCTCGTCGACATCGGCCAGACGGTGCCGGTCGGCACGCCCTTGGCGCGCATTCGGGGGGCGGGGGAAGCCGCGGCGGCGCCGGCCCCAAAACCTGAAGCGCCCCCGAAGGCCGAGCCGGCCCCGCCGACGCCCCTGCCGCTGCCGGTCTCAGCGCCGCCCGAGGCGCCCAAGGTGGCGGCGGCGAGCGGTGTCGCCGCCTCCCCGGCGGCGCGGCAGGCGGCGGCCGAACGCGGCCTCGACCTCGCCGCCCTCAAGGGCAGCGGTCCCGGCGGCGCGGTGGTGCTGGCTGATGTCGAGCAGGCAGCCGCGGCCGCGGGCCGGAAGCCCAAGGCCAAAGCCGGCGGCCTCGACCTGGACGAGATGCGCAAGGCCATCGCCGCGGCCATGAGCCGCTCCAAGCGCGAAATCCCGCACTACTACCTCTCCCACGACATCGATCTGGCGGCGGCCAGCGCCTGGCTGGAACAGACCAACGCGGCGCGCGAGCCGGCCGGGCGCCTGCTGATGGGCGCGCTCTTCCTCAAGGCCGTGGCCCTGGCGCTGAGGAAGCACAAGGCCTTCAACGGCTTCTACCGGGACGGCGGCTTCGTTCCCGGCGCGGCGATCCACATCGGCACGGCGGTCTCCATCCGCGGCGGCGGCCTGGTGGCCCCGGCGATCCACGACACCGACCAGCTGGACCTCGACGCCATCATGGCGAAGATGCGCGACCTGGTGGCGCGGGTGCGTGCCGGCACGCTGCGCTCTTCGGAACTGGCGGACCCCACGGTGACGGTCTCCAGCCTGGGCGAGCGCGGCGTCGAGGGCATGTTCTCCATCATCTACCCGCCGCAGGTCGCCATCCTGGGCATCGGCAAGGTGGCCGGGCGGCCCTGCGTGGTCGAGGGTGGGATAGAGGCGCGGCCGCTGGTCACGATGACGCTGGCCGGCGACCACCGGGTGAGCGACGGCCACCGCGGCGCCCTTTTGCTGAACGACATCGACCGACTGCTGCAGGAGCCCGAAGCCCTATGACTCCAGACGAAGCGCGCCAGGTCTTCTTCGAAGAGCTGGGCAACATCGCCCCCGAGTGGGACCCGGCGGAGATCGACCCCGGCGAGGACATCCGCGAGGCCATGGACATCGACTCCATGGATGTCCTCAACCTGGTCATCGCGCTCCACAAGCGCACCGGCATCGACATCCCGGAGTCCGACTACACCAAGCTGATCACCATCGACGGTGCCGTCGCCTATCTGAGCGCCAAGAGCGGCGGCTAGCTTCTCTTCACTCCGGAAAGTCGCTCCGCCCGCTCAGCCGGTCACAGGGCTCTAGCCCTCCAGTCGGCGCCTGCGGTCCTGCCACAGTTCAAGCAGCGCCAGCAGGGCGACTGCAGCGCCGAGCAGGAAGTGCGCGAGGCGCAGCGTCCCGCCGTAGCCGAAGACCAGGGGCGAGACGACGATCCAGAGGCCGCAGGCAAGCTCCAGCACCTCCTCCCAGCGCTGCAGCTGCATGGTCTCCAGCAGGGCCAGCATGGCGATGAGAACGCCGACCAGACCGGCGCTTACGGCGGCGGCGGTCGTCACCGTCTCCGGCGCCAGCAGCGGTGAGAGCACGATGAGGACGCCGCAGCCGGCGGAGCAGAAATCCTCCCAGCCGCGGTGCTCGGTAAACCAGCCGTGTTTGACAGAGGTGTTCATGACAAATCTCCTTTCAAGCTGTGGCAATGGCAGCTCGAGCGCCCGAAAGGAGCCGATATCGGCGGTGCCGGACCACCCCCGTTCGGGCGCGCGGACACCTCATTTGCAGTAATCCTACGCCTGCGCCCGGGCAGAGGCAAGTCGCGCCGGGTGGCCTTAAGGCCCGCGGTTTCAGGGATTTGTGGCTTCCGGGAACGGAGTTACCGCGCCAGCAGGTCCAGCGGCGCCAGCGTCATCCACGGCAGGTAGGTGATCAGCAGGATGGTAATGGCGAGGATGACCACATAGGGAATCGTCGCCTTGTAGACCTGCGGCAGCGACTTTCGAAAGCGGTAGGCGGAAAGAAACAGGTTCTCGCCCATCGGCGGCATGAGGTAGCCGAGCTGCATGTTGGCGAGGAAGATGACGCCGAGGTGCACCGGGTTGATGCCGTAAGCCGCCGCCATCGGCACGATCAGAGGCACGATAATGATGATGGCGGAGTAGATGTCCATCAGCGCCCCGACGATGATGAGCAGGGCATTCAGCGCCAGCAGGAACAGCGTCGGCGACTCGATGAACTCCTTGACCCAGCTCAGCGCGTGCATCGGGATCTGGGCGATGATCAGATAGTTGGTCAGGCCCAGGGCCACGCTGAGGATGATCATGAAACCGCCGACCATGGTCGCGCTCTCCACCGCGACGCGCAGCAGTTCCTTACCCAAGCGGATCTCGCGGAACAGCAGGGTTTCCAGGAAGAGGGCGTAGACGACGGTCAGGGCAGCCGCTTCAACCAGCGTCGCCAGTCCGCCGAAGATGCCGCCCAGGATGATGAAGGGCAGCGCCAGCTCCCATTTGGCCAGCCACAGGGCACTGATAAGTCTGCGTGCGTCGAAAGGCGTGCGGGTGGCGCCTTGCGCCCAGCCGCGCCAGGAGCCCCAGGCTGCGACCACGACGATCAGCAGCAGGCCCGGCAGCAGGCCGCCGACGAACAGCTCCTCCAGCTGCAGCTCGGCGTAGTAGGCATAGAGGATCACCGGCAGGCTCGGCGGCAGCATGACGCCGATCGAACCGGAGACGGTGACCAGCCCCACCGAGTGGTCCTCCGGGTAGCGGGCGCGCACCAGCATGGGCAGCAGCAGCCCGCCCATGGCGAGAATGGTGATCCCCGAGGCACCGGTAAGGGGGGTGAAAAAGGCCAGCAGCAGCGTGACGACGATGGCCAGGCCGCCGGGCAGCCAGCCGACCATCGCGGTGAAGAGGGTGAGCAGGCGCTGGCTGGAGCCGCCGGCGGCGAGAATGTAGCCGGCCAGGGTGAACAGGGGGATGGCCGGCAGCATCGGCGAGGTCGCCATGCGATAGGCTTCGCCCGGAACGGCGGCGATGGGCGTGCCTTCCAGGAAGAACAGCAGGGTGGCTGCGCCGCCGATGGCGATGGCGATCGGCAGGCCAAGCGCCGTGGCCACGACCAGAACGCCGATGCCGGGCAGCAGCAGGGCTTGGTCCTGCAAGGCGGGAACGAGATAGAAAAGCAGGGGAACCAGGATGCCGCCGCCGATGAGGAGTCCTTCGGGCCAACTCGTGGCGGCCGCTGCCAGCAGGCGCCAGGCGATCAGCCCAAAAACCAGCGGCATGATCAGCGAAACCACCCAGATGGGGATGCCCCAGGCGAGGGTGTCGCCGTACTCCATGTCGAAGCGGATGAGTTGAAGGCTGGCCACAGTCAGGCTCGAAGCTACCGCCACCGTCAGGAAGGTCGTCAGGCATTTCACCCTGTGCTGCCAGCGCGCCGAGAGGAACTCCGTGGTGGCCAGGGCAAGCAGGCGGTCGTTGCGCGCCGCGATGGCCGCGCCGGCGAAAGTGATCCAGAGGGTGAGGTGCTGCACCGCCGAGGCGGCGCCCGGGATACCGGCAGCGAGGACTTCGCGGTCCAGCAGGTCGGCCACGGGCAGCAGGGTGATCGCCGCCAGCACCGCCGCGGCGAAGATGTCCTCCATGTGGCCGAGCAACGTTGCGGGATGCGGGGAGGGAGAAGCCGGTGGAGCCTTCCCCTGCCCATCGAATTGCCGCACCTAGTTTTTCCCTTCTTGGGCCTGTTTGTACTCGGCGGAGAACCGCAGGACCTGATCGAAGAGCTCGGGCACGCTGCTGTTCTTCCGCAGCGCCGGGTAGGCCGCCTGCGCTTCCCGGTGCCACAGGGCGAGGGCATCGGCGTCCAGAGGGACGACGTTCAGGCCGCGCGCCTGCATCTCCGTAACGGAATCGATCCCGGATTGGCGGATCCTGGTCTGCGCGACCTTGGCCACGGTGTTGATGGCCTCCTGCAGGACGTCGTGGAACTCAGCGGGGATGTTCTCCCAGGCGCGGCTGCTGATCACGATCGCGCCGTTGACCGGGGCCCAGGGCAGGTCGGTCATGTAGCTCGCAATCTGATAGGAGCGGTCGAGCAGGGCGAAGAGCGGCGGCACGTCGATCGCTTCGACCAGCCCCGTCTGCAGGCCGGTCAGCATGTCGGTTACCGGAAGCGGCACCACGCGCAGGCCGAATTCCTTGAGCAGTTTTTCCGCCTCGGGCGAGCCGGAGGAGATCCACAGACGCAGCTCACGCAAGTCGTCCGGTGTGCGCACCGGCGTCTTGGTGAAGAAATAGACCCAGCCGGCGTCCGACCAGTTCAGCACCTTGTAGCCGCGCTGTTCCAGGCGGTGCTCGAGGTCCGGGGCGATCTGGGAGCGTACGTAGTCGAGCTCGTCATAGGATTCGAACAGCAGGGGAATGTTCAGCACATCGACGCTGTCGTCCAGATGCGGCAGGCCGCCGCCGCTGATGGCGACGGCATCGAGGCTGCGCCGCTGCAGCTTGCGCACCATCTCGTCCTCGCCGCCCAGCACGCCGCCGGCATAGATCCGCAGCTCGATCTCGCTGTCGGTGAGGGTGAGCCACTCCTGGCGCACTTCCAGCAGGGCGTCATGCCACACGGAGCCTTCCGGTGCCAGGGTGCCCAGCTTCACGACGACGCGCGCCTCGGCACCGCCTGCCGGAACCAGCAGCATCACGCCAACGAGCAACACAAGCAGCCGCATCATCATCCCCTAATCCAGAAACAGCTCGTCCATTCGGCCCAGCAGCCAGCGCGCACGGCGTTGAGCAAGGGCATTTTCCAGCCGCTGCTGCGCCACGGCATCCGGGTCCACCGCCAGGGCCTTGCCGAGAAAGACCTTGAAGGCCTCGCGGTCCTGCGCGCGCAGCGGCACCGCCATGGCATAGTGGATGTAAAGGCTGGCGCGCTTGCCCTGTGACAGCTCCAGCGCCCGGCGGTAGTGGCGGTCGATCGCCGTACGGTCGAAGGTGCGCGGCGAGGCGCTGGCCAGGACCAGCGCGAAATCGTGCAGGGTGCCCTTCCGGTAGGTCTCGTCGATCGCCAGGGACCGCTGCAGCAGGGCCTCGACCTCACCGATGCGCGCCAGCATGGCCGGATCGTCCTTGGATACCGAGATCGCCAGGCCCAGCGCGCTGGCCGTCCAGAAGAGGAACGGCAGCGCATCGCGGTCATCGCTGCCGATCCGGCGGAGCGCGGCGGTGGGATCCTCCGCCAGCGCCTGGCCGAAGTCGGGATAATCAAGCTCCAGGCCGTGCAGGGCGTAGTCGAAGGCGCGGAGATACAGCTTGCGGGCCCGGCTGCGCAGCTGGCGCGCCCGGTTCAGATCCTCAACAGCGGCCTGTTCCGCCGGGAACTGTACGTAGGCGTAGCCATAGAGCACATAGCCCTGCGCCGCCGCCCGCAGCAGGCCGCGGTGATCGGGGGTTTCCTGCAGCAGGCTGTCGGTCAACTTCAGGCTGAATGGCAGCGCCTCGCCGACCAGCTCGATGTCGTCTTCTTCGGCAAAGGCGGAACCGCCGGTGGAAAGCATGTCCCCGATCGTTTCGACGGCCAGGCCACGAAATGAGCAGCCGCCCGTCGACAGCCCCAGCGTCAGCAGCGCAAGCCAAGCCCAGACCGGAAATTTCATACGGGGTGACCAAATGACATTGCAGGATTGCGGACAGCCAGAGGTTCGATCGGTTGGATACAGTAACTGAGGCCTCCGGCGAGGGTCCAGGTTTAGAGAAACCGCCCGGCCCGCGCGCTCGGCCAGGGGTCCAGGCTACCGCCCAGCCCCAGAGTGCACGAAAACAAGGTGCGTCTCACGCCGGTTGCGTGATTTGACCCAGATCAAATATTCATGTTCATGAATATATTATTCTCCGTTCTGCCCTGAAACGGAGGACCAACCCATGATTCTGCCTTGGCGCCTTGGAGGCCTGGCCCTCGGCCTCGTGTTCCTGGCCGCGGTGGTGCTGGTCAAGCCCATCGGTGTGTCGACCCAGTTCGTCATCTTCGACGGCATTCTCTGGGATGCGGTCAATTCCGCGGTGGTGGTCGAGTCCGTCGACGCCAAGAGCGGTTACGCCAGCCCCAACGCCTATCTCGACAAGAGCGGCGGGGCCTATGCCAAGAACGTCGCCAATCCGCTGAACTACAGCTTCGTCTTCGTCGTCGCCATGATGGCCGGCGCGGCGGTTTCCGCGCTGCTGCGCGGCGGCGTGCCCAAGGCCGAGCGCGCTATGCCGCCGGTATGGCGCGCCAACTTCGGCGACTCGTCCATGAAGCGCTACCTCGTCGCCTTCGTCTCCGGCTTCCTGGTGCTCTACGGCGCGCGCCTGGCCGGCGGCTGCACCAGCGGCCACATGATGAGCGGCATGATGCAGACGGCGGTCAGCGGCTACATCTTCGCCGCCGGCGCCTTCCTGGCCGGCATTCCGCTGGCGCTCGTCATGTTCCGCAGGGAGGGCTGAGCCATGACCTCGATCCTTCTCGCCATCGTCATCGGCGGCGCCTTCGGCTTCGTGCTGGACCGCGTCGGCGCCACCAACCCCAACTACATCATCGGCATGCTGCGGCTCGGCAACCTGCACCTGATGAAGACCATCCTGCTGGCCATCGGCCTGTCCTCGCTGCTGATGTTCGCGGGCCTGCTGGCCGGCGTCGTCGATCCGGGGCACCTGAGCGTGAAGGCCGCCTACCTGGGTGTCTTCCTGGGCGGCGCACTGCTGGGGCTCGGCTTCGCCGCCGCCGGCTACTGCCCCGGCACGGGGCTCGCCGCGGCGGCCACGGGACGCAAGGACGGCTTCGCCTTCCTGCTCGGCGGCCTGCTGGGCGCCGCCGCCTACATGGCGAGCTATGCCTGGGTGGAGTCGACCGGCGTTCTGGACTCGATCCTGGGCGGCAAGACCACCCTGGGCGCCATTGCCGGCACCGACTATCCGGCGCTGATGCCCGGCCTCTCGGGCGAGGTCGTCGGCCTGGTGCTGGGCGTGGTCTTCATCGCCGTCGCCTTCCTGCTGCCCGACAGCCTGCGGCCGCAGGGCAGCATGGCCGCCGGCCACAAGAGCCACCACGCACACTCCTGACCCTGCCTGCCCCGACTTGCCCCCCTGAAACATCGGGGTAGGGACCTGAAGGCCTTCCCGCCTCGGCGGGAAGGCCTCTTCTTCTGGGGGCCTCAGCGGTAGCGGGCGAGGATTTCGGCCTGGGTGCCGTCGGCGATAATGCTGGTCAGCGCCTCCTGCATGCGCTCGACGACGCTGTCGGGGGTCTTGGGCGAGCAGGCGATGGAGAAGACCTGCTCGAAGAGCACGGCGACCTCCTCGATCGGCACGCCCTCGCTCTGCAGGCGGTGGACGAAGGACTCCGAGACGGCCATGAGGTCGACGCGGCCGCTCAGCAGTTTCTTCAGGGTCAGGTCCAGGTCGCGCGCCAGGTCGATCTCGGTGAAGCCGGCGTTGCGCAGCAGCTCGACGGTGTAGTCGCCGGTCTGGGTGCCGGTGCGGTAGGCCGTCGCCTCGGCGACGCTTGAGGCTTCGACGCCGGAGCCGGCGGCGCGGATCAGCAGGGTACGCTCGACCAGCAGGGGCTCGACCCACTTGAAGTGCGGGTCGCGGTCGACCGTGTGGGCGGTGGTGAAGACGCAGGTCATGGTCCTCTCACGGGCCAGTCCGATGGCCCGCGACCAGGGCAGCAGCTCCATGTCGTAGTCGATGCCGCTGCGCCTCATGATCTCGCGTACCTGGTCGGCGCCGAGGCCGAGGATCTCGCCGTTGCTGTCGAAATTGAAGGGCGCGTACTGCTCCGTCGTCAGGTGCAGGACGTCCTCGGCCGCGGCCGGCCCGCCGGAGAAGGCGAGCGCCAGGGTGACGGCCAGGGCGGGGGCCAGGAAACCACGAGCGATCCGGCGCATTGTGGATCTCCGTCAATCAAAGTCGGGCGAATCCAGAAAATCTACTATTCCGATAAATAAAAATTCGTAAGCGAGCAAACGGTCTGGCTCGATTCCTTAGATATATTCTATAAGTAGGTCGATTTGCGTAAAGATTCGTTTAAGGACAAGGGACTAGTGTTCATCAGTCTAAATGCCCGGAGGGAGCGTTGTCAGACCCGCCCTCCGCCCGGTCTTTGGGCAGTGCTGTAAAAAAAACGCTAACGGCCTGCATGCGTCAGAAGAGCAAGAGACTTACCGGCACTTCGATCCGCAACCGTATCGTCCTGACGGTGCTGGCGACGGTCGTTGTCGTCTCGATGGTCGGCACGGCACTCTCCGGAAAGGAGCATGCGGCGCGGCTGATAAGCGACCTGAAGGCCGAGTCCCAGGTTCTCACCAGCGTGTTCGGCGACACCCTGGCCGACCCCCTGTGGGACTACGATTACGAGATGGTGCAGCAGCGCCTGGAGCGCCTGGCGGCGACGGGATCGATCGCCGGGGCGCGGGTGCTGGCGACCGACGGCGGGAAGCTGGCCGAGGTCATGATCGACGGCTTCCGCCCCGAGGTCCTGGGGGCCGGGGACGACGGCGCGGTGCTGGTTTTCGACCGCAAGATCACCGCCGAGGCCGGGGAAGTCGTCGGCACCTTGTTTGTCTGGGTTTCCACCGCCGGCGTCTCCGCCGAGGTGTGGAAGACGGTGCGTGACGACGCCACCACAGCCGCCATCCTGGCGGTGATCACGGCGGTGGTCGTCTTCCTGGGCGTCAACATCATCACCGGCTCGCTGTCGCGGGTCACCGACGCCATGGTGCGCATCGGCGAAGGCGATCTGGATACCGAGGTGCCCTCCGGCGGACGCAACGACGAGCTGAGCCGCATGGCCGCGGCGCTGGAGCGCCTGCGGCTGAACGGCCTGCGCGTCGAGCAGGCCGAGCGCGGCCTGCGCCGCGCCAACGCCTACCTGGAGGAGCGCGTCAGCGAGCGCACGGCCGAGCTGGAAAAGGCGCGCTTCCAGGCCGAGCAGGCCAACCGCGCCAAGACCGAGTTCCTGGCCAACATGAGCCACGACCTGCGCACGCCGCTGAACGCCATCCTGGGCTTCAGCGAGATGATGCGCGCCCGCGCCTTCGGCCCGCTGGGCGACGCGCGCTACGACGAATACGTCGAGGACATCCACCACAGCGGCAGCCTGCTCATCGCGCTCATCAACGACCTGCTGGACATCTCCAAGGTCGAGGCCGGCAAGTACGAGCTGGCCGAGGAAAACGTTGACCTGGAAGCGCTGATCCAGGGCTGTATCCGCCAGGTGGCCACGGCCGCCGAGTCCGGCGGCCAGCGGCTGACCGCTGCGGTCGACCCCGACCTGCCGGCGCTGTGGGGCGACAAGCGGGTGGTGGTGCAGATCCTCAACAACCTGCTGTCCAACGCGGTGAAGTTCACGCCTGAGGGCGGCCGTATCGAGGTGAGCGCCTGGACCGACAGCCAGGGTCGTATCCTGGTTTCCGTGGCCGACGACGGCATCGGCATGACCGACGAGGGCGTGGCCAAGGCCTTGCGCCCCTTCGAACAGGCGCACAGCGCGCGCGCCCGCGAGCATGCCGGTACCGGCCTGGGCCTGCACCTCTGCGACAACTTCATGCGCCTCTTCGGCGGCACCCTGGAGATCGAGAGCAAGGCCGGCGAGGGCACCATCGTCACCGTCGCCTTCCCGACCGAACGCGCCGTCGACGCCCGCCGCACCGCCTGAGGCGGTTCTACTTCCCGAATCTTGGTTTCTGAAGCGCCGGGTCCCTAGCGGAAGCGCCAGGCCCCTACCTGAATCGCCAGGCCTGCGTGCGTTTCAGCACGCCCTTGGAGACCGCCAGGTGGATCAGGCGCGCCCCGGCGTTGGTGTAGAAGATCATCATGCCCATGGCCGCGGCCGGGGCGATGTCGCCGGCGTCGTTCATGTTGAGGACGGCGACCGAGGCCAGGGTGGTGGTCGGCGAATAAAGGAAGATCACCGCCGAGACCGTGGTCATGGCGTTGACGAAGAGATAGATCGAGATGTCGAGGATGGTCGGCAGGCAGACCGGCACGGTCACTACCCGGAACAGCTTGTAGAAAGGTTGCTTCAGCGAGGCGGCGACGGATTCGAACTCGCGGTCCATCTGCTTCAGCGCCGTCACCGCCGTCAGGTGCGAGACGGTGTAGAAGTGGGTCACCGTGCAGATCACCAGGATCGCCATGGTGCCGTAGAGGAAGTTCAGCGGGTTGCGGGGCTCGTTGAAGAAGAAGATGTAGGCCAGGCCCAGCACCATGCCGGGGATCGCCATGGGCAGCATGGCCAGCAGCTGGAACAGCGAGCGGCCGGACTCGAAGCCCTTGGTCTTCTCCACCATGTAGGCGCCGACGAAGACCACCGCCGTGCCCGCCACCGCGGTCAGCAGCGCCATCTGGATGGAGTTGTAGTAGGAATCCCAGCCGCCGCCGTCCATCAGGTCGAATGCGTAGTTGCGCAGGCTGAGGCTGAGGTCGTAGGGCCAGAACTTGATCAGCGCGGCATACTGACAGACCGCCAGCAGGCCGACGATGAAGACGGCGATGAGCCCGCAGTAGACGAAGGCCAGCCAGTCGAAGCGCGGATTGGGTTTGGGCTGGTAGGGCACCGAGCGGGCCGACAGCAGGGCCACCTGCTTCTTCTGCACCTGGCGGTCGACGGCGAAGGCGACCAGCGCCGGCATCAGCAGCACCACCGAGACGACGGCGCCCATCTCGAAGTTCTGCTGGCCGATGACCTGCTTATAGATATCGACCGCCAGCATGTTGTACTGGCCGCCGATCACCTTGGGCAGGCCGAAGTCGGTGATCACCAGGTTGAAGACCACGAAGGCGGCGGAGATCAGGCCGTAGCGCGCGCCGGGCACGGTGACGGTCCAGAAGATCTTCCAGCGGCTGGCCTTGAGGCACTCGGCGGCTTCGTAGAGCCGGGCGTCGGAGATCGCCAGCGCCGTGGTGATGATGATCATGGCGTGGGGGAAGGTGAAGAAAACCGACCCGATGACGATGCCGATGGGTCCGTAGATCGGCTCGCCCAGCAGCAGTTCCTTGATCATGCCCTGGTTGCCGAAGAGGTAGACCAGGGCGATGCCCGGCAGCAGCGAGGGCACCAGGATGGGCGCCAGCGCGACCAGGCGGAAGAAGCCCTTGAAGCGCATGCAGCTGCGGCTCAGCGCGTAGGCGAAGCCGAAGGCCAGCGTCACCGTGATGACGGTGCTGAGCGCCGAGATGAAGATCGAGTTCTCGATGGACTGGAACAGCGCCGGCGTCGAGAAGTAGGTCGCGTAGTTGGCGAAGCCGATGTCGCGCGCCGGCCGCAGCATGACCCGCCGGAAGGTGTTGGAATCGACCTCCCGCCACTCGCGGCCGCTGAAGCGCTCGGTGCCGATCAGGTAGACGGCGTCGTCGCGCGTGCCGCGGATCTTGTATAGGACCGGGCTGCGGAAGCTGAAGTCCGGAAAGAAGGAGGTCGCCGGCAGGCGGCCGTCGCTGGAGGTGGAGAGGTCCTCCGGCGGAACGGCTTGCAGCTCTTCGTTCAGGGCGGCGGCGCTGACCGGCGGCCGGGTGAAGTTGCCGCTCTCGTCGCTCACCTGGAACTCGTAGGCGGTGAGGTCGAAGCTGTAGGTGGAGAAGGACTTCGACAGCATGGCGTAGAGCGGCAGGGCGATGGCGATCACCAGGTAGAGGGCGATCATCGCCATGAAGCCGCGCATGGCCAGGTCGTCGCGCCCCAGCCGGGGCTTGATGGGCTTTGCCTTGGGCGGGCGGCCCGCCGCGACCGCTTCAGCCGTGCTGGCCATGGCTCTCTCCGGCGGCAAAGGCGATGAGGCGCGAGGGCGGCAGCTCGATGGTCAGGCTCTTGCCCTCGTCGATGGAGAGGCGCCGCACCGCGTTGATGGAGAAGTCGGCGTAGAGCACCTCGCTGTCCAGGGCCGCGCCGGTGAGGCGCGAGCGCCAGAAGGAGCCGAGGAACTCCATCTCGTTGACTGTGACTTCCAGCAGGCTGTCGTTGTCCTCGGCTTCGCGGAAGGCGGGCTCGTGCGGCACGATGTCTTCCGGACGGATGGTCGCGATGACCTTCTGGCCGGGCGCCAGCTCGCCGGTCTGGCCCTTCAGCCGCGCCCGGCCCAGCGCCAGGCAGCCCGGCTCCGTGATGGTCGAGTGGATCTGGTTGGTCTCGCCGATGAAGTCGGCGACGAAGAGGGAGCGCGGCTCGCGGTAGATCTCCGTCGGGGTGCCGACCTGCTCGATGATGCCGTGGTTCATCACCACGATGCGGTCGGCCATGGCCAGGGCCTCTTCCTGGTCGTGGGTGACCATGACGGTGGTGACGCCCAGTTTGCGCTGCAGCTCCTTGATCTGGTGGCGCAGGTGGACGCGCACCTTGGCGTCCAGGGCCGACAAGGGCTCATCGAGCAGCAGCAGGCCGGGGGAGGTGGCGATGGCGCGGGCCAGGGCGATGCGCTGCTGCTGGCCGCCGGAAAGCTGCGCCGGGTACTTCTTGCGCTGGTCGGCCAGGTTCACCAGGTCCAGCAGCTCGGTGACCCGGGCGCCGACCTCCGCCTTGGACTT
>JBNKHC010000383.1:0-25053 GCA_050290145.1 Kiloniellaceae bacterium | reverse complement strand
ATGTTCTCCGGCCCATTTCTCAGACTGACCGATACCTCTGTGATCGAGCCGAATGCAGGTAAAGTGATCGGCAAAACTGCGAACCTGAGCGTTCCAAGTGCTAGTGTCGCTCCATATGCCGTTCAGCATCAGCAGTGGCGGCCCATCGCCATCCAGCCGATAAAACAAATCCACCCCGTCGCTTGTCTTAAACTTCATGTCGATTCTCACAGCATGAGGTCGAGCGGCGTCCGGTCCAATCTCGATGAAAATCAGCGTATCAAATTCGTAAGGCACATAGAATGACAATGCCGGTGGCCGTACGGGATTCAAAGTTGGCGACTCCCGCCTCTGGCACCAAGCTGCCGTCCTTCAGGGGCGGCAGACTGGTCCGCTCCCCACCCGCAAGCCGACATAGACTGGGTGGGGCGCCTGAAAAGTCAGCTTTGTAACACTGACCTGACCACAGGAGACGGCCTCCCCAAAGGTGGCTTTTGACCCTGTGGGACATCGGCAGACCTATGCCGAAACGGTGGAGCATCAATTGTCGATTTATCACCCAGAAACCGTGCTAACGTCATCACGGCACCATTGCCTTTGACATTTTGGACCCGGAGCGAAGGTGCAGTGGAAAAGTTCGATAGCCAGTGGCTCGACATCTCCGATGAACGCATGGCGCGGTTTGAGGATATGTTCCAATGGAGTGAAGCCACAGCCCATTACTACGACGGCGCAGCGCTCGGCCCCGGGCTTCAAGTAGTGGATTTCGGCTGCGGTCCTGGCCATCAGGCAGTCGAGTTCGCCAAGATGGTTGCACCCGACGGCCATGTCCACGCAGTGGACATAAATACCGAGTTCATCAAGCGTACTCGATTGCGCGCCGACTCGGCCGGCGTCGGCGATCGTGTCTCAGTCCATTTGCTGGATAGCGAGAAGATCCCCATCCCGGATGCCAGCCTTGATCGGGTTGTCGTGCGCAATACGCTGATCCACGTTCCCGATCCGGCTGCAAGCATGGCCGAGTTCCGTCGCCTGCTTCGCCCCGGCGGGCTGCTACATATGATTGAGGGAGATCGGCGTTTGATGGCGGTGGAGCCGTTAGACCTGCGCGAATGGAACGATTTGATCGATGCAGCCGGGTGGGCTTGGCATCAACCGACTATAGGTCGCCGGCTGCATGGACTCGCTCGACAGGCAGGCTTTGCAGCGAGCGAGGTCCGGGTGCTAGCTGCGGCGGACACGGAAGGACGGCTCCTCGGTATGATCCGTACCATTGCGGAGTATGCGCGAGAAGGCGGCATGAACCATGAACGAGTCGCCGAAATTATTGCTGCACTAGAGAGCGGATTGGCCGACGGAAGCTATCTTGCCGTCTCGCCTCAGTTCGTTGTGACAGCGCGGGCCTAGTCGGAATTGGAAAGAGATTGATCTGGTTTCTCTGCATGGTCAATCTCCGCTCCTGGCACTAAGCGGACTCGGGCCAGTTGGGGATTGGATGTCCGGCTTTGACCAAGAGCGGAAGTGCGGGTTAACCCCGAAGCTAAACTAGGAATCCTGCCTTGCGGTAGCCGTCAAGCCAGTGATCGCGATCCGCCTGGTGCTTGCACATACGCGAGTGCCGTCTGACGAACTCGGAAATATCATGCGTGTTGGATCCTCTGCGTACATAAGCTTCGACGGCTGTTGCGGCTCCTTCGACATCACCCAATTGAGCGAGCGCGGCAGCCAGCTCGGCAAACATGTGGCTGGGTGGCGTGTGCCACCGCCCGAAGACCTCGACCGCCGCGGCATAGTCCTTCGACATGTAGTGTGCATCGAACAAGATCTCGATCCAATACTCGGGAAAGTAGGGATTGAGCCTCATGGCATTCTTCATGCAGTCGAGTCCGGCACTCGGGTCGCCATGATAGATCGCCGTCATGGCCTTGCGATACAGTACTTCGACGTCGTTGGGATTGAGAGCCATAGCCCGCTGTATATGAGCCTCGGTGAGCGCATATTCGCCGAGATGCAGAAAAACCATCGCCGCGACCGCCTGGACCATGGCGTCGGAGTCGTCCAACACCAGCGCCCGCTCGATGTGCTCACGCGCTTTCTGTAAGGCCGCCTCGGCCGATTTCTGATGGACATGTATCGAGTAGGCATGCCAGCCGGCGATCCTGGCGTGGGCGCGGGCGCTTTCCGGATCGATCCGGGCAGCCTTCTCGAACAATGCGATTGCTCTGTCGTTGTCGAACTCGCCGCGACGCAGAAAGGATTCTCCCTGAAGGAGGTAGTCGTAGGCCGTGAGACTTTCGCTCGGTCTTCGCCGGCTCCTTTCGACAGCGGCCGCATCGAGGCGCCCAGGCAATGCGGAGACGATTGCCTGCGTCACCTCGTCCTGAACGTCGAAAATATCCTCCAGGTTCCGGTCGTAGCGTTCGGCCCAGAGATGATTGCCGTCTTCAGCTTCGATGAGCTGGGCCGTGACACGCGCGCGGTTTCCCGCTCTGCGCACGCTTCCCTCAACGATGTATTGAACGCCGAGCTTCTTTGCGATGTCGCGGGCATTCATGGATTGCCCCTTGAAGGCGAAGGAGGAGTTTCGCGCGATCACGAAAAGCGTGCGGAAGCGAGACAGCTCGGTAATGATGTCCTCCGTAATGCCATCCGAGAAGTACTCCTGCTCCGGATCTCCGGACATGTTCGTAAAAGGCAGTATGGCGATGGAGGGCTTCGCAGGTTTTTCCAGGGGTCCACTTGCCGCAGCACCCTCCTCCCTGCCGGCACCGTTTCCGGCAATGCGGTAGACCCGAAGCGGTTCCGCGACGTTCTTGAGGTGCCGCTCCCCCAGGTCTTCGAACGCGACCTCCACCTTGCCCCTTGCCTGGCGATAGGCGTCGTCTGAAAGGCAGATACCGCCCGCTTCCGCCAGGCCTTCCAGGCGTGCCGCGATGTTGACCCCATCGCCGTAGATATCGTCGCCCTCGACAATCACGTCGCCTAGGTTGATACCGATACGGAAGGTAAGTCGCCTGGCCTCCGCGATGTCGCCTTGCTGCTTCGCCACGGTGGACTGCCAGGCCACCGCGCAGGTGAGAGCCTCCACCACGCTGGCGAATTCGACCAAGACTCCGTCGCCGATCAGCTTGACGATGCGGCCATGATTTTCGGCGATGAGTGGTTCCAGGATCTGTTGCCGCAGTGCGGTCAGGCGCCGAAGTGTCCCGGCTTCATCCACGCCCATGAGCCGGGTGTAGCCAACCACGTCCGCAGCAAGAATGGCAGCCAGCCTGCGTAACATCCGCGTTCCCTCCGGAGAAAGATTAGCTAGCTTCTAGGCAGAAAGCTACGCCGGGGAGAGCGGCGGCCGACGACCGCCTATGGCACTAAGCGGCCATCGCTTCACGTCCGCAAGCAAGTCCGCTCTTCAGTGCTTAGCCGAAATCCGCGATCGGCTTGTGTGGACCACAGGGCTTCAAGAACGCAGTTAGGCGAGGCGCCTAAGTCAACAGGTGGCGCGCCACCTTGCCGGTGGAGGTCAGCGGCAAGGCCGCCTGGAACTCGACCAGACCGGGGCACTTGCCGTCCGGCAGTTCGCGCGCCAGCCAGCCGAGCAGCTCACCGGCGGCCAGGCTGCAGCCGTCGCGCAGCACCACGAAGGTCTTGGCCTCCTGGCCCAGGTAGGCGTCGGGCACGCCGATCACCGCCGCCTCGCGGACCGCCGGATGGGCCTTCAGCACCGCCTCCACCTCGGCCGGGTAGATGTGCTCCTCGCCGCGCAGGATCTTGTCGTCGGCGCGGCCCAGGACGTCGAGGCGCCCGGCCTCGTCGAAGCGGCCGATATCACCGGTCCTCAGCCAGCCGTCGCGCAGGGTCCTTGCCGTGACCTCGGGCAGGTTGAGGTAGCCCTTCATCACCCCCGGGCCGCGCAGCAGGATCTCGCCCTGGGCGCCCGGCAGGGCGCTCAAGGCGCCGCCCGCGTCCAGCACCACCTCGACGCCCGGCACCGCCGGGCCGACCGTGGTGGCCCTGAGACCGCGCCCCGCCAGCGCCGAGCCGCCGTCCCGCGCGCCGCCCCAGGCGACGATGGAGGCCGCCTCGGTGAGCCCGTAGCCGGGCACGATGGGCAGGCCGAAGCGCTCGGCGAAGGCTTCCGAGAGGCCGGCCTGCAGGGGCGCGCCGCCGGTGGCGCAGAGGCGTAAGGAGGACCGCACCGCCTGGGTGTCGACGCCGTCGGCGCGCTCCAAGAGGTACTGGTAGTAGATCGGCATGTGCACGAAGTAGCTGACGTCCTGCTCGACAATCAGCCGCCAGATCAGCGCCGGGTCGAAGCCCTCGACCAGCACCAGGGTCTCGCCGTTCAGCATGGCCAGGTTGAGCCCGCAGACCTGGCCCATGACATGGAACAGCGGCGTCGAGATGAGCCGCACCCGGGTGCTCCTGCGCGGCGCCAGGGCCTGGTTGATGCGGGTCATGGCGAGCAGGTTCACCTGGGTCAGCTCGACGCCTTTCGGGCGGCCGGTGGAACCGGAGGTGTAGAGCAGCACCGCCGTGTCGTCGGCCGCGTAGCCGTGACTGCGCGCGCTGCCGGATTGCCCGGTCATCAGATCGCGCAGCGCCGGCCTGCCCGGAATGGTGGATCCGGCGGTGATGTCCGCCGGAATCACCCAGGTTTCCTTGCAGGCCGGCACTGCCTCAGCGGCTGCCAAGGCCTGCTCACCGTATGACGTATTGTCGCGGCCGTCATAGGTGAGCAAGGCCTCCGCCGCCGAGTCCTCGAGCTGAAAGCGGATATCTCTTTCGCGCAGCGTGGTGCTGAGCACCACGGCGCAACCGCCGATCTTGAGAATGCCGTAGTAGGCGGCCAGAAAGCCGGGCCGGTTGCCGCAGGCCAGGGCAATGCGGCTGCCCGGGCCGTAGCCTGCCGCCTTGAGGCCGTTGGCCACCTGGTTGGCCATCCGCAGGATTTGCCGGAACGTGTAGCTGCGCCCGTCGAAGACCAGGGCCTTTGCGTCAGGCAGCTGCGCGGCCGTGCTGTCGAGATAGAAAGCGACGTTCAGCAAAACTCCCTCCCCTCACAGAACGCGGCGGTCATCCCTCCGCCAGGCGGGGCTGCGGCCGATAGATCCACACAACGGCGCCCAGCGCCGCAAAGGTCAGCAGCGCCCCGACAAGATAGGGCCAGCCGACACCCAGGCTGCCGAGGGCGAAGCCGCCCCAGACCGGCCCCAGAATGCGCGCGAAGCTGAGCACCGCGTGATTGAGGCCCATGGCCGAGCCCTGCACGCTGTCCGGCGCGGCCTTCGACAGCAGAGCCTGCAGGCAGGACAGGCACATGGCGATGCCCGCGCCGAGCAGCATCAGCGCCACAGCGACGGCAAGGTCGCTGGGCCAGAGCACGAAGAGCGTGAAGCCGAGGCCCATGGCGGCGCTGGCGCCGGCGGTCACACGCCCTTCCCCGTAGCGTCCGCAGAGCCGCGGGATCAGCACCCAGAGACTGAAGACCGCCGCTGCACCGGCCAGGGTGAAGGCGAGCGACACGTCGCGCGCATCCCAGGCCAGCACCCGCTGCGACCACAGCCCGAGGGTGGAGTCCATGGAGGCATAGACGAAGGACAGCACGGCCATGAGGGCGATGGGGGCGAAGCAGAGCGGCGCCATGACGATGCGTCGCGAAGACATCGCGCGGCGCGCCGGCTGGGTCCGCCCAAGCGCGACCCTGGCCGGCGGACCAAGCGCCAGGGTCAGCAGGACGGACAGGACCGCAAAGCCGGCGGCACCGAAAGCGGCGCTGCGGTAGTCGTCGCCGCCGCCACCCAGCAGCAGCGTGCCGACCAGGGGGCCGACGATGAAGGCCAACCCGTAGGCCGAGTTGACGTTGGCCATGCCGCAGACCCGGGTCTTGGCGCAGGTGCGGTCGGCCACCAGCGCCTGGATCACCGGAATCACGGCGTTACTGACGCCGGCGCAGGCCCGCGCCAGGAACAACAGCGCCAGGCTGTCGGCATAGGCCAGAAGCAGATTGGCGAAGGGCGCCGTCGCCAGGGCGATGAAGATCACCCGGCGGCGCCCCAGGCGGTCGCTGAGCCGCCCCCAGACCGGCGCCAGAAGCAGCACCACGGCGGTATCGGTGACCAGCAGAAGGGAGACGGTCAGCGGGCTCGCGCCCAGCGCCAGGGCCTGGAACGGCAGGAAGGGATAGACGATTCCCAGGCCCACCAGATAGGTCAGGGCGATCAGCACCGGCGCGGGCATGCGTCAGGCTCCCCGGGGTCAGGCGGCCGGCGCCGGACGGAGCCGCATCAGCAGCGGCCCGCGCGGGCGCAGGGTGATCATCGGCTCCGGCTCCACCTTCTGGCCGGGCAGCAGCTGCAGGTCGAAGCGCTGCACGATGGCGGAGATGGCGATCATGGACTCCAGGACGGCGAAGCGCTCCCCCAGGCAGCTCCGCGGCCCGTCGCTGAAGGGGAAGTAGGCGAAGCGCTGCCCGGCGCGCCCGGCCGCGTCATCCGCCTCGGCATCGAAGCGGGCGGGATCGAAGCCTTCGGGGTTGTCCCACAGCTCGGGACGGCGGTGCACGGCGAACATGTTCAGCATGACGTTGCTGCCCGCCGGCACGTCCAGGCCGGCGATGCGGTCGTCGGCGACAGCCGTGCGCGAGAACGTCCACAGCGGCGGATAGAGACGCAGGGTCTCGTCGAAGACCATGCGGGTGTACTTCAGCGCCGGCAGCTCGGCGAAACCTGCCGGGCGGCCGTTCAGCACCGCGCGGGCCTCACCGCGCAGCCGGCGCAGCGATTCCGGATGCAGCGACAGCAGGTACCAGCACCAGGTCAGGGCATTGGCCGTGGTCTCGTGGCCGGCCAGGATCATCGACTGGACCTGTCCGCAGAGCTGGCGGTCACTGCGGCCGTTCTGATTGGCCAGCAGCAGGTCCAGCAGGTCGTTCTCGGCCGCGTCGCGGCCGGGCGCGGCGGCGCGCCGCTCGGCAATGAGGTCCAGGACGAAGCGGTCCAGGCCGACGAGCGCGGCGCGCACCTCGCGGTTACGCCGGGTCGGCAGCCAGCGCGGCGGGCCGAGCGGCGACCAGATACGCTTCTCGGCGTCGCGCAGGATCACCGTCAGGGCCCGGAAGATGTCCTCATGCTGGTCCTCCAGACGCAGACTGAAGAGCGTGCGCATGAGGATATCCAGGGTAAGGCGCATCATCTCCGGAATGACGTCGACGACCGCCTGCCGGGCCGCCAGGACCGACCAGCGCCGCTCCAGGTCCGCCACCGCCTGCTGCATGTCCTCGGTCATGCGGCGCAGCTGGCAACCCTGGAAGCTGCGCCCCGCCGTCTTGCGCTGGGACAGCCATTCCTCGCCCTCAGCCAGAAAGATGCCGTCGCCCAGGATGGCGCGCAGCACGTCGTAGAATTTGCTCTTCTCGTAGTTCAGGCGGTTGTCCTGCAGCACGTGGCGGATCATCGCCGGGCTGTTCAGCATCAGCACCCTGTCGGGGCCGACGCGGAGTTCCACCGCGTCGCCGTGATCGCGCGCGACGCGGGTGAAGAAACGCAAGGGATCGGCGCGCAGTTCCGGCAGCACGCCCAGCAGAGGCCGCCCCTTCAGTTTCACCGGGGCGGTGTCAGTCGGTTCCTCGAAGGGCCGCTCGGCGACGAGATCGCCGGCCGGATGATCGAATGCCAAGCTCATGATTCT
Organism: Kiloniellaceae bacterium; assembly: GCA_050290145.1. Taxonomy (GTDB): domain Bacteria; phylum Pseudomonadota; class Alphaproteobacteria; order Kiloniellales; family Kiloniellaceae; genus Pelagibius. Next base: position 17,388 of record JBNKHC010000383.1, on the reverse strand, counting down.
GCTCCCCTTCCCCGCTGCCCGCGGCGCCAGACCACCACGGGCAGCGCGCTTCTTCTCGCGGCGTTCAGTGCCGCCGGGTGACTCCGGTCTCGGCGGAAGCGGCGACCTGCGACGCGCCGTTGCGGTCGATACGGGCCACGGACTTTTCCGACAGGGCGATGGAATCCGATACCGCCTCGGCGGCGACGCCGATCAGGTGCGCCGCGAAATGCAGCCCGGTCCGCTGGGCCTCGATGAGCAGGTAGTCGAGGCAGCGTTTGATGGCCGCCGCGTCCTGCAGCGGATCAGAGAGCTTCAGCTCGATGGGGCCACTATTGTGAGACATCTTGTCCTCCTTACTTTCAATGGGCGGCTCCCTCTCCGGGAGCCGTGGGGATCAGGGTCAGGCAACCGCCGCTTCGTCATGGAAGGGCGCATTGCGGATCACGGAGTGCTGGATGCCAGCCACAGCTCTCAGGCTGGCCAGCGTCGCGTGGTTCATGTCGAACCGGCCGGTGAAGGCCGACTCACCGTTGATGCGCGCCGCCCGGGACTGCCACTTCGGCGGACAGCCGAGACGCGGCAGCAGGCGCTCCATGCGGGCGTCGTAGACGGTGAGGAGCTCGCGGATGCCGAGCGCGATGCAGGTCTCCGTCACCGCGCAGAGCAGCTCGCTGCTGGTGCGTTTGCGGGTGCCCCGGCCTTCAACAGCGAAACGGCTGCCTTCCCAGATCAGCGGGTGATAAGGCGCCTTGGCGCCGTGCAGAAGCTGGGGGAAGACGTTGCGCAGCATGTAAGGGCCGGTGGTCGGCAGGAAACGCCAACTGCCGGCCAGGCGGCGCGTCTCGGTCTCGTCGAAAGCGAGCAGGTAGATGGGGTAGTGGTCGTCGAACTGGTCGCGTTCCTCACCGGCTCTGCTCGGCACGTTCCAGCCCAGGCGCTGCTTGAACACGCGGAAGCGCTGCTGAAACATCAGCCGCAACTCTTCGCCATAGGCCGAGTAGAGGTCCGGTGTCACAACATCGATCACGGCGGTCAGCCCCTCCATCTTCTGACGGAGGGATTGGACCGCTTCGACTGCGCGCAGACAGCCCCCCAGAACTGGGGGGGGGCGGCCGGGCGAGAGCTGCGGGGGCGCACGCTTCAAGGGGCACCGCCAGCGCCCCGGCGGAGCCACAAAAAGGTATTTACTTCAGAGGATTAAGGGACGATATAGCCCTGAATGACGGCCTTGACCACGGCATGATGCTTGGAGAAGACGCCAAGCTTGCGGGTTGCGTTCTTCAGGTGGAAGAGCACCGTTTCCTCGGAAATGGAGAGGATCTGTCCCACCTCCCAGGCCGTCTTGCCGCGCGCCGTCCATATCAGGCAGTCGCGCTCGCGGTCGGTCAGGCGCACCCGGCCCTGGTCGATCGCACTCTCGGCCAGATTCAGGAAGGCCTCGTGGGTGTTGATGGCCAGCCAGACCAGGTCGCGGTAGCTGCGCTCGTAGGCGTCCTGGAACTCGCGCTCATTGCCGCTGCCGACGATGCTCAGGGTCGAAAGGCCGCTGTCGGGGCCGTGGATGGGTATGGTCGCGCCCTCCTTGACGCCGTGGTCGCGGGCCTCGTTGAGGACCTTGCGCTGGCCGTTGGACAGGTCGTTGCGCGCGCCGATTTCGCGCCACTGAAAGGGCATCAGACGGCCGACGGCAGCATGCAGCGTCGGATCGAGATCGCCGTAGTCCTGAGAGAGGTAGTAGTCCACCCAGGAGTCCGGCAGGGTGGAGAGGAACTCATGCACCTGGTTGCCGCTGCGCGAACCGGCCGGAACGAAAGATCGCAGCTTCTTGCCCAGTGGCGGGCGGACGTGCACGTAGGCAAAGCGCTCGAAGCCCATGCCCTTGATGACGATTTCCAGCTTGGCCCCGATTTCCGCCGTGCTGCGTGCGCCCGAGAGGGCCTCCACATAGCTTTCAACGCTGTTGTCAGGCGGCGTGGAGCTCATCGCCTCGCTCCCCGCTCCCGGGAAGCCGCCTCGCAGGGGGCCCAGCGTCCCCTGCGAGACCGTGCTTCAAATGTGGCGCCACGTCCGGAAAACTCGCGAAGGACAAAAAGCAAGGAGGTGCGGCCGGCAAGTTGCCAAGTCGCCTTTCCTGCTGGATTTCCCTCACTTATGCCCGTCGTGACACCCTCCGTCGTTTAAAGGCGCCGATCAGCTATCGGTGGTGCGACCCAAGGTCTTCAACAAAGACAGGACCTCGGCCCGTACCTTAGCGTCAGGAATCCGATAATAGGAACTAATAAGTTGCAGCGTTTCGCGCTGGTTCGTGAAATCGGGGTCGGAGGAGTGGATCGTGCTGGCCGCCGTGGCGCCAGCCTCCTGGCCGCCGGCAGAACCGGATTCCCCTTCGGACTCCACACCTTCGAAGAAATAGGTCACGGGAACGCTCAGAATCCGCGAGAGCTCATAGAGTTTGCTCGCACTGATACGATTTGCCCCCCGCTCGTACTTCTGAATCTGCTGGAAGGTCAGGCCCAGCGCATTCGCCAATTTCTCCTGTGAGTAGCCCAGGAACACGCGGCGGAGGCGTACGCGACCGCCAACGTGAACATCTACGGGATGGGCCTGTCTGGCCTTCCCCATCGTTTGTTGAGCAAGCATCCGAACTCCATGCTAATCAATGATTCCATGACCCCGTCCACAATCTATGCGAAATAGCTAGGATGCCACAAAGGAAAAATACCCGCTAAACTGGTAAATAGATAAACCCGACAGGGTGATTTTGCTTCCTTAACGAGTATCGCCATTTAACCATGCCGGGTATTGAAATAATTCAACAGAATATACAGTTGCGCTATTTTGATTTAAAATCACAACCTTAGAGGGATCGTCGGTTGTATTGCGGCGCAAAGCTTGAGGAACTGCGGCCTTGCGGCGGCAGGTGCCGATCGCCCGGGGGTATACGGTTTTACTTGAAGCGGTGCGAAAATAGCGTCAGTTGCAGGCGGGCCAGCGCACCTCGAAGCAGGTGCCGCAGTTCGGGCCGCAGCCGCCGCCGGAACATTTCAGCCGCAGATCGCCGCCCAGCGAGCGGGCGGCGGAGCGGGCCACGGCAAGGCCCAGGCCCGTGCCGGTGATGCTCTCCACTTCCTTGGCGCGCCAGTAGGGCTTGAAGATCTCCTCGCTCTGGTCCCCGGCGATGCCGGGGCCGAAGTCGGTAACGCGGATCGTGTATTCCCCGTCCTCCCGCCCCAGCTTGACCTTGATCGCCCCTTCGCCGCGCGAGTACTTGATGGCGTTCTGCAGCAGGTTCGACAGCACCGTGTGCATGGCCAGTTCGTCCACCTTGGCGACCGGCTCGCCGATGCCGTCCTCCAGCTGCAGCTCCTGCTTGGACCGCAGGGCCAGAGATACCTCGCGCCACATCGCCCGGCAGAACTGGGCCAGGTCCAGCGCGGTCCCGCGCTCGCGGGCGCGTTCCTGTGCCGCGTCGCTGCGCCCCATCGCCAGGACGTCATCGACCAGATGCGCCAGGGTGCGCACCGCGCGCCGGATGGTCCGCGTCTCCTCGCGGCGCTCCCCCTCGGTCATCTGATCGCCGAAGCGTTCCAGCATGTCGGCGGAGGTCCCGATCGCCTGCAGCGGCGTCCGCAGCTCATGTGAAACCATGGAGACGAGGTCGGACTTCTGCGAGCGCCTCTGCTTTTCCTGGTAGAGGGAGATCGACAGGCGGCCTTCGCGCGACACCACCGTTTCCACGCGCTTGATCGCCAGAACGACGAGAAACCCGACCGCCAGGAGCGAGACGAGAAGGAAGGGGACGACGCTCCACAGCAAGTTGGAGCCGGGCTGATGGTCGCGCCAGATTACGTGGCCCAGCACTTGGCCGTCGAGGCCCGGCACCGGGCATTCGTAATACCCCGCCGGCGCCGGCCCGCGGATGAAATGCAGGTCTTCGATCTGGCCGCCGATACCTGCCCGGTCAAAGAACTTCAGGTCCAGCGGCTGAACGAAGACCATTACATCATGGACCTTTCCGCTAACCGTATCCTTCTCCGTCAGCGGCGCCACCACGCTGGCTGCCAGCAGCGCCATTTCCTGCTCGTGAATGACAAGGCCCGCCGTCGGCACCTCATTGATGGACCGCGCGCGGCGCGCCGCCTCGATGAGACCCTGCGCGCCGATCGGCAAGGCATGAGCCTCGGCCGCCCCGACGCTGCGGCCATGATCGAAGGCGAGTCTGACGTGATCGTCCGGCGATATGACCCAGCCGTCGGTGACGCCGAAGGTTTTCTGCAAGTAGGCCGCCATGCCCGTCTTGGCCCAGCGTTCATCCAGAGCCACCCCTGAGGTGACGACCGCCTCGTCCCACCAGGCGTAGTCGATGACCAACTGGCGGAGATTCTCCCGCCTGATCTGGACCATCGACTTGACGAGGGCGCGCTGCGATTCGACTTCGCGCTCGTTGAGGGAGCCTGCGCTCCAGTACAGCACGCCGGCGACGGCCACGAGCGAGACGGCGACCAGCAAGAGGATCGGCAACAGCAGATTAAGCCGCCGCCGCGCCAGCAGCGCACGGGTGGATTCGAAACGTGAGCGGGGCTCCCGCTCGCGCTCTATCGTGCTAACCATTCCCTGAAATACCTGCGCTGGCCATCATGCTTCAAAGTGTCAAATGCAATAACGGGAATGAGAATTTAGACCTCTGCTCTCAGCGCGGACACTATAGACGGATTGTGCGGTCTGGAAAGCAACCCGGCATCATTTTAGGCTACAAATTACCGTGTTCGGCGGCTTTTTCAGGTTCGCAATGCGGACGGCGACACCGCAGAAGTGAGGCGTCGCGCCGGATTGCCCCTGCTGCTTGTGACCACCTTCCCAAGGGCCCCCGGCGCGCCGCCTGGCCCGGATTTCCGGCTGGCGGGACCCGCAGCCAGAGTGCAGACTGCAACCCTCGAGTCGCCGCTTCCTCGAGCCAATCCGACGCCGCCGGCCCCAGAAGATCAGCCCCGAAGACCAGCTTCCGCAGGTACTTAAGTCTTACGCCCCGCGGCCTTCACGCCGTTGCTCCAGGGGTCGAGGTCTGCAAGATTCGCGGGGGGCGCCTGCGGCCTGAGAAAGAGCCTGACCGAATGAACCACGCGAGCGGATCTATGAAGTCCACGGCGACCCGCGAGGCCGAGGCCCGGAATTCCTCGGAACGCCTGGGGCAGCTGCTGTCCCGCTGCAGCCTTGGCGATCAGGCAGCCTTCGCCGAGCTTTACGAAGCGACCTCCGCGAAACTCTTCGGCATTTCCCTACGTATATTGAGACGGGAGGCCTGGGCCGAAGAGGCCCTGCAGGAGGCCTATGTGAAAATATGGCGCCACGCCGAAAGCTATAATCCAGGCCGGGGGCGGCCGATGACCTGGATGATTAACGTTGTGCGCAACCAGTCCCTGGACCTGCTGCGCCGGGCCGACTATCGCGTGGCCGAGGACGAGTGGACGGCCGAGAAGGACCGGCGCACCAGCGCCGACAACCCGGCGACCCAGGCGGAGACCAGCCAGGAGATGCAGCGGGTCCTGGGCTGCCTGGGCAACCTGGGTGAGGACCAGCGGGACTGCATCCTGCTGTCCTACCACCAGGGCCTGACGCCGACCGAGGTCGCGGACCGCATGAAGCGGCCGGTGGGTACGGTCAAGACATGGATTCGCCGCGGCCTGATCAAGCTGCGCGAATGTCTGGAGCAAAAGGGGGTGGGTCTATGAGATACGACGATCCCCAACTGCAGGAAGCCCTGGCCAGCGCCTATGTCGCCGGCGCGCTGCAGGGACGCGCGCGGCGCCGCTTCGAGGCGCTGATGCACTCCCGCCCCGGCCTGCGCCGCCGGGTCGAAGCCTGGGAGGACCGCCTGACCCCGCTGAGCGACGCCACCCCCGCCGTGCAGCCCCCTGCCCGGGTCTGGCGCGCGCTTCAGCAGCGCATCGCTCCGGGCCGCGCCACCGCGCCCGAGCGCCGCGGCTTGTGGGACAGCCTCGCCTTCTGGCGCCCCTTCGGCGCGGTGGCCGCCCTGTTGGCGCTGTTGCTGGCCGGCTATGCCGGTCTCGAGACCTTCGAGCCTTGGGAAGAAGAACAGATCGCCCTGGAAGCGCCCCAGCAGGTCGCCCCCAGCTACGTCGCCGTGCTGGAAGACGAAACCGACACTCCGATCATGGTGGTGACCGCCTTCAAGGGGCCCTGGCGCGTGGTCGTGGAGCCGCTGCAGGAGCTGTCGCCCTTTGCCGGCAAGGCCTTCCAGGTCTGGGCGGTGGAGCGCGAGAGCGGCACCGTCCGCCCGCTGCTGCAGGTGAGCAGCGGCGAGGTTCTGCGCCTGCCGCTGGGCGAAGACGGCTGGGTCGCCATCAAGACGTCGGAATCCCTGGCAGTCACCTTGGAAGATGCCGGCGCGGCCCCCGCCGCCCCGACCGGCCCCGTGCTCTACTCCGGTCTCTGCCTGAACCTGAAAGGCCCGACCGAGATCTGAGACACGCCTTGGCCGGCAACAGCGCCAGCAGCGGACATTCAGCACCTCGTGCGGCCGCGCTCGCTCAGGACATCGTGACGAGCACCGAGCGCTTGCCGGTAAAGGGCTTGCGGCCGTGCATCGCGAGGCGATTGTCGAGCACCAGGACGTCGCCGGCCTCCCAGGGGTACGCCACCTCCGAAGCCCGATAGGCTGCCCGGACCGCTTGGAGGTCGGCAATCGGGATGTCGCTGCCGTCCCCATAGCGCGCATGATGATGCGGCTCCTGGTCGTTGGTCGTCGCCTCCCAAATCTCTGCACCCCCCATAGCTGCGTGCCACAGGTCGGCCTGATTGAACCACGCCGTTTCGCCGGTTTCGGGGTGCTCTATGACGCCGGGTCGGCGGATCGAAGTGCGCAACCCGCTCTCCGTCCACCGCAGCTCCATGCCGCCCTCGCGAGCGTGCATCTCGACCGCTTGCGGGTCGTCTGTCTCGAAGGTCTCTTGCCATGACTTGCCCGGACCCGCCGGGCCCGCCGCATCGCGAAGATGCTGGGTATAGAGGACACCTTTATCCGCGAAACGCTCTCCTACCGCTTGGTCGAGCTCCGCCAAGACACGGCGGCTGTCAGCGATGTGCGTCTCGCCACCCGTCGCAGCGGCCACCCGGCAGAAGAAGAACAGCCGCTCCGGCCACCAGGTTGAGTAAGACAGTTCATTGTGAAGCCCGATTTCGAGATGTGGTGGAAATTCCGTCGAGGTGTAGACACCCTCGGCGACACGGTTGCGTGGTGAATCGCCACCAACATAGGCTTTCAGCTCGGGTCGGATCGCCTCAGCCACTTCGCGGAAGTCTTCGGCCGATCCCAGTCCGAAGCCTCGAAACAGCACACCCCCGGCCCGGTGAAGCCAGCTATCGAGCTGAGCCCTGTTGTCGGTCACCCAGTCCACGAGCACGACCGGCGTTGCCTTCGCGTCTCCTTCGACGAGAAGCGGCAGCAGACTCCCATCGACGAGCGGCCGGGCCTCCATGTCAGAGAGGTTATCACTTCCCGTTCCGCTCCGCATCGACAGATCGGCCGCGCAGGTTGCCGTCCGACGCCCTTCGGAAGGCCTGGTTTGGCTCTTTCCCCTTCGGGGCTTTTGCCTATGACCGCAGCATGTCATCCATGCCGTAAAAGCCAGGGCCTTGGGTCGCGATCCATACTGCAGCATCCAGGGTCGTGCCGGCGAACGCCTTGTGGTCCGTCACTCGGCTGGTGATCTCGAGACGTTGGCCAGGACCTGCGAAGAAGACTGTATTCTCACCCGGCACGTCCCCGCCGCGTGCCGACGAAAAACCGATGCTGCCGCGCTTGCGCTTGGCGGATTCGCCATGGCGCGCGGTCACCGCTACGTCGGCCAGAGCAACACCACGTCCTGCAGCAGCGTATTCGGCAAGTTCCAGCGCCGTGCCGGACGGAGCGTCGATCTTGTCCCAGGGATGAAAATCGAAAATCTCGATGTCGAAATCATCGCTAAGCAACCGTGCAGCAGTCGTGACCAGCTCGTACATCGCAATGACCGAAATGCTCATATTCGCCCCGATCATGACCGGCAGCGACCGACCTGCATCGACCAACGTGGCGTGCTGCTGTTCGCTGAAACCGGTCGTGCATATCAGAACCGGGGTCTGCCGTTCGATCGCGACCGACAGAAGCGACATCGTTGCCGCGGCCGCACTGTAATCGACAATCACGTCCGCTGCGTCGCAGACGGAGGCCAGATCGGCCGTCACCTCAAGCCCGAGAGGCGGCAGGCCGGCCAACGTTCCGAGGTCCTCGCCAAGCTTCGGCGAATCAGGTCTCTCGCAGCCGCCAGCGAGTTCGCAAACGTCACTCTCGCTGATGGCCCTAATCAGGGTTATGCCCATATGGCCGGCAGCGCCGTACAATCCAATCTTGGTCATCTTCGTCGCCCTCCCATCTTCACCACCACGGATACTCGTGAGAATGAGTGCGTCACCGTATCGCCACGTGTCGCTGTAGCAGTCTTTCCTGCTTTGCCCGTCGACGCGCATGCCGGTTCCGTTGGATGGCGATCATCTGGCTGTTCCCGCCCGTCGGGCGCCGGAAATTGGGTCCGCCGCCGGCATGGCAAGGCCGCAAAAGATGTTTCTTCCACGGGCGCGGTGAAACGTGACAGCACAGGATGCGCCAATACGATGATCAGCTGTCAAGGCTCAATGGCTGCTAAGGGTCACGAGCCGTATTCCCCGTGTCGCTCATCCAGGTTCTTTAAGGACGCCTGAGGTGACATTCTTTGCAACTGAACCGAGAAATTCGCTTTGCATTCCTTCCGAGGTCCGGGTCGTGCCATGTGCGGACAATGCTGCCAGACCGGAGGGAAATCACACCAACCACAGCTCTGCACCTGGGCTGCAAGCCATTAAAGACCCATGGTTCAATTTGCGGCGCGAAGCCTGTACCTTTTCGGAGATTCACGATTGGAGTACGCCCATGAGCCAACGTCGCCTCGCGGCGATTCTGTCCCTCGACGTCGTCGGCTATAGCCGAATGATGCAGAGTGGGTCGGGGCCGCTTCTCAAGACGCTGAACGGTCTTTACCGCGATCTGGTTTCGCCAGTGGTGCAGGTGAACGGGGGCCGGGTGGTCAAGCTTATGGGCGACGGCGCGCTGATCGAATTTCCTTCCGCTGGACAGGCGCTGGAGTCCGCCATCGCCATCCAGACAAGCCTGCGCGAACCCGACCACCCCTACCAGACGCCAGAGCGCATCCAGCTCCGCGCCGGGCTTCACGTCGGCGACGTCACAGTCGAGGGTGACGATATCTTCGGTGACGGAGTCAACATCGCCGCACGGCTCCAGGCAGCGGCCGCCCCGGGTGGGGTGCTGGCCTCAAGGATGCTCTGCGATTTGGCAGGTGCCGAATTCACTGACCGCCTGCGCGGTGAGGGCCTGCGCAGTTTCAAAGGGATAGCCCAGCCAATCGAGGTGCTCTCGGTCGACTTTACAGGCCATGCCTTGAAAAAGGCGCGCAAGGCCTTTGCAGAGAAGCAAGAGATTCGATATTGCCGGACAGACGACGGCTTGAACCTTGCCTGGAGCGAGGTCGGAGAGGGATCGACGGTGGTAAAGGCGCCAAACTGGATCGGACATCTCGAGCTGGACTGGCGTAATCCAGGAATAGCTCCGATCTGCACTTCGGTCGCCCAGAACCATCGGTTAGTCCGGTTTGACGCCCGCCTCAACGGGCTGTCGGATTGGGAGGCTGACGCCTGCGCTCTCGAAAGCTTCGTCGATGATCTTGAAGCGGTGTTCGACGCCGCCGAGGTGGAGCGCGCGCCAATTCTCGCGATTTCACAAGGGTCCGCTGTTGCGGTGACCTTCGCAGCGCGCCAGCCCGAACGTGTCTCCGCCATTGTCATTATCGGGGGCTTCCCGGTCGGCCGGGCAAGACGGACTTCAGAAAAGGACCTGGAGCGCGCGCTGGCGATGCGGAAGATGATGACGGCGGGTTGGGACGACGACTATCCATCGCTTCGTGATCTGATGGCGCAGACCATTGTTCCTGGAGCGAGCGAGGAAGCGCGACGTCTCTATGCCGAGGACATGCAAAAGATGATCTCGCCAGCGAACATGGGCAGGTATCGCGAAGTGATCGACCAGATTGATATCCGGAACATCCTACCTTCGGTCCAGACCCCCTGCCTGGTCTGCCACGCGACGGGCGACCGCATGCACCCTGTGGAGCAGGGGCGGCTATTCGCAAAAGGCCTGCCGAACGCCCGCTTTATCGCTTACGAAAGCCCCAATCACTGCATGCCGGAGAACGACCCGGAGTGGCCGCGGCTGGAGCGCGATGTGCTGGCGTTCCTCGCCGCGCACAGCTAAGCACTCTATGCTCTTTGCTGAAACGTCCGCGCCGGGCCAATCTGCGGCCCCAAAACCGGCCGTTGGGACATCCGCCTCTGATCCAGGGCCGGGCATTCCTCTGCTTGTTCTGCCAGCGAGGGATCAGCTGGGCCGCCGGGCGTTTCGGCAGCCGGTCAGAGCGTGAAGGCCACCAGGTGATTGTCCCAGGCCACCGCCGTGGCCTGGGGGTCGTCCAGGGCGGCCGTCGCGCCGCTCAGGACGTTGCAGTGCACCAGCTTGCCGTAGCCATTGGATAGCAGGAAGCCCCCCGGCTCACCTGAGGCGGCGACACCACAGCCGTCGCCCAACTCGAAGGACCCGAGATAGCTGCGCGCGGCCATCGACCAGAAGGTGACGCGCCCGCCGCGCGGGGCCGAAGCGGCCAGCACCTGGCCCGAGGTGTCCATGGCCGCACTGCCGCAGTACTGGCGCATGGCGCGCAGCACGCTGCTGTCCGCCTGCGGCAGGACGATATCCTCCTCGCCCCGCTGCAGGCCGACCAGCGGCACCAGGCGGTCGCGCGGCCCCTCGTACTGCATGACGAAACCGACTTCGTCGCCGGGCGTGACCGCCAGGTGGCGGATCGAGAGCTGGTGCAGGTCCGGCGCCAGGCGATGGTCGTGCAGCAGTTCGCCGGAGACCGTATCGATGTAGGCCAGCGAAGGCTGCATGCTGTCGATGTTGAGCTTCCGACGGCCCTTGTCCGGATGGGTCAGGATGCCGCCGTTCGCCACCACGAGCCTGCGGCCGTCGGACAGCAGCGCCATCTCGTGCGGCCCGATGGCATAGGCCTCCAGCTCGCTTTCGCGGCGGTAGCCGGCCGCGGCGTCGTAGACGCCGATGCAGCCGCGCGCCTTCTCGTAGTCGTTCTCGCAGGCGAAGAGCCAGCGGCCGTCGGGGCTGAAAACGCCGTGACCGTAAAAGTGGTGGCCCTGGGGCGCATCGATGCGCCGGGCCGGCTCGGGCGAGAGCGGATCGAAGACGACCGCGAAATGGCCGGGCCGTCGCGCGAAGACCAGGACCTCGCGCCTGCCCGGACGCCGCGCCGCGCCGTGCCCGCGGTCGGGCAGCGGCAGGGTGGCGACTACCCTCCCGTCCTCGCCGACCACGCGGGCCAATGTCTCGCCATCCTCCCCGGCGCAGGCGCTGACGTAGTAGCGTGCGCCCGCCGCGGCCTCCGCCGCGCGCCAGGGCAGGCCCCAGGCGGCGAAGAGGCCGGCGGCGCCGGCCAGGAAGTGGCGTCTCTCAATCACCGTCATAGCTGTTGAATCCGATTGGCAGGTCGAGAACTTCCGAGAGCGGCCCGCTGAGCAGCCTCATGAGCTGGCCGGTTTCGACGCGGACGCCGTCGAGCTTTCGCCAGCCGTCCGGCTGTTCCAGGGCCGCGGCCAGGGAGTCCGGCTGCGCCTCCGCCGCGGCCACCAGGCGGTCGAGCGCGGCGCCGATCACCCGGTCCAGTTCCGCGCCCTTGGGCTGGCCGCGCAGCAGCGAGGAGAAGCTGACGCCGGCGGTCTCCCGGTAAAGCGCCCGGGCGGCCTGCAGGTTGCCGAGGACGTTGCGCAGGGAACGCGCCGAGCGCCAGGACTCGGCGCGGGTCTGCCGGACCGATTTCGCCTCCTCGCCCAGGGGCCGGCCGAGCTTGTAGTCCTCCACCAGCAGCAGGGCGCCGCGCAGGGCCTTGGCGAACTCCAGCGAGGCTTCCTTGGCGTCGAAGTAGTGCTCGTTGCCTTCCACCGCGGAGGTGATGACCTCTGCGTAGGGCGTCTCGCTGTCGCGCCAGTCGGCCAGCAGGCCCTCGGCGATGCTGCGGAGGTTGCGGCCGATGGCCACGGCAAGCCGGCAGCCGAAGGGGTCTTCCCAGAGCGAGTCGTCCCTGTCGTAGATCAGCCGCTCCAGGGCGGGAAAGCCCTGCACCGCAACGCTGCCATTGGCAAAGGTGTGCGGCTCCAGCGCCTTGGGGTCCCGCTCGGAAAGCATCTGCGCCAGGTGGCGGCGCACCGTGCCGCGCTTGTCCGGCCAGAACTCGATGCGGTCGTAGCGCAGGAACAGCAGCGCGGGTCCGAAGCGCAGGTGCTGCACGGCCATCCAGGCATCCATGGCCGCGTTGTAGGCGGCGGCGCTTTCCGCCGCCTCCAGGCGACCGTCGGCGCAGGCTTCCCGCAGCGAGGCCTCCAGCACCACCGTCTGCTCGGCCAAGGACGCGTAGCGCGGGATCACGTAGCTGTCGACCACGGCGGCGTTGAGCGCCGCGTAGTCGGGTGCCGCCGCAGCGGCGGGCAGCGCCTGCCCGCCCAGCGCCAGCAGCAGGATCATCGCCGCCGCCTTGGGCTTGGGCTGGAATCGCATGAAGGAGTCTCCCAGATCGGGCCGCCCGTCAGAGCGACCTCAGGAATGCCAGCAGGGCCTCGCGCTTCTCCGTGGGCAGGGCCACCACCTTCTGCCTGGCTGCCTCCGCTTCACCGCCGTGCCAGAGGATCGCTTCCAGAAGATTGCGGGCGCGCCCGTCGTGCAGGAACTGGGTGTGGCCGTTCACCGTCTCGGTGAGGCCGATCCCCCACAGCGGCGCGGTGCGCCACTCCCGCCCGGAAGCCTGTCCTTCGGGACGGTGATCCGCAAGACCCTCGCCCATGTCGTGCAGCAACAGGTCGCTGTAGGGCCAGATCAGCTGGAAGGACTGCTCCTCGCCCAGGGCGTCGCGCCGCGTCACGTATTTGGGCCGGTGGCAGCCGATGCAGCCGCTCTCGTAGAAGACCTGCTTGCCGGCCAGGACCAGCGGATCATCCGGGTCGCGGCGCGCCGGCACCGCGAGGTTGCGGCTGTAGAAGGTGATGAGGTCCAGCATCTCCGCCGAAGCCTCGAGGCCGTCGTGCTGTTTGCTGTTGCCGTTGGGCGCCTTCAGGCAGGACGCTTGCGCTTCGGTGCAGTCGCCCGAAGGCGCGGGCACGATCGGCGCCGAGATGCCGATGTCGCCGTTGATGGCATGGCTGCTCTGCTGCAGCAGGGTCGGCTGGCCGGCCTTCCAGCCGAAGCGGCCCGGCACCAGCTGCTGCTTCACGTCGTCCCACACCCGGTTGACGCGTCCGGAGATGCCGTCGCCGTCCGCGTCGTCGGGATCGGCACAGCTCTCGATGTCTTCGTCGTAGACGGCCTCCAGCAGGCCGAGCCCGATCATCGGCGGCGCCACGCGCGGCGACATCAGGACGTCGGGGTGTAGCGGGCCGTAACCGAGGTCGGTGATCGAGTAGCTGGGCCGGCGCAGCGAGACCTCGGTGCCGTCGGCCAGCGTCACCGCTACTTCCTCGTAGGCAATCCGCATCTTGCCTTCGGCCTTGTGGCCCTTGATCGCCAGGTCCTGCAGCTGGCCGCCGTAGGTCGGCTCGGGAATGACCCCGGCGCGCCCGCTGGCCAGGAGCGCGCGCTGTTTCTCGTCCTGCGGCGCGATGCTGAGACGCAGGAACATGGAGACCGCGGAGTCTTCCGCCGACGCCGGCGGATGGCCGCGGCCGTCCTTCAGGTGGCAGCGCTGGCAGGAGCGCGCGTTGAACAGCGGCCCCAGCCCGTCGGCCGAGGTGGTCGAGGACGGCGCCGAGACCCAGAGGCGCCGGAACAGGCCGTTGCCGATCTTGAAGTCGAGCTCGCGCTCGAAGCTCATGTTGGCCGAGGAATGGGAAAAGGCGTCTCCGTTGACCGGCTTCTTCGAGGTTGCAGCGCCGCCGGGCAGCGGCTCGAAAGCCTCCGCGCCGGTGAAGTCCTTCGTCGGCGCGATCACCGCAGCGATGCGCGCCTTTTCCGCAGGCGTCGGACCGGCAGCCATGGCTGCCGGCCCGCCCGCGATCAAAAGCAGGGCCAAGAGGGCCGTACTAGGATACGTCATCGATCTCTTCACTCATTTCAGGCCCCGAAGCGCCATCACTTTTCGGAGCCTGTTCCGCCGCGATCACTGAAACACGGCCTGCGGGTTGTCGAGGCTGTCGGAACCTTCGAACTCGATGACCGAGAGGTCGAGCACGGCCACGGCCCGTTCGATCGATCTGGTCTGCTCGGTCAGCGCCCGCACCACGGCCTCGACCACCGCGTTGCCCTCGGCATTGCCCTCGCCGATCATCTGGTCGTAGGCCTCGACCGTCTGGGCGCGCTCGACCATGGCCTGCATGGCCGCCTTGCTGGCCGTCAGCTTGTCGCGCAGGTCGCGGTCCACCGAACCGTCCTTGGCGGCGACCAGGTTGGCGAGGCTGGGCCCCGACACCACGCGGCCGTCAACCCGGGTGTAGCTGCCGCTGTAGACGTTGATCACGCCCTGCTGGTCGTAATAGTGCGAGAAGTGGGTGTTGTCGCTGAAGCAGTCGTGCTCTTCCTCGGGGTCGTGGAGCATGAGGCCCAGCTTGATGCGCTCCCCCGCCAGCTCGCCATAGGAGAGGCTGCCCATGCCGGTCAGCATGGCGACCAGGCCGGCGTCGGGATCGCCCGACAGCAGGCCGTTGCGCGCCTCGCCGCCGGCAGCCCAGAGCGCTACCATCTCTTGCAGGTCGTCGACCAGCAGATCGGCCGCCGACTTCAGGTAGGCGGCGCGGCGCGCACAGTGGCCGCCGGTGCAGTCGCTGGTGCCGAAGTCGCTCGCCGGCCGGTTGCCCGCGCCCGGGCCGGTGCCGTTCAGGTCCTGGCCCCACAGCAGGAACTCGATGGCGTGGTAGCCGGTCGCCACGTTGGCCTCGACCTCCTCGGCCTCGTGCAGCACATCGGCGATCAGCGACTTGGTGATCTCGCCGGCGTCGACCATCTCGCCGTTCACGCGCAGCTTCTCGTTGGCGATGACGTTGGCGGTGTAGATCGGGTTCTCGTCCGACTCGCTGCCGTAGCTCGCTTCGTCGACGTAGTCGATCAGGCCCTCGTCCAGCGGCCAGGCGTTGACCTTGCCTTCCCAGTCGTCGACCACGGCATTGCCGAAGCGGTAGGCCTCGGTCTGCTGGTAGGGCACGCGCGCGGCGATCCAGGCCCCGCGCGCCGCCGCCAGGGTCGCTTCCGAAGGCTTGGCGATCAGGATGGCGACCGCGCGGTCCAGCGCCTGCGCGGTGAGCAGCGCGTCCTCGTAGGTGGCGTGGGCGATGTCGGCATAGGTCTTCAGGACCGCCTGCTTGTCCACCTCCGCCGCGCTGAGCGGCGCGGCGAGCGGCCCCGCGGCCAGCACCGTGGCCAGCGCCGCGGTGCGGGCGGCTGTCTGCAAGATTCTCATCGGGTGGGTCCCCCTTCTTCACATCGATGGTGTCAGCGCGGACCCTGGCCGATTAGGACTGGTAATCGCGAATGACACGCATTCTTAATATGATCGGCGAAAAATGGCCGCTCCCGCAGAAGGCGCAGCCACAATGAGCAAAGGCTCACGGCCGGATCTTACACGCACGTCCGCAATTGACAATCATTATCATTCATACCATAGTACTAAAGTACTAAACTCAGTGAGACAGGCCTTGAGGTGCTGCCGATGGACGTTTGGCTCTGCAATGGCTATCGCGACCAGGAGATCCGGGGGGTCGCCGAGGCGGCCGAAGCGCTGCTGATGGCGGCGGAATAGGCGGCCCGGCCATGTACCTCTGGCGCAACCTGCCCAAGGGACAACTCAGTGCCGTCTTGCGCTGGGTTCGCGACGCGCGGACGTCCACCACGCCGGTGACCGGGCCGCACATGCCGCCCCCCCTGCCCGCCGCCCCGCTCTCTACCGCGTCCTTGTCTGACGTGTCCAACGAGACGGCGCGCCTCGGAGAGACGCTACCGCGCTAGCGCCGCATTCCCGCTTCCAGGCCGGCGCTGCCCGGACCCGGCTCGCTCCGGCCCGGCGGAAATTCTTTTGCGATCAAAATTTTCTCCGCATCCGATGCGGCGAAGCCTTCGCGAACCGCATTCCATTTGGTTGCATGCCACTCTTCGAGGCTTCAGCCGCGCGCGATCTTCCCGGATGGGGCGAGCCTCTTCAAACGGATGCCCTGACGCTTGCCGGGAACGATCGCCCCTGCCGCAAGGCCGTTGTCGAGCCGACCTGCGCGCTGGCGTATAACGGGGTGTCCCCGTGAAGGGCGCTCACTCGACAGGATCTCAATGGGGAGGTGCATAACATGTCGAAGGTCTTACGCGCGCCGCGCCGCGCCCTGCCCGCCATCGGACTGCTGCTGGGTCTCTTGCTCGGCCCGCTGGCGGCGAAGCCCGGCCAGGCGCAGGAGGTCACCCTGCGCATCCACCATTTTCTGCCGACGACCTCGACCACGCACAAAGGCTTCATCGAGCCCTGGGCGCGCACCGTCGAGGCGCAGTCCGGCGGGCGCATAAAGATCGACATCTATCCCTCGATGCAGCTTGGCGGCAAGGCGCCGGCGCTCTACGACCAGGCGCGCGACGGCGTGGTCGACATCGTCTGGACCCTGCCCGGCTACACCGCCGGCCGCTTCCCGCTCATCGAGGTCTTCGAGCTGCCGTTCATGGCCGCCTCCGCCGAAGCGACCAGCCAGGCAGCGCACGAGTTCTACAAGAAGTACGCGCGGCAGGTCTTCAAGGACGTCCACCCCCTGCTGGTGCATGTTCACGCACCCGGCGCCCTGCACCTGCGCGGCAAGCCGGTGAAGACCCTGGAAGACCTGAGGGGCCTCAAGCTGCGCGCGCCGACGCGCCTGACCAATGCCGCCCTGCAGGCCCTCGGTGCCGCCCCGGTGGGGATGCCGGTGCCAGCGGTGCCGGAATCGCTCTCGCGCGGCGTCATCGACGGGGCGGCGCTGCCCTATGAAGTAACCCTGCCGCTGAAGGTGCACGAACTGACCTCCAGCCATACGGAGATCGGCGGCGAGCGCGGCCTCTACACGGCGGTCTTCCTCTTCGCCATGAACCGGGAGCGTTACGAATCACTGCCCGCTGACCTGCGCCAGATCATCGACAGCAACTCCGGCACGGTCCTCGCCAAGAAGATCGGCAAGCTGTGGGACGATGCCGAGGCACCGGGGCGCACGGCCGCCGCTGACCTGGGCGACGCCTTCTACACCATCGAA